>MHXZ01000085.1 GCA_001825665.1 Planctomycetes bacterium GWF2_41_51 | reverse complement strand
AAAAAGTTAATAGTAGAATGAGCGTAGTGGAGCCGAAAAAGCTCTCTTAGAAATGAACTTCTTTTGTGCCATTCTTGCTGACGACATACACCATAGATATCGATGCGTAAATAGGTAATATCTAAACTACCCACAACTGGCGGTAGATAAAAACGATAGATAACTTTTGAATCATTTGTAAGGCTGCCTAATTGAATGGTACCGTCTGCTATAGAGGAAAGACTAAAGGGAAGCACTTTCGCCAGACTTCCGGAACCCAGTGCAAACCATTACGTTGCTTGTGCATGTAAAGAGAAAATTAATACGAATGCTACCAACCATAATTTTTTATGGATAGAAAGTAAACCTTTCTTCATCTCTCAAACTCCTAAAATAATAATTAGAGACTTTCTCCGAATGAGTTAATTAGAGATGAGAACTTTTCTTCGCCTCCCAGCAGTTAAAGCCTCATTTATAAACAAAGATATATTCTATTCTCTTTTATGGGTTATTCAAGTTAAAAGTGATTTTTCTAAAAGAATTGACTCTGAACCACCTGCTCTTCTCTTTCTCAAATAATCACCTAAAAATAGACTGCCAGAGCACTACCTCATTACTAAAAGTGGGGTGAAGCCGGACGCTGGCTGGACGCTAGAACTTTAAATAAGTTAATTTTAGTAGTATAAAAATGAGAAAAACTTGATTTTTGAAGCAGAAATAAGGTTTTTTTAGTGGGCGGTACAGGACTTGAACCTGTGGCCTCCTGCGTGTCGAGCAGGCGCTCTAGCCAACTGAGCTAACCGCCCCATTGAGCTTGCCGATTATCCATTTTTCTCGGCATTTATCAAGCCTTTTTTAACTTCTCAAAATTTTAAGTATTTCGGAATGTTTCTTACTGATTTGCTCTTCTTTCGTCCAAACTGCCAACCCCAGGCTTTTTCTGCACATACAGGTTTCATCGCAGAAAACCTCTTTCGATTTCAGCGATGCCTCTATCAATTTTATTGTATTTTCCGTTGATTGGTTCAAATTACCTATAATTTCCTTCAAAAGTTCGGGTGCCGCAGCTTTTTTCTTCGGCGTTCTCCAGCAATCGTAATCGCTGACCATAGAAATAAGAGCAAAACACATTTGGGCCTCTCTGGCAAGTTTCGCTTCCGGCATTGCAGTCATTCCTATCAGATCGCCGCCCCATTTTCGGTGCATCAATGATTCCGCAATTGTCGAAAACTGCGGCCCTTCCATGCAAACATAAGTTCCTTTTTTATGAACCGTAGAACCTATTTTACCTGAAACATTCGAAATTACTTTTCTCAGTCTGTCGCAATATGGTTTTGCAAGTTCGCAATGAACCGCGGCAATACTATCAAAGAAAGTATTTTGTCTTTTAAATGTTTTATCAATCACCTGGTCAACTATTACAAGGTCTTTAGGTTTCATTCTTTGTGTAAGCGAACCGACAGCCGTAGTCCCGATAACAGTTGTTACACCTAATTTTTTCAGCGCATAAATATTCGCGGCAAATGGCACGATTGATGGATTTAATGTATGCCCTTCTCCGTGGCGGTTTATAAAAGCCAATTGCCTCCCGCCAAAAGTCCCAATCATTATTTTATCGCTTGGCAACCCAAACGGCGTATTTATTTTGACTTTGCGAATATTTTCAAGCTGCTGTTCAAATACATCTCCAATACCTGAACCGCCTATCAATCCTATAATCTCATCCACTGGCAATCTCCCGAATCAAAAAAAATCAATTGCATCGAACTACAGCTTCCAGTCGGACGAGCCTTTGACAAGTTTATGCTGAATTACGATACCTATAAAAGTTGTAAATATTAAAATCGCAGGCATAAACCAGTTATATTCATTTACGAGTGAATATACAAAACCGGCATCCCCAGTTTGATGTTTTTCATAAAGCCGCGCAAGTGAAAGCAGCCCGGTGATAATCAGCATCGCCCCGCCGAGACTTGTAAAAAGCATAACAGCGATTTTGAATACGATAAACGAAATCATTCCGCCGGCCACAATGCCTATAATCACTCCTGCCCATATATATTGCTGCGGCAATCCGACCGCATACCAGATACATCCTGTTACAATCCCTCCCGCAGCCGCTCCGAGCATACTTACAGCCCAATGCATAAGCGGAATTGAAAGAACCGCAAGTATGATAAGTCCGAACACACCTCCCCATAGCTGCGAACCCATTTTGTCGCCAAGATGCATACCCGCGAAAAGCCCGATCATTCCAAAGCTGACAACCGCCAGTACTTTGAATATGCGCCAGCCGTAAATTAGATAAACAGCCCCAAATGAAACAGCTATAAGCGCTTCGAACCAGCCGAGCTTCGCTATCTGCTGCCAAAAAACATCCATTGGTACAATTTGCTGCTGTTTTTCAGCCGTCTGAGCAAGAACAAAAAATATATTCATCCCGCACCTTCTTTCAATATCAATTTATAATAACGTATATTCCAAAACGTCCGCACTTTCTTTTTTTAAAAGCTGCGGGATTCATTTTTTATCTCCATTTTTTTCCGGCCCTGCTTTTTGAGTTTTCGCTGCCGGCGGCGAAAGGACGAGCTGCACCATAGTCCCGAAAATTATCATAACAAATATAACCATAGCGTAAAACGAGCCTTTGTCCGATATAAAATTTACAGGTTTTGAACCTTTATAAAATAAAAGCATTATCATTCCCACGAAAATCACAGCCGAGCCGAACGACGAGGAAACAGCCGCAATAAAAATCCGAGGCAGCATCATCGCGGCAAATCCCGCAATCAGTATCGCAGTACTCGCAGATGCGACAGACGCGAGAGAAGATTTAACGTTTTCAATTATTTCTGACAAAATATAATGACCCGTTCCTTTAGTAATTTCGATTGCCTGCGGAAAATTTATAACCGCATCATCTGCTTCATACTCCGCCCATCGCGGATAATTGTTTGATGTTTCGTATCGCTGCTCGACAATCGTTGAAGCCGCTGTAATAACAATCGCCGCTGCCAACGCTGTTCCGAAAATTCCGAGCATAACTTTTTCAATCAACGCTCCAAGAGCAATTCCAATTAATGTAACAGTAATAATCACCGGCAAACCATAGTTTCCGATACATAAACCTATTCCCGCCAAAAAGCACCCGCCGGCCAAAGCGCCCAGCACTTTCCGCCATCGAAGCCCCGCCAGCCAGATGCACAGGCCAACCAGAACAACGATAATACCCGGAACAAACAATATCCGGCTGTCAAACTTTTCAGCAAGACTCTGATAATATTCAATAGCTTCAAACATAATACTGCATATCTTTTATCGGTCTAATTTAGGGAATTTCTTGAATATAGGTAATTTGGATGAACCACAAAAAAAGGATTCTGACCATATAAACAAATTATTGTAAGTCTTGCATTATAGACAAGATATATGTAATATCATCTATTAAATAATATTTAAAGAAAGAGCTTGAGATGTTTAAAAAGTGGATTGATTTTATTGAAACCGACCTTTGGAGAATGCGTCTAAAGGATCAGCCCCGCCGTAAATTCTTCTTATTCCGCCTTCTCCAAGTAATTGTTCTCGCTTACCGCGGTTTTAACGAGAACAAATGCAGATTCAAAGCATCCGCTCTGACATTCTACTCCCTTCTTTCAATGGTTCCTATTGTTGCGCTTATGTTCGCAATCGCCAAAGGGTTCGGCCTGCAAAAACAAGTTGAAGAACAGCTTCTTGAAAGGACACAGGGTCAGCAGGAAGTCGTCACAAGAATTATCGAATTTTCAAATAAAATGCTTGAAGAAACCAGCGGCGGACTAATCGCGGGTATTGGAGTGATATTTCTGTTCTGGGCTATAATAAAGGTATTGAGTAATATCGAAAATTCATTTAATGAAATTTGGGGCGTGATAAAGCCTCGATCGCTCGGTAGGAAATTCAGCGATTACATTTCTATGTTTCTTATATGTCCCATCCTTCTTGCAATTTCTGGAAGTTTAACAATTTTCGTAAACAGTCAGTTTCAAACTTTAACAACGAAAATTCCTATGCTTCAAAATCTCGGACTTTTATTTTGGCTGCCGTTGAAAATGCTTCCTTATGTATCAGTCTGGATTCTTTTCACATTCATATTCGCCTTTATGCCGAACACAAAAGTAAAATTCACATCAGCCCTTCTGGCCGGCATCGTTGCAGGAACCATCTTTCAGTTCGTGCAGTGGATATATGTAAACTTCCAGATTGGTGTCGCCAAATACGGCGCTATCTACGGCAGTTTTGCGGCAATACCGCTTTTTTTAATTTGGCTGCAAACAAGCTGGCTCATAGTTTTATTCGGAGCAGAATTGTCCTTCGCAACTCAAAACGTTGAGACTTATGAATTCGAACCTGATTGTCTCTCGGCAAGTAAATCCTACAGAACTTTGCTTTCACTTTTTATTGTGCAGTGGATAGTAAAAAAATTCACTGTTGGAGAGAAAGCTCCAGACGCCCCCCAGCTTTCTCATGATTTGCAGATACCTGTTCGATTAGTCAGACAGCTTTTATATCAACTATCTGAATCCGGAGTTTTGTCAGAAGTCAGGAACAAAGAAAGAGAATATGCCTATCAGCCTGCCATCGATGTTGACAAGATAACGGTCAAATTTGTCATAGACCGGCTCGAGCATCACGGAACTAAAAATGTACCGGTTTTGAGATCAAAAGAATTGGATAAACTTTCCGATTGCCTGCATAAATTCAGCGAAACAATAGATAAATCTGAGGCCAATATCCTACTGAAGAACCTGTAGGTTGGGAAAAATCGATGAAAATGCGGATGAAAGGAGTCGAACCTTCAAGAGCGTAAGCTCACAGGTACCTGAAACACGATATTGACTAGCCAATATGCCGCCATAGCTCAAAAACGCTGTTTTCGTACTCAAAACACACCCCTTTTTTGCCTTTTTTGTATAGCCAGAAATAGAGTTTTCACATCTTTTTCACAGTCCCGGACGATGGGGTTCGAGTCCCTCTCGAACCACTCGACCAGCTTAGTCGCCGGGTCAAGAGGCTCGACATAATTATAGCAAGATTTGAGCCAGTTGTCGATAGGACTGCCCTGCTCAATTTCGCCGAATTTCTTAACTGCTTCTGCTTCGACAGCTTTAAGATACGCTCTAATTATTTGGCAATTGTTCCACGTGGATGCTTGTTTCTCTAATTGCTTAATTCCCCTCTTATCATTGATTATCGGTTCAGGGATTATAGGAAAAGATTGTATTGACCTATTAACAATGGGCGGCAGTTCTTTCCTCCCTACTTCTTTACCTGATTTAAATTTTGCCCAATAGCCAATACCGGGCAATGGGATACCATGCTTACGACATATTCTGCCGAGCCGGACATCACTGATTCCGAAATCCCTCGCAAGGATTTTAAGAGGCAACGACCATACCCGCTCATATAGCTGATTTCTTGTTATTGCTACAATATTATCTATTATTTGCTCTTCCATTGTGGGAGCACACCATACCGCAGAAAATGCTTCAGGCAAGCGAAAAATTGTTCTATCCCACTATTTTGTGGACAGGGTCAATTTCATCTGCGTAAGATAGACCCCATTTTAACCATAAATCCATTTCACTGCCATTTTCAATTTTTCCATTTATTACCAAAGCACGTTCTTCTACTGCTTTTAGATAATTCCTTATCTCTTGACATTGATTCCAAACCGAAGCATCTTTTTTAAGCTGCTCACATTTGGCACACTCCATTTCGTATTTATGTTGTTCTTCCGCCAGTTTTTCTTCTTCAATCTTTCTGATGCGTTCGGCTTCCTCCCTTTCTCGCCTGTCAATTTCCTCTGTAATGGAATATTTCATAATAGTTTCAATAATGTTTCTTATATGTTGTTCTATTTTGAACTTCTCATTATCCATCCACGAACGTTTGGGATACAAATTTATCTCGAAAATGAGATTGCCGGTTAGAATATATTCTAGTTTCCGCAATTCATCTGAAGCTTTATTTGTGTAAGGTCTGGTTGTATATTTTTCTCTGATACGAATAGGCACGCTTACCTTGTCAAATACAATGCGAGTATTAAATGGTTCAGTAACTGTTTTATTTCCTCTTCTCTCAAAATATCGTACAACTGTATTCATAATTCTAAGTGCTCGATTGAACAATTTCGGGGTGACACTTATATTAACTCCCTCATGCGTATGAGCCAAACCTACATGGTCAACTCTGTCCTTATCAAAATGCCGCTTAGTAATTGCAATAAGGTTGTGTGGGTTTCTCATGGTTTTTTTTACTAACACTCCTTCAGCACTGTATCTTGACTGCGGTATAAGAGGTAATCTTTTTGCTGGTCTCGAATTAGTCTTTGTCAGCAATGTAATATCTTGTTGTTCATTAATGTTTGGCAAAGGCGTTTTTTCTGGAGCATTGCCGTGTTCAAGTTTTGACCAATAACCTCCTATGGGCATAGGTATATTGTTTGCATGGCAGATTTTCCTTAAATAATAATCTTTTATACCGAATTCTTTCGCCAGCCTAGCAATAGGTGTCGTCCAGACCTTTTCGTATAATGCTTCACGGCTCAATTTAATTTGCTCTGGAATCATGGGTTCTCCATATAAATATTATTTTGTTACTAACAAAAAGAGGCAGGACAAGCCTGCCTCTGAGAATCCATAGAAGGATAATTTGATTTAATTCTTTCCTCTGCGAAGGAGCAAACCGCCGAGAGCGAGAAGAGCGATTGTGCAGGGTTCCGGAACCGGTGTCATCAAAAAAGCATGAGTGACATTACCATCGGTCATCTGTCCCGCAATTTGGCCTAAATTATTAATACAGGTAGCACGTTCTAATACCCAACCGCCACTTACAGATACCAAAGAATTTAAATCTATCATCTTCGTCCCATCATATAAGAAAGCATGTTCCGAATTTTCTAAAGTGTAGCTATTACCTACAACCTGACTACTATCATTAATGCCCCAACCACGAGATGCGTGTCCTAAAGTACCAAGGTCTTTCATTGTAGTGCCATCATACAAAAAAGCACGTTCCTCATCTTTAAGATTGTAACTATATCCTGTAATTTGACCATTGTTATTTATGCCAAGAGCAGATGACGAGCCCCCTAATGAACCAATATCTGTCTTGTTACCATTAGCATACAAAAAAGCATGTCCACTAATAGCTCCTACAATTTGACCATTATTGTTTATGCTAATAGCGTGTGAATTGTCTCCAAGGCCAAGGTCTTTCATTGTACTACCCTCATACAAAAAGGCATGGTATGTAGAATTTCTTCTAGGCAAACTAACACCCACAATCTGACCCTTGTCATTGATACTATTAGCAATAGAAAATCTCCCTCCTAAAGTACCAAGGCTTTGTATGCTTGTGCCATTATACAAAAAAGCAACACCTGAATAAGTGCCTCCTACAACAAGACCGTTATTATTGATGCCGATAGCATCATTACCAGCTCCAAGGTCTTTCATTGTAGTACCATCATATAGAAAGGCATGATAATTTAAATTATCACTCGCAGTACTATCTCCTGCAACCTGTCCTTTGTTATTAATGCAGGTCGCAAAAGAATATGTTCCTCCTAACGTCCCAAGGTCTGTAAGTGTATATTGTGGTGCAGCCTTTGCATGGCTAATCAGAATTGCACTAACTAATGTTATTAACAGAACTATCTTCTTCATCTCCCAACCTCCTAAAACTAAATTTATAGAATTTCTCTCAATTAGATTTCCAAATGGAAAATGAGAACTTTTCTCCGCCTCCCTAAAGCAGTTAAAATCCTCAAACCTACTGAGATATATCCTACTCTCTTTTAGGACTAGTTCAACTAAATAATGTCTTGTTTCAAGTTACCTCAAAAAATCCGCATAGATAAAGACATATGGACGAATACACTTCGGCGGAACCTTTGTGTATTGTTGCGTAAAGGTCAGATTTTTACCCATCGTGCCGTAAAAGAGGCAGGACAAGCCTGCCTCTGAGAAATCTATATAGAAGGACAACTTGAGTTAACTCTTTCGTCTGCGAAGGAGCAAAGTGCCGAGAGCGAGAAGAGCGATTGTGCATGGTTCGGGAACTGGGGTCATAAGAAAGGCATGGTTATGACCACCAATACTACCATACCCAACAATTTGACTTGAATCGTTAATACCGTAGGCATAATTGACAGTCCAATTATTACCTGTTGGCAATAAATTATTGAGGTCAATCATATTGCCATTTTCATACAAAAAAGCATGGTAGTCATTTCCAGCAATCGAACTATATCCTACAACCTGACCGCTATCATTTATGGCATAAGCTTCAGACACATTGCCTCCTAATACGCCAAGGTCTTTCATTATAGTACCGTTATACAAAAAAGCATGCTTATAAAAATTTCCAGTCGTCATGTAACTGTAACCTACAACATGACCATTCTCATTTATACCGTAAGCCTCAGAATGAGAATAATCTCCTCCTAAGGTGCCAAGCTCCTTCATTGTACCACCATCATACAAACAAGCACGGAACCCCCAGATACCATTAAAATAAGCGTATCCTGCAATCTGACCATTGCTGTTGATGCTACTAGCTTTAGAAAGCATACCAAAGTCGTTCAATGTAGAACCATCATACGAAAAAGCATGGATGTTTGACCATCCATTAGTTGAACCGCGTCCTACAACCCGACCACTATCATTAATACCAAGAGCCTCAGAAAAACATCCTTCTAACGTACCAAGGTCTTTCATATTGATACCATCATACAAAAAGGCATGTTGTATCTCAGTACTATCAAAGTAACTACTTCCTACAATCTGACCATTGTTATTAATGCCAGAAGCCCAAGAGCGAGTTCCTCCTAAGGTACCAAGGTCTTTCATTATGGTACCTTCATATAAAAAGGCATGCACAGTAGAATTTCCAGCAATCGAACTATGTCCTACAACCTGACCGTTGTCATTGATGCCATAAGCACAAGAATAATTTCCTCCTAACGTACCAAGGTCGGTAATTGTATATTGCGATACTGCCAGCCCCTGCCATGAGCAAATTAACATCGAAATAATAGCCATTAGCACAATAAAATACTTCTTCATTTTCATTCCTCAAAAACATAGTCGAATTATTTCTTTCTTCTTAATGCTAAAAGACCTAAGCCGAGAAGGGATATGGTTGTGGGTTCGGGGATAAGGGTGAATGTAGCTATAGTCCCCGTTACAAATAAAGAACTATTATAAACAGGCTGATACTCTGAACCGATAGAATAATATAAGTAATAGTCAAATCTATCACCACCATTTACAGGCAAAGAGAATGATGCGGTGCCAAAGGATGAACATTCAAAAAGGATTGTCGAAAAATCGTTTTTCCCTATTGCCATGTAATAACTCGCATTGGAAGGTTGAATATCTGAAGGCTTATTAGCAGCTTCATATTGTATATTTAATTGTGCATTAGCAATTGAATCATCGACTGTAATGGTGCCAATCATTTCTGCCCAAGCCCAGACGCCATCATTACTGTTTGCTCTAGGCCAGAAAATTCCTGCGGTTCCAAATTGGTTAGGAGTTGAGAGCGGATAAGCTTGCGAGCCAGCTCGATAAGGGGAACTTGATTTATAAGCAGATGCTGTTTTATTAAATTGAGAATCTGAAAGAGTCTGATATGTACTTCCAACTTTATAACCTACAAAAGCATACGTTGAATAATCATATGATAAATCAGCTAATGACGTTAAAGGAATAGTCACAATAAACAGCAAAAACAATGCTACTCTTCTCATTTCCTACCTCCTAAAAAATAATTACAGAATTTCTCCGAACGAAAAAATGAAAATGAGAACTTTTCTCCGCCTCCCTTAAGCAGTTAAAATCCTCAAAACCTACAAAGATATATCCTACTGTCTTTTAGGAATAATTCAAGTAAATAATGTCTTTTTTAAAACCCCACAAGCGTTCCATCAACATATACATATCTAATTTCCCATGTAACTTGCAATTTGTATTTTTTGGCAATATCATCTGGCAAAATTATAGGGTTTAAAGCGATATCACATTGTCCCTTTCTGTAGAGGCCGCCTTGCGTCCAGTATTCAACAGCATAAACAAATTCAGCACATTTTGGAGGGTATGCTTTGTTCCCCGGAATACTATAATCTAACATTTGTGGTATATTACTAGTCGCAAGAGAAGCTTGCACGAGTGTTCTATTATCCAATAGAGATTTAATTATAGTATCTGCCATTTCTTGAGGATATAAGTAGCCATTTGAAATGCGTTCTTCATTTAAACGGCCTCTTTCTTCTTCTTTCGCAAGTAGCTGTGCTTCCTTCGCCGCTTTTTCTTGTTTACGTTTTTCTTGAATTTCTAATTCGTGAGCAATTTTTGCCTTTTTTTCTGCCTCAATTCTTTCTGCTTCAGCTTTTTTCTTAGCTTCTTCTGCTGCCTTTTTTTCTTCAGCAACCTGAATTACCCCTTTCTCAGCTAAAGCCATAAGGTTATTGACAGAAGAAATAGCTACATTAATTTCTTCTTGTTTATTTCTTATATGCGGCCTTTCTTTCAAGAGAATTGATTTACATATTTTAATTGCTTCGTTATATTTTTTTGAATTAGAGAATGTCCTTACATTGTTCATGTCGGGTTCAATTGACTTCATCCAATTTCGGATTAATTCATTTTCCCATTTATTGCATGCTTTTTTGGTGTTTTCAAAAGAACATTTTATGTTTTCACTTTTTTGTATAAATGGCGGTGATTTAATCTTTCGGTTACCCAAAATTGTAAGAATGTCTTCATAAATATCCAATGCCGCATAAAAATCTTTTGCTACAATCTTCGAATCCGCTTGAGAACTCATTTCGTAAATTCGATTATAATTATCTCTTTCCCATGTATCCCTTAAAAAATAAAACCAAATTAAAAAGAATACAAGCAAAAGCCCTACAATGCTAAAGAAGCCCAATACCAATTTAGGAGGAATAGTCATTGTGGTTTGGTTATACTCTGATACTTGATGATTGCCTATTGCCGATAATTTCTTATCAGATGTTTTATTTTGCGGAACAATAATAAAATTATTGCATTTTTTGCATCTGACATTCTTACCCGCATATTTCTCTTCTACATTATAATTTTTACCACATTTGCATGAAAACTTAATCATCCTTAACTACCTCTCAAATAAGCATCTTTTTATCTCGATTATTTTGGCATACAACCTGTGCCAGACCAAATATAGTCTAAAATAGGGTTTATGTCAACAAAACCTCAACATAGTCTGATGTACCGGCATTTGCCTTCATTTCTTAAGGAAATGCGAGAAAAGGCAAATCTCACTCAAAGAGAACTTGGTAAACTTATAAATAAGCCTCATAGCTATATTTACAACTGCGAGACTGCTAATCGTAGGGTAGATATAACAGAGTTCATTTTATGGTCGGAAGCCTGCGGCATAGACCCCAAGAAAGCTCTTGCTCGCCTTCTGAACCTTATCAAAAATTAACTTTTCATCCCTATAGAGGCTCAATTCTTTCAGGCTGGGAATAGATAAAAAAACTAAGAACTTTTGACCCCAAAAATGCTCAGTTGGTACACGCAAAATCGTATGGTACCTACAAGCGTATGGATACCTTAATTGGGAAAAGATGGGGGTATGGTACGGCATGCCTCAGAAAAAAAATCTCCTCACAAGTGAAAATTTATTCAAGTACGGCAAACCATCAAGACAAATATACGAACCTGTTACTTGGCTCATAGTGAATCAAACCTAATCCACTTACTTTCCCTAACCCTAGTTTTTCCAAAATATGTATAAACACTTGGACATCAGATAAATTAATAATTTTTAATTTTAGGAAAGTTATTTTAGGTTTTACAAAATTAAAAGTTCAATTATGTTTGTCTCTTAATTTGAAAAAACATTTCCCTCTCTCATAGTTATTTAGAAATCGCTAATTGTTCAGTATTCCAACCACCGCCAAGAGCCTTATAAAGAGCTACTAAGTCAGTGGACAAATTATGGGTACTCTGCACCAAAGCATCTTCTGAAACAAAAAGTGAACGTTGTGTAACCAAAACATTCAAAAAATCTGTCAGCCCTTGGTCATAGAGCTGTGTAGCGTTGTCTACTGCTTTGCGATTATGAACTACAGCATCTGTTAAATTCTTATGACGTTCATATTCCTTTGAGTATGCTATCAATGCATTTTCAACGTCCTTGAGAGCTGTTATAACCGTCTTTTGATACGCAATCATCGATTCTTCCTTAAGAGCTTTTTGAAGTTCGATGTTAGAACGAATTCTACCTGCACTGAATATTTGCCAGTCTACGGCAGGTCCAACAGTCCAAAAACCATTGTTGCTGTTAATCAATCCGTGAAGTTGGTCGTTTTGGAAATTTACTGAGCCAGTAAGGCTGAATTTTGGATATAAATCGGCAGTTGCTACGCCTATGCGGGCGGTAGCCCCATGTATTGCAGCTTCCGCACGCCTTATGTCAGGACGACGACGAAGCAACTCGGACGGAATACCTATTGGCACCAGAGGCAATGTCTGAGGAATTGGATTTAATGCTGAAAGTTCTTTCAGCAAAGCTGTTGGCTCAAGACCAAGAAGGACACTTAGATTATAAATCGACTGTTGAGCAGAAGCCTCAAACTTTGGTATTGTAGAAGCGGTTGTAGATACCTGTGCATCAGCATTGGCAACATCTAATGACCCTGTAAGACCACCCTGAAATTTTTTATGTGTCAGTTCCGCGGTCTTTTGCTGGGCCTGTAGGTTATTTTGGGCAATAACGATTTCCTGCTGAAAACCACGAAGGTCAAAATAGTTAATAGCAACTTCTGAAACAAGCGTTACTAAAATATCACGATGGTCTTCGATTGCGAATTGAACATCTGCATCAGCGGCTTCTATGTTTCTTCGTATACCTCCAAATATATCAATTTCCCATACCGCATCTAAACCTGTTAGAAATAAATTTCGTGTTGGTGGATTTGGATTATTGAAAATTGGGATTCGGCCTCGGGTATATGAGCCGCCTGCATCAACCGATGGCCACAAACCTCCTTCTGCAATGCCTCTGGCCGCTCTTGCCTGCCGAATACGGGCTTGAGCTTGTAATAAATCCAAATTCGTATTTGTTGCTCTTTCTACCAAAGATGTAAGATTTGAATCATTAAATTCTGTCCACCAATGGACAAGCTTTGAGTAATCGTCATTTATTGGCTTTGTTTTGCCAAACCATGTCAAAGGCATGTTCGGTTCTTGACGGTGATAATTCGGGCCCACGGTACACCCTGTCAACGTGAATATGCAAGACAACAACATTATCCTGAATAAAATCTTTTTCATTGAGAACCGCTTTCCCGCAATTGCCCATCTTCCATTTCAAACGTTCTGTCGAATACCTCTAATGAACGATGGTCATGCGTAACAACAATAACACCTGCATTTTGTTCGTGAGCAACTTTGGCAAAAAGTTCCATTACCTGTCGGCCTCGAACACTGTCAAGAGCCGCTGTCGGCTCATCGGCTAGAATTAAACTCGGTCTGTTTGCTAATGCACGGGCAACAGCCACTCTCTGCTGCTCACCGCCAGAAAGTTGGCTTGGCATATTTTCTGCTCTTTCTGCCACTCCAAGATATTCAAGAAGTTCCATTGCTCGTTTTCGTGATGCTTTCGCGGGCTGGTCATCAATCTCCATCGCAAGACGTACATTTTCTGCTGCGGTAAGAAAAGGAATAAGGTTGGTTTTTTGAAATACAAATCCGAATTTCTGACGGCGAAAAGTTCGAACATTTACTTTTGCCTTATGATTTTCAAAAACTATTGTATCATCAATAATAATTTTGCCCATGTTTGGTGGACGAATAAGACCCAATAATGTAAGGAGAGTTGATTTCCCTGCTCCGCTTGGCCCCAGAAGAGCCACTATTTCACCTCTCGATACTGCGAGACTAACATTTCGCACAGCTACAACTTCAGTATGTCCGCTTCCATAAACCTTTGTAAGATTTTCTGCTTTGAGTGTGACAGGATTATTCGAATTCTGTTTCACGCAAGTACCTCATTAGGTTCAACTGTTAAGGCTTTTGCAATTCCTATTAAACTGCTTAAAATTGAAATCAAAATAACAATTCCCGCCAGCAGCCATAAGTCATGGGAAATCAAGACAACCTTGCGTGGAAAAAATGGGAATGTCCAATGACCAATTATATACGCTGTTCCATATGCCAGAATTCCAAGTAGTAAAGCCTGTTGTAGAATAAGATTCAAAATTACAATATTTCTGGCTCCTATCAATTTTAGCATTGCGATATCATGTAGTTTGTCAATCGTCAGGGTATAAATTATCAATGCCATAATGATAGCAGATACAATTATAAGCAGCCTGCGGAAAAGGCCAAGTTGCTTCTTTGAGCGTTCAACTACACCTGAGAGGAGAAACTGCCTCTGTTTTTCAGAACTATAAACACTCACATCAGGCCATTTTGAAATTATTGACTGCACATGCTCAGGATTTATTCCTCTATTTACTTTTACAACTACAGCACTTATAACCGGAGGCCCCAAAGCAGGAAGCTGCGAGACAGGACCAAGCGTACGTTCCATGGTTTGTGGTTGAGTTAATCCTAAATCAAGATTTTCTGCTCTAGCATAACGTGCCGACCGTTCCAGTCGAGTCGCTTCTCCCGAAGTATCGAATTGGATTGATTGTGCATCGGTAAGCGTGAAAAATGCCATCCCGTCGCCTGCTGGTGATGACATCGCACGAGTGAGACCGACAACTGTATAAATATCTTTGCCAAATTTTACCTTTTCACCTAAAGGTAATTTAAGTGATTCGTCCGCAAGCATTTCATAATGTGCCTTCCACAAGGGACGACCTGCAACAATTGGCAGCCAATTGCCTTTGTCTTGCGGCCAAGAAAGCCCCTGAACTGTAATTCTCCATGGTTTATTTTTTCGTTCACGCTGCAGAGTATGAGAAACAAAGCCGCAACTGCTCAACACCCCCGGAACTGCCAATATTCTATCTTCAAGATTAGACGGTATCCGTGAAATCTCAGCAAATGGCCCTCGAGTATCCTTTTGTACCACCCATAAATCCGGTGATAATCTATCAATAAGCAATGTGGCATCCTGTACAAGACCACGATAGATACCGCCCATGCCCATTACAATCATTAAAAGAAGCCCAACGCCAATAGTTGTGAGAATAAATCTACCAATATTATGCTTAATGTCACGGCTGGCAAGATTCATTTTATACTCACTGCACAATTTTTAACTATTGGATTTTTTGCATCGTTGCCCCAGATTACAATATCATTTACTTTGAGGCTGCTTATTATTTCAACGGATTCTATGCCTCGCAATCCGGTTTTTACATCTATCCATTTTGCATGACCATTATTGCTAATAAACAATCCCGGTTTTCCTTTTTGCCAGACAATTGCCTGTTGGGGCACAAGCAAAGCATTGTCTTTTTTTCCTGTCTGTATATAAACCTCTGCTCGCTGGCCTACTGCCCATTTTGGGGGCAACTCTTTAACTGAAACATTGACAAGGAATTCCCGTGTCTCTCGGTCAGCAAGGGGTGAGATTCGTACCACAATTCCGTTATAAGATTTTGAAGGTTCAGAGCGAAATACAACTCTGGCTGGTTGCTCAATGGCCAACTCGGCCATTGCTGATTCATCAATCCATGCCGATACCCACATCTCTTCTGTCGAAATGATTTGCATTATACTGCTGCCCGGCACCACAACCGTTCCGGGGTCACGGTCACGGCGAATTATCAAACCATCAAAAGGTGCACATATTCGTGTATCGTTCAGCTTCTCCTGATAATATTTCAATGTAGATTCAGCTTTTGCAAGTTGACGTTCAGTTTCCACTTTAGCCAATTCCGCTCTGCGTAATTGAGATTCAGCCACATCCCGTTGTTGTATGGCATTATCAAAATCATCTTCACTTACAACTTTATTCTTAGCAAGAGGCATTACTCTATTAAAAAAAGTCCGAGCATGTACTGCTGTTGCTTGAGCAATGTTTACATCTGCAGCAGCTCTATCAACGCTGGCTCTAACTGCTTCCAATTCAGCCTTTGCCATTTCTACCTGCTGAAGAAGGTCTCCATCGTCTAATGTTGCCAAAAGCTGACTTTTTGCGACACGATTACCTTGGTCGGCCAATACGTCAGAAAGCTGTCCAGATATTTTCGCACTAATGGTTGCCTGTACCCTCGCTTCAAACGTACCTGTTCCCATAACTTCTGAAACAATTGGGCCCATCTTTACGGTATTGGACTCAACAGATAAAGGAGAGAACATGAATTTGTAAACGACTAATGCAATCAGCAAAACCAATGCTATCTTCCAGCCTTTACTTACAACTCGGTTGTTATTCATTGTTTTCCATTCAAACTAACTGCATTGTCGTTGCCTAAACATTTTAAAAAGTTACTAGTTTTTCGCTTTCTTTGACAATCTCATACATATCCTTCAGTGTGGAAATTGGACACATCTCGGAACTTTCCTGCTGGCGGGCTTTGATGCATGTTCCGCAGGCAAATATTTTTCCTCCGCCTTTCAGGACTTTATCAGCTTGCTCGATTGTGTTGAATTTGTCTGTGCTGATTTTCTGATATTCAACTCCTTTGCCCATAAAAAAAACTTTAACATCATCTTTTTGTCCGATGCAGAAGTTCGCATATCGCAATGCGTTCCAGCACGTTTCGCCATCATTGCTCGAAATTATTATTCCTATCTTCATACATTACCTTTCTTTTTAAACTTATGTACTTGATTCTAAAAGAATGTTCTTATTGTTTTTGAAATGTTTTTTGTATTGTTTTATGAATTTCTCTAAAACCTGTTTTCGCATTTTAATGCTTTCTGCCCAAACATGAAGTAACCCTATTCCTTTTTCTGTCAAATCATAATTTCTTTTAGCAGGTCCGCTTCCATTGGTGTCCCAGTTAGATGTAACAAATTTCTCTTTCTCAAGATAACGGAGTGTCCTGTAAACCATTGCGGGGTCCGGATTGACTTTAGGAAATCCGAAATTATTCAATTTTTCCATTAACTCATATCCATAGGAACTTCCCTGAGACAAGAAGAACAATAAGCATGGCTCAACGAAACGTATCATTTTTCCACTTGGGCATTCGCATTTTTTTATTTTATATTTTTTTGCAAGTTTGCTACCTTCAAACATATTTAGCTGCCTTTCTAATAATAAGCCATATGTAAGTTACATATAGATGATTATACAATATTTGTATAATAAGTCAATTATTATCGCTGAACCCTATCGTATAGGAGCTTGGATATCGTGTTTCTTCAAGGATAGTACAGAAAGCTTTTGTACAAATAGGTCGCTCAAATCTCCACGATTAACATAATTACTCCTTAAAGTTAAAAACTAAGAATTTTTCCCTCAAAAAATTCTCAGTTGGTACACACGACTTTTAAGGTATCCCGAATTATGCGTTTTTTTTCAGAACTTGGTGGGGTATGGGGCGGTCTACCTCAGAAAAAAATCTCCTCCCAGCCGATACCAATTCCCCATTATATGTTTTCAGAAGATTCCCCGCTCGCACTTCACTTTTTAAAATAAATAGTTAAAACTTTTTCGGCCAGATTTTTTATAGAAGACAGACATTCATCGATGCACTACACCTTTGATTTATACGGAATAGATTTTAATACTAAAATATTTCTGAAAATATTCTAATACAATAAAGCTGCCCTATTTTTCCGTATCTTCGTTTTTTATAGCACCAGTTCGGTTTTTACTTTTCCACAAACATTATTGCTATATGTTTAGCCTCTCTGGGAGCAAAATTGCTATTGTTTTTGACCAGCATGGAGCCGTTTTGCACGCCTAAAAAATAAACATACCTAAATTTTGGAAATATAAGGTTGGCATTTTGCCAAAACTGCTCTGGTGAGCCACAAACGCCACTTTCGCAAAAAAAATATAAGGATAATTAGAAAACAAACCTTATACTTTTTCCAGAAGCTTGACTTTTTTTGCATATGGCGGTATCACACCACACCACTTTCAGACAGCTCCCAGCCGGGTCATTTTTCTTGCCTCTGCTGTTGAAAGGAATACGTTCACTATGACGCAAAATAATATTGGAAATGATGTTAATCAAATTAAAATAAATAGTCTCTCAAAGATACAGGGACAGCCACCCCCATTAACACCTACCTTCTTAAACGCTTTTGATACATGCGAATGAACCATATTCCTCGTAATCCCATGCCTGCCCCTCAATGACATAAATACATAATCATCAGGTGCGTGCCTCCGATTCACTTTCTCAATCTCATTCAATACTTCCAAACAAGTCTGGTTCAAAGGAACAGTCCTTTTCTTTCTGCCCTTCCCTACTATCGTAATACATTTAGCAATTCTGTCATAATTACACCACTTGAGATTACAGAACTCAGAAGTCCTCAGACCTGTGTTAGCAAGGAACATAATCCAAGGCTTAATCCTCGTATCACAAGTTTTCAAAACTTCTTGATACTGGTCTTCTCTTAAGAAGTCCACCATATACGGGTCTTCTTTGAGTTTCTTGATACCCAACGATACATCAGGAACTTGATAATACTGATTGGCAAACTTGAAGAGCGACTTAATGATAGTCATATAACGGTTTATCGTTGCGTTCTTATCACCTTTTTCCCTCAATGAGTTCAGGAACGAATTGATATGAGCATTTTTGATATCAGTAATCAAAGCGATATTCTTCGGAAGAGCCTCAAGGAATTTATCCATACAGATATTATAGCCAAACTGAGTGAACTCTGTATGGCGTTTGATGTACTCTCGCCATTCTTTTACCATTTCTTCCAAGGGCAATTTTGAACTCATCCAAGTCTGCGTCTTGAACGTTTCTGCTTCTTGCTCACATTTCTCCTTGAATTGCTCAGCTTCATCTTTCTTTTTGAAAGCCTTTGAGCCTTTGTTGATAGTTCCATCTGGCAGAGTCATATACCAAAATACTCGCCATCTTTTTACATCGTTATGCCATTTCATCGAAGCCATAAATACTCTTTTCTTCTAAATATTGATTTATGGCACACACGTGTAGCAGAAATATTTCACAAATCAAGCTGGATTTTTTTCACTCAATGGAGCTATTTTTAGATGAAAAAATTGAGAAGCAAACTTGCTGTAAGTGTTTGAAAATAGAGGGTAATGCAAATGAAAGACTTACTGTTCCATACCTTTGTTAAGAATTTTCATATAATTTATATAACTATAAAGCCGGTTTCTTCGTCCGCCTGTAATCTCCTTAACGATTCCAAGTTTTTCAAATTGTTTCATTACCATTGTTACGCTCGTAGTCCATAATCCGCTTAGCTTACAGGCTATTGGTATCGAAATAACAGGCTTTTGTAATAGAGCCTGATGAACCCTCAACGCAGAACCAGCCGCTCTGCCAATAGATTGGATTTCTTTGCGGTCTTTTTCAGCAACTTCCCGCAACTGATTGGCGGTTTTGACCGCCGATTCAGCAGTCTCTCTTACAGCATTGGCAAAAAATTCTATCCATCGCTCCCAATCGCCTTGCGTCCGGACTGTCTGAAGAAGAGTATAGTATTGCTCTCGATTCGTTTTAAAATACAAACTCGGATAAAGCATCGGCTCTTTGAGTATGCCTTCAGCACAAAGTAGTAATGTTATAAGCAATCTGCCAACTCTGCCATTGCCGTCAAGAAAAGGATGTATGGATTCAAATTGAACGTGCAGAAGAGCAGATTTTATCAGAGTGGATATTTTTTGTGGTTTATTGTGAATAAATTTTTCCAAATCGCTCATGCACTGATTCACTTCACCCGGCGGTGGAGGAACAAATACGGCATTACCCGGCCTTGTACCGCCAAGCCAGTTTTGGCTCTTTCTGAACTGCCCCGGTTCTTTATTGCTGCCTCTGCCTTTGGAAAGAAGAACATTGTGAATCTCTTTGATTAACCGCACTGAAATTGGAAATCCTTCTCTTATCCGCTTTAGACCGTGATTAATAGCCGCAACATAATTCGACACTTCCTGCACATCGTCAAGCGGCACACCCGGAGCTGCATCCATTTCAAACAACAATAAATCCGAAAGCGATGACTGCGTACCTTCTATCTGTGACGACAGAACCGCTTCCTTGCGGATATACATATAAAGAAATAATGAGGTATCCGGCAAAAGTATCGAAATACTATCCAGTCTGCCAAGAGCCAATAATGCCCTGTCAATAGACTCCTGAAGATTAGGCGAAATCTCAAGAGGCGGACTGGGCGGCATCGCATCAGGAATAAACGCCTTAACTTTTTCGCCAACTGTAGATATTGTAACGTATTGTCCTGTCCTTGACCGTTTCATCGTAAAAAAACCTTATTATTGAACTTGTAATAAGAAAAATGCTTATTACAAGATAATACCTTTTTTTGTAATAACAAGGAAAAATAAAAATATTCTTTTTCAATGTTTTAATTGATGCTACGGTCATTGCTGCAATCTCATCTGCTTCTTTCGTTAAATCCTTTAATTCTTATTTCGATATGGCAAAGCCAAGCCTAAAAAGCAGAGCAAAATGTCTGTTTCGAATCGAGCAAATTCAATTGCGGGATTAAAACCCACACAATTTTTTCACAGTAATTTTCACAGTAAGGTTATTTCAATGGGAAAAATTAGAGAAGAGAAATTGCTGTAAGTGTTTGATAATAAAAGGAAATGCGGATGAAAGGAGTCGAACCTTCAAGAGCGTTAGCCCACAGGTACCTGAAACCTGCGCGTCTGCCAATTCCGCCACATCCGCAGAATTTAATGATTTAGGGGTTTTAATTTAACAGTTTTAACGTATCGGTCAAGAAAAATCGTAAAACCAGCTTAATCCACTCAAGGCAGACAATCCGGGTTCGCCGGGTCGCCGCACATCAGCCACTCTGAAGTCAGCTCTGCAAAATCTTTAAAATCCACTAAACAATCATCGTTTAAATCATAATACAATCTGCATTGATAAATCCTGAATTGATTATCGCTTACATCGTTTACATTCGTCAAACCCGCATCACTGACCCGCAGACGGCAGTTATTTGAATTCACATCCGCAACCATCCAAGTGTATGCGCCATTATTGGGTACTGTATCGATCTCTGTCCAGTTGCTGCCGTTATTGGTTGAATATGAAATGTTCACGTAGTCAATCGTGCCGGTAGTACCCCAACTGATATCATAGTCCGAACGCGCAATAAGATTTTCCCCGCCGTTAGGAGCCAATAAATTTATTGAGCCTAACGTTACATATTCGAAAACATAAGCTGAACCGGAACTGATCCCGAAATCGTCGTCATTATATGCCCCGCTAATAGAGTACAAACCATCGATAGCGACACTATTACCAAAGGCATCGGACAGGGCGCCATCTGATGCAATTAACTTTTGAACCTGTGACCACGTTGAGCCGTTCAGACTGAATATATAGCTTGACCCGTTACCATCGCCTTTAGAGCCTATAATTGCATTATTGCCGTTGATGCAGACTGAACTGCCGAACAAATCGCCGCCGTCAACTCCTGTCGGTGTTAACTTCATCTGAGACCATATATAACTACTGCTGTTATATTTGAATATATAAGCGGAACCGGAGTTTGATTGCGGATCGTCATCATAATATGAGCCTATAATTGCATATAGTCCGTTGATAGCGACACTGCATCCGAAATTATCGCCGGATGCGCCGTCAGATGCCATTAATTTTGTTCCCTGTATCCAGCTTGTTCCGTTAAAACCATATACAATAGCCGAACCGGCGTTAGTTGTTTTATCATCATCGCCATAGACACCGACAATCGCAAGATTGCCGCTGATGCCGACTGAACAGCTGAAGAAATCGGAACCTGTCCCATTCGTCTCAGATATTTTCTGTATAAATTGCCAGTCCGATCCATCTCGTTGGAAGATATAAGCTGAACCTCTTGAGCTGTCATCGCCGCTGGCCCCTACTATTGCAAAATTTCCGCTCATAGAAACAGAGCATCCGAAATCATCGCTTGAAGTTCTATCAGTAGCCACAATCTTTTCCTGTAAACTCCAGCTTGTCCCATCGTAATAATATATATACGCTGCACCTTTGTAGCTCTCAACACCATCTGCCCCGATAATCAAATAATTACCGCTGATGCAAACGCAGCGCCCGAAGAAATTGTTCGTTGTGCCGTCCGAAGCTGTAAGTTTTTGAGTCTTAACCCAGGTTCCGGCAACTCGCTTGAAAATATAAACAGAACCTTTGGCACTATCATCCTGCTCTGCTCCAATGGCAGCAAATTGGCCGTTAATCGAAACACTGCTCCCAAAAAGATCGCCGGCAGCACCGTCATCAGGCAGGGTTTTTTGTCCCAGCCATGTTGAGACGCCAAAGGCATTTGAAAAAGCCATAAGAAGCACCAAAGCCCAGCAACAAATTAAGTTTTTCATCTTCCTGCCTTAATAATCAATAAATTAGTGGAATCAAAAAAATAGGCGTGTTCGTCCTTGAACAAAGCATAGAATATTAAAATATAGCATTAAATACTTATTTTGTCAAGAATAATACAAAAACAGAATAATAGCCTCAAAATGCCTATTTTTTAAATGATGAATTACAATGATTGTTGTTTATCTTTGTCTTACTGCTCACGATCTTCATAATACAAATATGTATTCAAAAATGGAGCCTCGTTCATATGATAAAGAACTTCGTTTAATTCAATTCCTATTTCAATTAAAAAATCTTTAAGTTCCTCTGCATTCATTTCTTTATTAGCCAGGGCAGGTACATACTCCGCTAAAAATTTAGCAAAAATCGCTTCAAGTTCACTTATATGATAAGCCAACACCTGACAATCAGGGTCTTGACATTTAGTTGCTTTAGCCAATTCATTTAACTTGGACAATTTATTTCCAAGCCATACAATTTGCCCGTTTGTCCCAAACAAGGGCTTATAATCCATAAGTTTCCCTCTCCAAAAACATTCCGGATTATCTATTTAAGCTGATATTTACTTTTTTATTCATCAAAATATTAAATTCTAAATTCAACTCAAACCATCGGTTTGATTTTGTCCACCAACTCTTTCACATGGCTTACCGAGACCGCAAGTTCCTGTTTTTCTTTTTCATTAAGGTCAAGTTCTATAACTTTTTCAACGCCGTCCGCTCCGAGTATAACCGGAACGCCGACATAACAGCCGCCGACATTATATTCTTTGTCGCAATAAGCGCAGCAAGGCATGACCATTTTTTTGTCGAGCAGAATAGACTCTGCCATTGTTACCGCTCCCGCCGCAGGAGCATAAAACGCGCTTGTTCCCATCAGGTTCACAATTTCAATACCGCCCATTCGTGCTCTTTGCACCATTTCGGCGATTGATTTTTCATCGATTAATTCTGTAACAGGTATGCCTGAAACTGTAGTAAATCTTGCCAGCGGAACCATATCGTCCCCGTGTCCGCCCATCAGAACGCATTTGATGTCATTGACGCTTACACCAAGTTTTTCAGAAACAAAGTATGTGAATCTCGCCGTATCAAGCGCCCCCGCCATTCCCATAACTTTATTCTTTTCAAAACCGCTTATCATCGCTGCGGCATTAACCATCGCATCGAGCGGGTTACATACGACTATTATAAAACTGTTCCGAGAATATTTTACAATCTGCTCTGTAACGCTTTTAACTATCTCGGTATTTTTCGCGAGCAAATCATCTCTGCTCATTCCCGGCTTTCTTGGCATACCGCTGGTTACGAGAACGACATCGCTGTCAGCCGTCAGTGCCCAGTCAGTTGTTCCTGTAATTTTGCTGTCGTATCCGCACAGACTCGAAGCCTGTGCCATATCAAGTGCCTTGCCCTCCGCAAGACCTTTAACTATATCGATAAGCACGATATTGCCAAACTGCCGTTGTGCGGCGATAAAAGCTGTTGTTGCTCCGACATTGCCCGCTCCGGCTACAGTTATTTTTTTTCGTTTCATTCTTTTTACTCCATAATTTTAAGTCACAGATTTATAGCATAAAAGAAGTAAAGAAGCAAGGAGACAAAGAGGTAAGGAAAAAGACAGTTTGTCAGGAAAATTAAAGGAGGCTCCCTTTTTACTTACTTTTTTTGTCTTTTTTAATACTTTTCACATATTTTATTTCGCTTTTATCGCACTTTTCTCACACTTTTTTTTGGGTACTGTCAAGAATCTTTCGCACATTTTTTTATAAGCTCTTAATCTGGTCATAATATTCATACTATCAACCCTTAAGGGTTGAATTTTTT
>MHXZ01000084.1 GCA_001825665.1 Planctomycetes bacterium GWF2_41_51 | reverse complement strand
CATCTACCTGGCGAGACTCAACAATTTTGTAAATCCGGTCAATCTGATTATCCAGAAGCTGATTGGCATTTACTTTCGCAGAAGTTGCAAGCGATTCGAAACCAGCGATTCTTATTTCGACTGAATAGCTTTCATTTAAAGCTAATTCGGCAATCGCTCTTTGTGCATCCGGGCTTGAAATATACGCAAGAATCTGACAGGCAATAATTTTCATTTCATCACGGCTGTCAGCAGTTGTTTTCACCAGAGCATCAAGTGCGTTGGAAATATCGACTGATTTGTTCCGTGTTTCTCCGAGTTTCAGCATCGCCTGTGCAGCACGAATCGCATAATTGTCAGCTTTTTCGGCAGGCCAGTTTTCTTCCGGTTTTGCAGTAATCGCAGAAGCAAGGTTATTTATAACATATTCACTTTGAGGAAATGTTTCAGATGGTTCTGCCAAGGCAATCGCTATAGCAGCGGTATATTTCACTTCTCTATCATTAAATGATAAAGCATCGATAAGCGGCTGTGAAGTTTTATATCTGAACATCAGCGACTTTTCGCCGGCATTGCGTGCCAGTGCTTCGACTGTTCCCAATGCTACCGCTTTGTCGTTGTCTTTGATCGCCCGCTCAAGTGCTTCGTGCAGATATTCAGGGCCTGAAGTTACAGCATACGTCATCGCATCGGCATGCCCGTGTCCGAAGTATTCAGGATAGGCAATATGTGTCGCATCAATTCTGAAAAATGAGGCAATCCATAACGAAATTGCCTGGCCGAAATCTTTATCGGCACGCAGCGCCCATTCACTGGTCCGCATTGACATCAATTCCGGAAAATAAACTTTATCTACAGCTTCACGTGTTAGGCTGCTGCTTTCTTCGTTCCAGAACCATATATTTGCTGTATTGCCTTCTGTAACGGGCATTAGCGAATCAGTTTTGTAATAATAATTTTCAGCGGTACGGAAGAACATCTCGGCTGCTTTTTTGTCGGCGTTCGATGCGTCGATTTGTCTTATCGATTCTATTGCAAGCTCACGAAGCTGTTCAGATTTGTCATTTTCGACGATGTATTTAAGATAACCGAGCGATTCAGAATAGCCGATTTTGCCAAGCGCTCTGATGACCTCAGCCTTTACTGCAAGATTCTCCATTTCAAGTGATGCGGTCAAAGGCCTTACGGCAGAACGGCCGATTTCCGGCAGGGCGGTAGCTATGTTTGGAAATTCTTCTTTCCTGTTTTCATCTGCCATTGCATCAAGCATATATGGTATAGCGTATTCGCCTGAGTTGCGGAGCCGTTCAATTGCTGTGTATTTGCCGCGAACTGTGCTGCTTAGTCTCTTGATTTCGTCAGTTATGATATCGGCCGCGGTTCGACGCTGGTATCTGCCCTGTTCGATAATATCAAGAATTTTTGCGGCAAGAGGCGCAAGTTCAGGATTGCTTGCGTGGACTTTAACCAGAATTGCGTAGCCACGAGGATTATCTTCGCTTAATTTGAATAATTTCAGCGGGTCGGGATTACTGTCGATTACCTTTTGAGCGTAACCGGCGGCAAGGTCGTACCTTCCTAAAACGGTATAATGTAAAAAATCATTCCAATTATCGCTCAAATTGTTGGAATCGGACGTATCTGTCTGTGCTTGAAGTGTAAAAGAAGTTACCGAAGTTAACAATAAACAAAAGCTGAAAGACAGCAAAAAGTTTCTTCTCATCTGCGCTTCTCCGAAGAATATTACTCACCTTATTGAAGTGTGTAATAAAATAGATAAATAAGACCATTAAATTTCATAAACGACTATAATTTATTATAAATTAAATGACTTAACTGTCAATTAAAAAGCCAGTTATATGACTTTTTTATTGCACTACTATATCTTTTTTATTAAGATATGCCCATTGCTTTGCAGGGGAGTAAGCAAAATGAATTTATCAGCGGCTAATGAATTGTTATTTAGCCCATTCAAAGTGGGGTCTCTGATAGTCTGGTTTTATATTTGTATGTATCTCGTCCAGCGTTTTGAGTTCAGCCCGCTTATAGACAATCGTTACAAAGCATGGATAAATTTATTAATGCTTGTGGCTGCGCCTTTTGTACTTTTTTTAGCACTTGCATTTGAAGTTTTTAAAAAAATTCAGAATACAGGCAGTCCGCTTATTGAGGCAGTTGTTTCTTCGTTGGGAAATGCTGTTAAATCGATAAAATACACAAAAATCACGGGCTCAAGAGGGGGCTCATCAATCATTCTTCTCGATCCTTCCGGCAGAAATATTAACGAAATTTACGGCGGTCAATCCAACAATGATGACACAAAACAAACAGTCGCCTCTGCAGAGCGTCTTATCGGCGACGCAGTCGATTTGCTTGCAAGCGATATACTCATCAATCCAACAGACGGCTTTAACTATGATGTAAGATTCAGGGTTGATGGAAATTTAAGGCCTTATAAAAAATTAAACCCCGATATTTATGGAGCAGTCGTTAACAGTATAAAGGCGATTTCCGGAATGGATATAGCTGAAAAACGACGGCCTCAGGATGGGGCGTTTGTCGCGAAAGTTCCAGATGGTACTGTATCTTTTCGTGTCGCAAGCGCAGGTGTGCTGCATGGCGAAAAACTCTCAATAAGAGTGTTAAATCAAAAACTAGCGCCTCAGACATTGCCGGAAATCGGTATGGATGAGCGTGCCTGCCAGGCTGTTAGAAATGTCATGGCAAAAGAATCTGGTATGATTGTCATTTGCGGCCCCACAGGCAGCGGCAAAAGCACGACACTTTACGCAATGCTGCGTGAGATAGATTTTTATCAAAGAAATGTTATTACCATCGAGGACCCTGTCGAATACGTACTTGCCGGAGCAGGGCAGATAGAAGTCAATCCGAAGGCGGATATTACTTTCGCAAAAGCACTACGAAGCATTTTACGGCAGGATCCTGATGTAATATGTGTTGGTGAAATTCGCGATGACGAAACCGCTTCGATAGCTCTAAAGGCGGCTCAAACCGGCCATCTTGTTTTAGCGACTCTTCACAGCAGCAGCAATAACGCTTCGCTTGTTCGCCTTTTAGACCTTGGTATTAGTCCTCTGCTTATGGCTTCGGGTCTTGACTTGTTAATCTCACAAAGACTTATTAGAAGACTCTGCAATAATTGCAAAAGACAAGCAAGGCTCAGTGAAGCACAAATAAAAGCCTTTGAAAAGAAACGTATCGATGTAACGAAAATTTACGAACCGGCAGGGTGCGGCAAATGCAATGACACTGGTTATAAAGGAAGAATCGGGGTGTATGATATTATGCCCATCGATAACGTTGCGAAAAACAGGATTTCGACTGGAAATATTGCTGTCATAAGCAATGAAAGCGATGACGAGCAGATGAAAACTAATCTTCACAGGCAGGCGATGAAGCACGTTATAACGGGTATTACGTCGATTGACGAAGCAAAGAGAGTTACGAGCGGATAATTATGTCAGCACTAATTTCAATAATTATAGCTGTTATATTTGGACTTTGGGGATATCACAAAAGGTTATATCCTGCATGGGCCTTTCTGTTTAATGTAATGATTGCCGCTTACCTTGGACTGATGCTGACACCGACAATTTTAGCCCTGAAATCGGCGGGGGGGATAATGGTTCAGCTCGGCCCCTGGGCCAATTCTTTAACTATGATTATCATAACCGCCCTGTACCTGACCATATCACAATTACTCAGCAAATTTTATCTGACTAATACGTATTGCGTGTCATTTCCCCGCTGGGTAGATAATTTCGGCGGCGTTGTTTTAGGATTTTTAGGCGGCTATATATTAGCAAATATTATGCTCTTCGCCCTTGCGAATACTCCATTAAAATCTAATTCAATTGCATCCAAATTTATTCCCGCCAACGAAGGTCAAACTTTAGTCAGTACTTGCAGCTACATTTCCTCATTTTCGCTTCAATGCACAGAACTGAATATCACAAAAGCCGCTCAGAAAATAAAATATTTACCCATGGTTGCCAAACCGGTTGAGAAAAAGACACCTATAAAACAGGATTCGAACCAACCAATACCGGCCAAAACTATTCAGCCTGAAAGCGATAAAGTGTTGGATATAAATGAACAGACTGAAGAGTTAAAATTTCGCAATGAAATAATTGCTGATACAAACGTCAATCGACTAATGATAGTTCAGCAGGAAGTCAACCAGCCGGCGACCAACCAATCAGATATTAATCAACCAGCAACTAATCAGCCGGAAACTGTTCAACAGGAAACCATGGAGATTGTTCCGGTTGAAAGAAAAATATTAGATATAAACAGCCATACTAAACGTAACCCGTTGAAATCTCCTCGCAAGATAAGCACCCACGAATAAAATTCTGCCAACTCGAATGCACAAATAATCTATAAAATCGTCGGCCTAAGTGATTTTACAGGAAATTTTTAACGTCCCATAATGTATGTTATGTTTCATTCAGCTACTTGGCTTAAAATGCCTGTAAATGCGTTATAATTGCTTGTGTGAGGCTATATTCACCATTTCGCTTATCAGATTCCAGCACGAATATGCACGGTCAACAAGCCCCATATTCTGGAGTGTTTCGTTCAACGTTGTCATAGTCGCATCGGTCTCTAATTCTTCGTGTTCCTGCTTGGTGATATTGATTGCGTTTATAAATGCCGACCTGTTGCAATACAGCAGCGCAGTTTTATAATGCAGACGAACAAGTTCGCTGCCGGCATTGTTTGCGGCGTTAAGATACATCAGTGCCCTTTTTTGTTCGCCAAGTTCGGTGTGACAAAGAATAAGTTTTGAAAGGGCCCTGTAGTTTGTTTCATTTTTTCGCACGATTTCTGAAAACTTTTCGGCAGCCTGTTCATATTTGCCATACTTCATCAAAATGGTGCCCAAGGCATATCCGACAGACAGATTTCCGGGGTTTTGGGCGTGTTCGTTTGCCAGCGTTTCAAGAACTTTCCTGTCTGATTCGCTTTTTTCGAGGTCGCTTCCGTAAATTGCTAAAAATCTCAGACGGGCGGTCTCATTGAGCAAAATGCTGCTGTTTTGAGTGATTGTTGCCGCAAGCTGAAGCGTTGACCATGATTCCTTGTCTTCACCCCGTTTTTTCTGTGATTTTGCAAGCCCGATATAAGCATCCACGATTTCATCATTAATCGCACCGGCTCTATTAAATAGTCCAGCGGCAAGCGACATATTCGAATTTGTCATGTGCAGGGTGCCGAGTTTGATGTACGCAGCAAGGAAATTCGGCTCGATTTTTATAGCCTTTTCATAGCAGACAACTGCTTGCGCAAATTCATCGGCCTGAATATAAATCTCCGCAAGCTGCACATATAAATCGGCAGCCGATGGCTGTTTCTCAATCAATTCATTGAGATAATCAATTGCCTGGCAGGGTCCCTGCTCATCAATTATTTCTTTTATCTTATCTTCTTCAGCCGATGGCGTATTGAAATTGTCCGGATGCACAAGAATAGCATTGCTGAACGCCTCAGAGGCCGCTTCATAATCTCCGGTTTCGAGATACAAATAACCGAGCAGAACAAAGGTTTCAATATCATCAGGATATTCGTGAAGCTGTTTTCTGTATTCCTGAATCACCCTTTCGATCTGGCCGTTTTTATAATAAATTGCCGCAAGTCTCTGTCTTGGAAACTCGAGATAATTTTTGAATTTCAAACAATCCTGATAAAATTCAATCGCTTCAGCTTCCTTGTCGAGCCTTTCATAGCAATGTCCCATAGCATAAAGCGCAATCGTATTAGTAGGCTGTTTGCGGTAAATAGTTTGCAGATTTCCCAAGGCCCCTTTCAGGTCTGATTTTTCAAGACACAGGGCCGCTGCGCACATTCTCCCTATGACGCAATCTGGTCTTTCGAGCAGATATTTCTCTGTTCTATCTTCAGCGATATCGAAACTTCCAACCGAAGTCAAATCGAGAATCTCGTCGATCCCTTCGCTGTTTGCATCCGTTTTATTTACGGTATCTATCCATTGCCAAAGCAGACCTGCTGTATTGACAGCGATCGCCCTGCCGAGAATTTCAAGCAATTTAGACATACTATGTTCGTACCCTTCCTGTTGAAAAGTAATAATAAGGATATCGACGCCCATGCAGCTTGCCTTAATCGCTTAATCTCTAAAATTCGGTTTTCAGGGTAAAATCGCAGTTTTTCAGGTTGGCATTATACCGAATGTACCGTCTTTTATATCTAATTGTGATAATTAAAGATGTGAATAGTTTTTAATGTGAATTTGTTTAGCTGGCGTGTTTTTCCAATTCGCTGAGATATGCCAAAGTCCGTTCGAGTTTATCGGACAAATGTTTCAGTTTCAGCATAGTTTTGACGCGGGTCAAAAGCTCGAGTTTGTTTACAGGCTTGCTTAGAAAATCGTCTGTTCCCGACTCAATCGCCCTTTCGATGTCGCCCATTTCATTCAATGCTGTAACCATTATGACCGGCAAATCGGCGGTCTCTGGATTGCTTTTTAATCTCCTGCAAACCTCAAAGCCGCTCATACGCGGCATCATAACATCCAGCAGTACCAAATCAGGTTTCGATTCCTTAATAAGCTCAATCGCACTTATGCCGTCTCTGGCTGGTATGGAGTTGCATTTCAGGTCTTCAAGATAAGCCTGAATAAGTTCGAGATTCTGTTCGTTATCGTCAACAACGAGAATGTTCGCTGTCTTAAGGTCTTCGTCATTCATGATTTTCTTAGCCATAGTTTTGTTCATCTTTCGTTTACTCCATTATCGCCAAAGACTATATTTTGCCTTCACGGCAGTTAATGATTTTCGATAAATTCTCTTACCTCCGGCCGGAGGTAAATTGTTTCAATATCAACTATTTCTTTAACCGCTCTTGCGCAGTTTAACGCATTTTCGTAAGAATTGGAATCTATATCCCAAAAAAAGAAGTAGCCTTCCTTAAGTTTACACAGTCCAGACCCCCCGCCGCCCAAGGAATCTTTACGTATCTTAACACCATTTTTCTCAAGCAGTTCCATCAATTCGTCAAGTACGACTTTTGTGTCCATAATTTTAAGAAAACACTTCCTGTTTGTCGATAAAAGCTATTGGTATAATTTTAACGTATTTCAGGAATTTTAAAAGTCTTTTTTTACGTTTAAACAGCGTAAAGAAGTAGTTCAAACAGGAAACATAATGCCGCAATTAATTGAAAAACGCCGGTCACTCAATAAGGAAATAGATGTTCAGCTCAAGGAAAAGAAAGAACTTGAAGCGCGTTTGTCGCGGCTGCAGGCACTTGCAAATATCGGCACACTCACAGCAATGGTTGCGCACGAAATAAATAATATTCTTATGCCGCTTGGCAATTACGCAAACGTTGCGCTTCAAAATCCGAATGATAAAGAACTCACTGAAAAGGCATTAAAGAAAACTGTTTTCAACAGCGGTCGGGCATCGGAAATACTCGAAAGCATACTTTCTATCGTTAACGGCGAGTCGGCTGAGAAACGCGCGTGCAGGCTTAAACAACTAATCGATACAGTGTTTTCGTGTATAGGCAGAGACTTTGAAAAAGACTGCATCAAGTTAAAGATGAATGTTCCTGAAGAACTTGATATCTCCGTCGTTCCCGTGCAGATGCAGCAGGTATTAATGAACTTCATTATTAACGCACGAGAAGCAATGATTCCCGGCGGAGGTTCGCTTATTATTAACGCCCATAAAGAGCAGGATTCAGTAACGATAGAAATTGCCGATACCGGCTCAGGAATCACAGCGGAAAATATGGAAAAGATTTTCGAGCCGTTCTTCTCGACGAAAACACCTCAGTCCCCCGCCGCGAGAGCAGGGTCAGGGCTGGGACTGTTGTTCTGTAAAGAGATAGTCGAGTCGCATGCGGGCACAATCGAAGTAGAATCCAAGCCAAAACAAGGAACCAAATTCATCATCATGCTGCCGGCTTGACTTTAGACGGTTACGGCGGAGATGCTCGTTTCGTATATTGTTTTTCGGTTAGGCCTGACTATGTTTTGCTGCGTCGCTGATATGCGTCACCAAGGGGAACTTCATCAAATTCCTGCAAGTTTTTAACTACGATTTTTGCAAAAACGGCGCAATTATCTACTTGCGCGGAATTTGCGATTTATGCGCAATTGTGCAATTTTTTTTACCCAAAATACTTCGATAAATCGAGCGAAAATGCCTCTAAAAAGTGTAAAAAAAGCGGAGAAAAGTAATAAAAAAGCGAGATAAAGTGAACCGCTGATACATACGAAAATACACCAATTACTTTAAAGGCGGATTTCTTCGCCCAGACTACGGAGGCAGAAAAATATTGAAACAAGAAGGAAAAAGGATATAATAGTCTTGTTAAGTCATGAGGAAATTTATGGATGATGAGAATAAATCCAATATCCGTTTAGAAATTAAAATCACATTAAAGAACATATTATTGTTCTTCATCTTTATATAATTTCAGTAATTGCAGCTATTATGTTAAGTTTCTTTTCAGCAAAGTGGATCATCAGTAAAATAGAATATTTGATTAAGCTAAAGGAAGTTAAAAGTAAATCATTTTGCAATAAGCAGGTCTGAGAAGAAATATAAAACTCTTGTTTGTTATAATTTCATTTTAGATATGTCTGAAATTTTGGCATATATGGCAACGTGGAATACTTACGGCACATGGCTGCCGGGGGATGAAAGAGGATATGTTAATAGTCAAGGACAAACATTAAAAGGAAATAATGAGCTGCTTCAAATAAGCAAAGAACAACAAAAATATCCAACTGTGAAATTAAATCTACAAGAAAAAATAATCGCAGAAGAAATAATATCGGCCGAGGCAGAAAAAATCGGTCATACAATCATAAAGATGTCGATAACCTCAAATCACGTCCATCTATTAGCAAAACCGCATCAACAATCAATCGATAAAATAATAGGCAGATATAAGAGCATGACAACACGCGCATTGTGGAAATATGGCAGAAAAGGAAGAATCTGGGCACATGGATACCATAAACGATATTGCTTTACAGTAAACGAGATAAATGCAAAAATAGACTACGTGCAAAAGCATAAGGATAATTGACGCAACAATCGACAAACCTGTATCCGATAAAGCACAATGCGGAACATGCCCGCTATGCGGGCATAACCATTGGCACAGGTCCAATGGTTAATAGCTCGATTTATCAATCGAGCTTCATCGTCATAAGGAACTCTGCATTAGTTCTGCATTTTGCGAGTCTGCTCTTGAGCAGTTCCACTGCTTCAACCGGATTCAATTCGCTCAAAACCCTTCTTAATCTGTAAACAAGCTCAAGCTCTTTGCCTACCAGAAGCAACTCTTCACGCCTTGTGCCGGATTTGCTGATGTCAATAGCAGGATATATTCTGCGTTCGACAAGTCTGCGGTCAAGATGCAATTCCATGTTGCCTGTTGCTTTGAACTCTTCGAAAATAACTTCGTCCATTTTCGACCCAGTGTCAATCAACGCTGTTGCGAAAATTGAAAGCGAACCACCCTCTTCGATGTTACGTGCGGCACCGAAAAATTTCTTCGGCATCTGCATCGCGTTAGCGTCAACACCGCCGGTGAGGATTTTGCCTGAGTGCGGAACTTCAGTATTATATGCACGAGCAAGTCTCGTAATCGAGTCGAGAAGAATAACAACGTCGTTGCCGTACTCGACCATACGTTTTGCTTTTTCGATAACCATTTCGGCAACCTGGCAATGTCTTGATGCCGGTTCGTCGAATGTCGAGCTAATGACTTCAACGTCACGGGCGACTTTGCGTTCCATTTCTGTAACTTCTTCAGGACGCTCGTCAATCAGCAGAACAATCAGTTTAACTTCGGGATAGTTTGTGCTGATAGAGTTTGCGATTTTCTGGAGAAGAACCGTTTTACCTGTTCTCGGCGGAGCGACGATAAGGCCGCGCTGGCCTTTGCCGACGGGAGTAACGAGGTCGATGATACGCATATTAAGTTCGTTTGTCGCTGTCTCGAGAATGATTCTTTCTTCGGGATGGAGCGGAGTAAGGTCGCTGAAGTTTACCTTCTCAACGAGTTTGTCGGGCTCTTCGAAGTTGATCGCTTCTACACGGAGCAGCGCGAAATATTTTTCCGATTCTTTCGGGGGACGAATCTGGCCGCTGACTACCGCACCGGTGCGAAGACCGAAACGTTTAATCTGCGACGGCGATACGTAAATATCGTCGGGACTCGAAAGGTAATTGTATTCGGGATTGCGGAGGAAGCCGTAGCCATCGGGCAGGACTTCGAGAACGCCTTCGCCGTACATAAGACCATTCGACTGTATTCGCTCTTTAAGGATTTTGAAAATCAGCTCCTGCTTTTTCATGCCTGTATATTCGTTGACGCCTTCACGTTTGCAGACATCATGGAGTTCGCCTACGCTCATACGCTGGAGGTCTGTAATGTGCAGATTGCCGCGTTTGATGCGTTCGTACTTAGCGTGAGTTGATTCGTGGTCATCTGCTGCTGTTGCGGCTGCTGATGGTGCAGTATGGTTTTGAACATTTGCTGCGGGCGCGGCTGGAGCTGCTGCTGGTGCCGGCTGAGTGTGCATAGCGGGCGGAGCCTGAGGCTGCGGCGCGGAAGTTGTCTTTGTTTCCGGCGGCGGAGCGACAGCAGGCTGAGTTTGCTGCTGAGACTGCATAGACTCCGGCCTGGCGGCCTGTTCTACAGGTTGAGTCTGATTATCCGCATCGCTTCTTTTCGTATATTTGCGTTTTCGCGGGGTTTTGTCTTCTGTTTTATCTGCTGTTTTGGCCATTTTAGCTCCTAAATTATTGCCCTTCTGTTGAAGAAAAAAATAAGAATAATTTGTATAAATAAATTTTCACTGGCAATCACAATACCGGGAAACCTGTCCGCCTAAGACGGTTCGATTGATTTGCCATATACCACTTGGTATTACTCGCGCGTTGCGCGTTTTGTTACCTGTTTTGCCGGCTTCGCTTTACCCGCGAATGACGGCATGAAATTTTTTAGGATCCGCATAACTTGTAATAAAATGTGAATCCCGCCAATGAACAGAATCAAAAAACGCTTATTTCTTAGAAATTAAAGCGGGAAAAATCTCGCTGATCTGCTTAGTCAGCTCTGAAAGGTCATCGTTATTATTAATGATATAATGAGATATTTTCTTCTTGTTGTCCAGCGAAATCTGGAATTTTTCTCGTTTTTTTAATAAATTTTCATTAAAAAACTGCCTTTTTGAGGCTCTTTTGAGTCTGATGTTCTCGTCGCAGTCAACGAACACGAGTTTATCGCACCGCTTTTCCCACCCTACTTCCATGAGTAAGGGGATATCAAGTACCACAGCTATTATACCGGCGTCTGCCTGATATTGTTCAATCAGCAATTCAGTCTTTTCCATTACGCGCGGATGTATAATACTATTTATTGCCTTGACGGAAGAGGGATTGTCGAAAACGGCGGCGGAGAGCTTTTGCTTATCGATATCGCCTGCGGAATCGAAAACTGAACCACCGAAAGTATTGCGGATTTGCTGCTTTACCTGGGGATTATGGAGAAGTTCTTTTGCGATGCGGTCGGCATCGATAACTGCCGCGCCCATGGCTTCAAACTGTGCGGCTACAGTGCTTTTGCCGGAAGCAATACCGCCGAGTAATCCGATAACAGGCTTTTTGTCCATAAAAGGGGTTCTTCAAAGTGAATGCCCAGGAGAGGACTTGAACCTCTATGAGCCGAAGCTCGCTAGCCCCTCAAGCTAGTGCGTCTGCCAATTCCGCCACCTGGGCAATGAGGTGGTATAATACAAAAAAAAATAACATAATCAAGGGATTTTATAAAAAAGCGGCAAAAGCGAAAATTATCCAAATAACCACGCCAGCAAAAAACTTTGCTCCAATGCCGAAAATCTGGCCTAATCCTGCGCCTGCGGCGGTCCTGAGTGAACGGCGGAATTGCCTGCCGGAGGATTTTTCGACAATCAAAACGGCAGATGCGGCGCCAAGGGCAGAGCCAATGAGCGTGCCGAAAACGGGGATTGGAATAACAATCGTACCTGTTATTGCGCCGAGGATTGCCCCTATTATCGCGGCGGCCATAGATTTTTTGCTCCCTCCTGCCGCACGTGCGCCGCCGGCGCTTGCGAAAAATTCAATAAGCTCACCTAAAAATGCAAGCACTACCGCGGCGATAATTATGTAAATACTGAAAGTTCCCTTGTGCCATAAGGTGAAGAGAATCGTCGCGGTTATCATCAGCCAATTGCCGGGCAATGCGAACAATACTGTCGCAAGGCAAAATGCGTTGACAATCATCAACAAAACCAGCCAAAAGTATAACATTTATATTGCCGCAACCTTTACGTTCTTTTTCTTTGTAAAAAGCGAAACGATGATGAGCGTAATGAAACTGAGCGGAATTGAAATTATGCCGGGCTGATTCAACTGGAAAGGCGCCTGCGAACGCGTAAGGCCGTATCTTTCAAACATATCGGGCGAAAGCAGAATCAGGCCGACTGCGACGATAATGCCGACAGTTATCGAGGCGATAATGCCTGAGGCGGTGGTTCTCTTCCAGAAGAGCAGCATAATAATCGCGGGAAGGTTCGCAGAGGCTGCGACAGCAAAAGCCCAGCCGACAAGATATGAAACGTTCATACCCTGAAAAACGATTCCGAGAATTATCGCGATAAGACCGACGGTGAATGCGGCGGCTTTGCCGATTATGACTTTCTGCCTTTCATTAAGTTTCAGGTCATAAAATCTGTCGAGCAAATCGTGCGCGACGGCGCCGGATGCGGCAATAATCAAGCCGCTGACTGTGCCGAGAACGGTGGCGAAAGCAATTGCGGAAATAATCGCGAATAGATACGTATTGAACGAGCGGGCAAGAAGCGGCGCAGACATATTATCGCTGAAAGGATTGACTACGCCGTTGGCCATTGCACCAAGACCCATATAGAGCGTGAGGATATAAAAGAAGCCGATTGTTGCGATAGCTACGATAGTTGATTTGCGAGCACATGCGGGACTTGGAACGGTATAATATCTGATGAGGATATGCGGCAGCGCAGCAGTTCCGCAGAAAAGTGCGAGCATGAGGGAAACAAAATCAAGCCTTTGCAGTATCGTTCCTTCAACTTTGAATTGCAGACCGGGCCGCATTATTTTGTTGCCTGGGGTTTCCGTAGACGCGAAAAGCGTTACCATGTGGTCGCCATCGCTGAAGACAGCGGCTTTTTTCCAGCGTGTAACAATTGTATCTTTATCTGATAAAAGTGACAAGAATTTGAATGCCCCTACCGGGCCGGTTTTAACATCGCCTGATTTGCCTGCGATTTGTGAAAGACTTCCAACCTGCAGTTCATCGCTGTTCTCAATGCCATTAACAAATCTTGAACCATCTCCTCGAACTGTGACAGATGCAGTTTCAACCAGCTCGATTGTTTCATCTTTTCTTTCGACTTTCCACCAGGTAAACCTGTCGGCTTCCTCAAGCTTAACGAAATCGACAACAAGCTCTCCCTGCGGTGTAGTATGTGCCTGCTGAGCGGCAAATGTGAATCCAGGTGCGGCAGGTTTGATTGTTCCGTTCTGCTGCGCGGCTGGAATTTTCCTATAATCATAATAAGGTTTTTTCCCGCCATGGTCAGGATTTGTAGTTAAACCCCGCTGACAAACTGCGATCACCAGAATGGTTGAAAATATGAGTAAAAGTGCGCCTTTGAGAAACTGAACATAAGTCGTTGACTTCATACCGGCGGTGGCGACAATTATTATAACAATGGTGCCGACCATAATAACGCCAACGGCGTGAGGCAGACCCAAAAGAGGCGTAACGAGAACACCGGCTCCAACCATCTGCGGAATAAGATAAAAAATAGAGACGATAAGAGTACTTATGCCTGCGGCAAGCTGAATACCCGGTGAATTAAAAGTAGAATCAAGTGCGTCGGTGAAAGTGAATTTGCCGAGCCGCTTCATAGGTTCGGCGACAACGAACAGCGCGACAATCCAGCCTGCAAGATAACCAATCGAATATAAAAAGCCATCGTATCCAGCGACGGCAATCATGCCGCAAATTCCGAGGAAAGACGCCGCGGAAAGGTAATCGCCTGCGAAGGAAACTCCGTTTACGGCCCAGTGAATCTGGCCGCCGGCCGCGAAGAAACCGCTGGCGGATTGTGTCTGCCTGGAAAAATAAAATGATAGAAATAATACGAAAGCGACGAAAGCTGCGAAAATAGCGAAGGCCATTACTTATGCCCTCCTTTAGCACCATTTTGAGCAGGATGTTTTTCCCGCATGGTGCAGAGATGGTTGTAAATAAGAGCGAGAATAAGGGCAAAAACTATCAAACCGAATCCGTAAACAACCGCAATGTTAAGCCCAAATATAAAATGCTTTTCCATCAGGGTAGGTCTGGCTACATTTACGACCACAAATCCGGCGTAAATAACAGCATAAATGATGAACATAAAGATTCCAAGTTTGCTTTTGTAGCCAATGGCGTTATCAGGTTTTCCCTTTGCGGCGGGCTGGTGAAACATAAATATCATCCTTAAAAAATTATTATAAACGGGGAAATCGTACAGACTCACAATAACAAGGTCAAGTTAAATACTTGTTGTCATGAAAATTTGAGACCATTTTGAGTATTAATATTTCTCTATTCTGAGACAGCAATAACAGATTGAAGATGATGGTTTTCAATAACTACCTGCTGTTTTGATAATGTAAAGAGAAATGTGCTGCCTTTGCCAATTTCGGATTCGACCCAGATTTTGCCGCCATATATTTCAACAATCTTTTTTGCTATGGAAAGGCCAATGCCTGTTGATTTGAATTTGTTATTTTTTGTGAGTCTCTGAAATATCTTAAAAATTTTTCCAAAGTACTTGTTTTCAATTCCGGGGCCATTATCGATTACGCTGAACTGCCAAAAATCTTCCTCCTGGGAGCAATCAATTCTTATGCGGCCTACAGGTTTGTCCATAAACTTTACAGCATTATCCAGCAGGCATTCGAAAAGCTGCTTTATATGCTCAGGATCACACATAATCACCGGCAATTGATTTTGTATTATGATTTCGACATTCTCAGATAAATTAAAATGATTGATAATTTCTTTAAGCACAACATTCAAATCTACGCATTTTTTTGTATCATCTCTAAGGCTTATTTCAGCGTATCTTAGAACCGCAGAAAGCTGCGCATTCATCCTTTCACATCTATCAATTAACATATCCAATATTTCTTTGCCTTTTATATCGAGCTTATTTCCATAATCCTCGTGCATTATTCCCGCCAGACTTCCAACCGCCCGCAAAGGTGATTTTAAATCGTGAGCTGCTATATTGGTAAATTCGCTAAGCTCATAATTAGCGGCAGTTAATTTTTTGATGGTGTTTCCAAGCTTTCTGTTAAGATTTATTAATTCGTCTTCAGCTTTTTTCCGTATGACAATCTCTTCGCTCAATTCCGATGTTCGCTCCCTGACATTGTTTTCCATCTGGCCATAAATACTGCTGAGTTTATGCTCGATTCGGCGAACATATAAACGAAATATTATCAGCAGAAATCCGCCTACAATACCACCTAAAACTGTCATAGAAAGTGTTACAATCCATATTGCTATTTTTTCAGATTTAATGTTCTTTAAAACAACAATATCACCCACTGGCCTGTTTCCGGCATCGACAAGCGAAATAAAACCTAAATAATAATCCCCGTCTTTTTTTATTGGGGATTCAATTAAAGTATTTCCATGATGGGGTTGCGGGTATGTCATTTTGTTGACGATTTCGGCAGGTAAATCGGCTGTATTGTAATCAATAATAACATAATCGGCAACAGCATCCCATTCGCCCGTGAATCCGAGCATTTTCATACCTTCCTGCCAAGAAGCTTTGTTAAGATATGATTTATCAATAATGTGGAACGATTTGACTTTAAACGTTTGATTAATTTCCGGCATTATGTGCGCGATTTCTTTACCCAACTCCAGAAAACCAGCAAGTGAACCATTAATAAACCAAGGCTCGACTACCCGCAAAGTAAATGTACCCAGCGGCCCCACCTCAATCCCCCATGAAGTCTTTTTGTCCTCAGCAGCCTGGGTCAATGTAAAGCGACGAATGCTGTCGCTATATCGTGAAGGCTGGTGAACGCGCAAAAAATTAATCTTATCAACTCCATGGAAATAAAAGTGGGTAATATTATATTTTGACTCAATATTTTTAAAAATCGGTTCAGAATAATTCTGTAAAAGTTGGCGGTCTTCCATAAGCCATATATTTTGAAGCTGTTTGTCTTTCTTCAGAAATTCGATTATCCCACTAATAGCTGCGGCATCCTGGTTCAGGTGCCCGTAAAAAGATTTTTCAACAGCATTAATCAGGTCAAGTGTGTGTGAATTCAAATACCTCTGCTGCATTATATAAAGACTGCCGACAGCGCCGGTCAGCAATAATAAAATTGCAATCACCGCTGGAGCAATTACAGGTATGCGGATTTTTTCATTAATATATTTGAGTACCATTCGATCTTTGCTAAAATAGATTTCTTCTCTAATTCTATCGGTTGTATTATCAGTTAGCTTAATATCAGATGCATTTAGCTAAAGCAAAAGAGTCCTATAAACAATAGGACATACAACTTTGCTAAAATTTGAAAAATCTGTAATTCGTGTTTTTCAGGAGTGAAAGTGAAAAAATTATTATTGATTACGGTATTGTTTTTTTTCTGCGGATGCAGCCAAAGCGACAGGATTACTCAGACTTCGACAATCGATGCGCTGCTTGCGGGGGCTTATGACGGGCAAATTGAGTGCGGCAAATTGTTGAGTTCTGGTGATTTCGGAATCGGGACGTTCGACAGGCTCGACGGCGAAATGGCGGTGCTGGATGGAAAAGTCTATCAAATTAAAGCAGATGGGAAAGTCTATCGCCCTGCCGGGAATGTCAAGACGCCATTTGCGACAGTGTGCAAATTCAAACCGGATACGAGATTCGAAATTAAATGGGCTGATTTCAAAACTGCGGAGTCAATCATCAATGAGAAAATTCTTAATCAAAATATTTTCGCTGCTGTAAAAATTACAGGGACTTTCAAATATATGAAAACACGGAGTGTTCCTGCTCAGAATAAACCTTATCCGCCGCTGGTTGAAGTTGCAAAGAATCAGCCGGTGTTTGAAATGAACGAGGTTCGCGGGACGATTGTAGGGTTCAGGTCTCCGCCATTTGTTAAGGGTGTGAATGTGAGCGGGTTTCATTTTCATTTTTTAAGTAATGATTTTACGCGCGGCGGGCACGTTCTGGATTTTCAGCTAGATGCGGGCAAATGCGAAATTGATGTTTGCAATGAATTGCTTTTGATTCTGCCTGAAGACGATATTTTAAAAGATATTGATTTGTCGGAAGATAAAAGCGAAGAATTACAGAAGGTTGAAAAATAAAAAAGCCGGCGGGAAATTCCACCGGCTTTGAAACTTTAATTTGGGCATACAATATTATTCGCCTTGACCGCCATTAGGTCCGCCCGGGCCGCGGCCACCGGGTCTTTGCGGTCTGCCGGGACGATTTGGGTCAAAACCGGGCCGCTGCGGTCTTTTCATTTCTGTAAAAGATTCAACAGTTACCCATTTTTGTCCGTCTTTCTCTTCTACTTTGCCGATAACATGGACGATTTTGTTTTCCATTTGGGCGAGTTCTTTGCCTTTTTCATCGAGGACAACTTCCCAATTTCCGCGTCTTCTGTTCTCAATTTTGACCGATGTTACAATTCCCTCAGCGTCTTTTTCAACCAGCACCCTGCCGCGAATGGCGTTCGGGTCGAACTGCGGCCTTTGCGGCATATTAGGGTCAGCGGCTTTGGCGGCGTCCACGAACGTAAACCCAACCAAAGCGGCTATGATAAATAAAATAGTCATGTTTTTCATAGTTTTTTCCTTGTCAAATTGTTTATTTTAACATTTTTACGATTTTTAAACGATAAGATTACTTCGTCAAATAATGGCCATTTTCTATAAGAAATTTTCTACTACATTAGACGTTTTAATCAGAAGCCATATTGCAATTTTCTAAATAAAAAATCCCCGAAGCAATTTCGGGGGTTTTTAAAGAATTAAAATTAAATACCTCCGCCCCCTCCGCCACCACCTGCTCCGCCTCCGGAACCGCCGCCTGAACCACCACCAGTCCCACCACCGGTTCCGGTTCCCGTGCCAGTACCACCTGTTCCAGTTCCGCCAGTACCACTGCCAGTTCCGGTTCCTGTGCCAGAACCACCAGTTCCAGTACCTGTTCCGGTATCGCCTGTTCCAGAACTGCCGGTACCTGTATCTCCGGTTCCGGTATCGGTTCCAGTACCAGTGCCTTGGTCTATTCCGGTGCCGTTGTCTGTACCTCTATCTATTCCTGTGCCTCTATCTATTTCGGTACCTCTGTCTGTTCCGGTGCCGTTATCAGTTCCACGGTCTATTCCAGTGCCTCTATCACCGGTTCCACGATCCAAATCCCTTTGAGTGCCGGTTCCGGTTCCACGGTCAAGACCTCGTTCTGTTCCGGTTTCTGTATCCGTACCAGTACCTGTGTCGCCAGTTGCGCCGGTGCCGGTGCCTGTTCTGCTGCGGTCAATGCCCCTTTCGGCGCCATTTGTGCCGGGTGCATCAGCAGGAACTCTGGGAGCGCCTCCCGGGCTTTCCGGAGATTCTCTTCCCGGCTCGCCGGTTCCGGTTCCATTATTTTCAATACCTCTGTTAGTGCCATCAGGTGAGGAGGGCGCATCTGAAGGTGTTCTTGGTGCTCCGCCGGGATAATCTGGAGATTCTCTTCCGGGCATAACCCGGTCGCGCGGGTCTGCCCTGCCGGGAATTGTGGGATTAGTAGTATCATCGGTACCAGCCTGTGTCAAGCCCGGCTGGTTCGTATCCTGACCGAAGCCGCGATTGGGGTCGCCAAAATCAGGCTGATTCATATCGTCAAGCGTTCGAGGCTGGTTAGCATCTGTATCCGGCTCATAGCCGAAAATCTGGTTGTCGTTCATATCCGGCTGGTTTCTATCTTCCAATGTTTGCGGCTGGTTGGCATCTGTGTCCGGCTCATATCCGAAAATCTGTTCGTCATCCATACCCGGCTGATTTCTATCTCTAAAATCAGGCTGACGCGGCCGTTCCCCATTATTCATGCCGGGAATGTTCGGCTCCATACTCGGGTTTTCACCTTCGATGCCTCGAGAGGCATTATCCGTTTGGTCGCGGTCATTTGGTCCGCCGTTTGACATAGCAATGGCAAAGCCTGCCAATAACGTCATAATCGAAAAAAACATAGTTATTTTTTTCATTACATTTTCCTTTCCAAATACTCTTCAACATTCAAATCACACACGTTTCGGTTCTTGCATAAATACGGAGTTTTGCGGCGGAACACTATAGGTAAAATACTGCATAACTAAGGGGAAATTACTTGTGTAAAAATAGAATTGAATGATATAGAATATACGTTTTAATGTTCGATATTAGGAGATTAGAAAATGACAGATGCACAGATTTTTCAACTGGCAGGAATAATTTATCTTACTGTGGGAATAGGCATAATTACAGGCCGCGATTTTTATTCGAAAATGGTTGCGAGTTTTATGGATGATGCGGCGGCGTATTATCTTGGGGGGCTAACTGCGCTGACGATTGGTTATCTGCTTGTTACATTTCATAATGACTGGGTGAAAGACTGGCCGGTGCTGATTACTATTCTCGGATGGATAGCATTAATAAAAGGCATATTTCTTCTGGCTGCGCCAAAGGCTGCAACGCAGGTGAGCCGCTATTTTATCAGAAACGTAAAATTCCTGAATATCTGGGCGGCGGTTGCGATAATCATCGGCGTGTTATTCTGCTGGCTGGGATTTTTCTATCTTCGAAGACCAATTGGAAGTTTCTAGCAAAGAAAAACCCCGCCATGAGATAATGACGGGGTTATTTTTTTCGGTATTTTTGCCGTTAGAGATTATTTGATGTCGGCGTGGTATTCCTGCAAGGATTTTACAGCGCCTTTGCCTTTTTGGATCGCTTCGACGCCTTTAGCGGCGGCGACTGCGGCGGCAATCGTTGTAATATATGGAATCTTATATTTTATCGCTGACTTGCGGATATAAGAATCATCGTACTGACTGGTTTTGCCGGCAGGAGTATTTATCAAAAGCTGAATATCACGATTCTTTATCGCATCTATAATATTCGGTCTGCCTTCCTGCATTTTGAAAACCGATTCGGCTTTAATTCCATTTTCCAAAAGATATTTGTATGTTCCTGAAGTGGAAATAATTTTGAAACCTAATTTTGAAAATCTTTTCGCGACGTCAACGACGGCTTTTTTATCAGCATCATTGACGGTAATCAAAACAGTTCCTTTGATAGGAAGAGTCTGCTTTGCGGCATCCTGCGATTTGTAGAAAGCCAGTCCGAAAGAATCAGCCATTCCGAGAACTTCGCCTGTGGAACGCATTTCAGGGCCGAGGATGGGGTCAACTTCCGGGAACATATTGAACGGGAAGACCGATTCCTTTACGCCGAAGTGCGGGAATTTTTTGGGTTTGAGATCCATATCGCTGATTTTACTGCCGAGCATTAACTGTGTGGCGAGTCTTGCCATCTGGATCCCGCAGACTTTTGAGACAAGCGGAACAGTTCTCGATGCGCGTGGATTTGCTTCGAGGACATAAACCATATCATCGGCAATGGCATACTGCATATTCATCAGGCCGACAACGTTCAATTTTATCGCAATCTTTCGAGTGTAATCGTAAATGGTATCGAGATGTTTTTGCGGAATACTGATCGGCGGAATGACGCAGGCTGAATCGCCGCTGTGAATACCTGCAAGTTCGATGTGTTCCATAACAGCAGGAACAAACGCGTTTGTGCCATCGGCAAGAGCATCGGCTTCGCACTCGATAGCGTTGCTGAGGAATTTGTCAATGAGCAACGGTCTTTCAGGTGTAACGCCAACGGCGGCATCGACATATTTTTTGAGCATTTCGTCATCGTGTATGACTTCCATGCCGCGACCGCCCAAAACATACGAAGGGCGAATCATTAACGGATAACCAATATCTTTCGCTGCTTTCAACGCTTCTTCAAATGTACTAACCATTGCGGATTTAGGCATTGGGATATTCAGGCTTTCCATTTTTTCGCGGAACCTGTCGCGGTCTTCGGCAAGGTCGATTGCTTCGACGCTTGTGCCGAGGATTTTAACACCCGCTTTTTCCAATTCTGCGGCGATATTCAAAGGAGTTTGTCCGCCGAACTGGCAGATGATGCCGAGCGGCTTTTCCTTTTCGTAGATGCTCAAAACATCTTCGACGGTCAACGGCTCGAAGTACAATTTGTCCGAGGTATCGTAATCAGTTGATACAGTTTCGGGATTGCAGTTGACCATTATGGTTTCATAGCCTTCTTCACGAAGAGCAAAGGCCGCGTGGACACAGCAGTAATCGAACTCAATGCCTTGGCCGATTCTGTTTGGGCCGCCGCCGAGCACCATAATTTTTTTATTGTTGGTGCTGACGGAAACAGTATCTTTCGCGTTGTAGCTGGAATAATAATAAGCCGCGTTTTCGACACCGCTGACTGGAACTGCGTGCCAGCCTTCGACGACGCCGATAGATGTACGCTGCTTTCTGATTTTGTCTTCGTTGATGCCGAGAATCTTCGCGAGATATTTATCGGCAAAGCCGTCTTTCTTTGCCTTTTCGAGCAGGTTGTCGGGAATTTGTTTACCTTTATATTTAAGAATTTCTTCTTCGAGTTCGACAAGCTCTTTCATCTGGGTAAGGAAATACGGCTTGATATATGTTTTTTGGTAAAGCTCCTGTATGTCGGCACCTTTACGCAGCGCTTCGTATAAAATGAACTGGCGTTCGCTGGTAGGCTCTCTGAGCATATCCATAAGTTCCGGCAGAGATTTTTTGTTGAAATCTTTCGCGAAACCCAGCCCATGTCTGCCGTTTTCGAGAGAACGAATGGCTTTTTGAAGGGCTTCTTTATAATTTTTGCCGATGCTCATAACTTCGCCGACAGCGCGCATCTGCGTGCCGAGTTTATCCTGGACACCTTTGAATTTTTCAAAGCCCCAGCGAGCGAATTTTACGACCACGTAATCTCCCCATGGAGTGTATTTGTCGAGAGTTCCGCCTCGCCAATATGGAATTTCATCGAGAGTTAGACCGCCGGCAAGCATCGCAGAAACAAGTGCAATTGGGAAACCGGTCGCCTTTGAGGCAAGAGCGCTTGAACGGCTTGTACGGGGATTGATTTCGATAATGACCACCCTGCCTGTTTTGGGGTCGTGGGCGAACTGGACGTTCGTTCCGCCGATGACCTGAATGGCTTCGACGATATCGTAAGAATATTTTTGTAGTTTTTCCTGAAGTTTTTTATCGATTGTCAGCATCGGCGCGGTGCAGTATGAATCGCCGGTGTGGACGCCCATCGCATCGACGTTTTCGATGAAGCAAACAGTAATCATCTGGTTTTTGGAATCGCGGACGACTTCGAGTTCCAGCTCTTCCCAGCCGAGAACCGATTCTTCGATCAGGATCTGGCCGACGAGACTTGCGGCAATACCGCGAGCGGCGACGAGCCTAAGCTCTTCAATATTATAAACAAGGCCTCCACCGGTTCCGCCCATAGTATATGCGGGTCGAACGACAACCGGATAGCCAAGATGGTCGGCGATTTTTTCGGCTTCTTCGACGGTGTAAGCTGGAGCGCTTTTGGGCATATCGATGCCGAGTTTGCTCATTGTATTCTTAAATTCAATTCTGTCTTCGCCTCTTTCGATGGCATCGACGTTAACGCCTATGACTTTGACGCTGTATTTTTCGAGAACGCCTGCTTTGCTCAATTCTGAAACAAGATTGAGGGCACTTTGGCCGCCGAGATTTGGAAGCAGAGCATCGGGACGCTCTTTTTTAATGATTTCGGTCATTGCCTCAAGAGTCAGAGGTTCAATGTATGTAATATCCGCCATGCCGGGGTCGGTCATAATCGTGGCGGGATTGGAATTTGCAAGAACGATTTTGTAGCCGAGCTTCCGCAGGGCTTTGCAGGCTTGTGTGCCTGAATAGTCAAATTCACAGGCCTGTCCGATTACAATCGGACCCGAACCTATTATCATTACTTTATTTATGTCTTTTCTTCCAGGCATTCGATCCTCCATGAAAAATACATTTTTGTGCGTACGTGAACAAATTTGTGGAAATTATATACATTTTTGTTACTTGTAAAAGCAAAAAATGAAAAAATAAGATGTTATAAGTAACGCTAAAATTTTATATTGCATTCTTTAATGTATGAAATAAGATTCTTAATATGAAAATCTGGAATGAATTTAAACAGTTCGCAATCAAAGGCAATGCAATCGACATGGCTGTTGCCATCGTTATCGGTACGTCGTTTAACAAGGTTGTCAATTCGCTGGTGAACGATGTGATAATGCCGCCGATTGGGTATGTTCTTGGCGGAGTCGATTTTAAGAATTTGCAGATCGTATTAAAAGAAGCCTCTACCAAAGCAACGGGCGAAGCTGTGCCTGCGGTTGCACTGCGTTACGGACTGTTTGTTAATACACTCATAGATTTTTTCATCGTAGCGTTTACGATGTTCATTGTTGTGAAACTGATGAATAAAATTATTAGGGCACGAGTTGTAGTTGTACAAGAAGCAAAAAAATGACATTTGAAAATGATTTCGTATGGGGAGCGGCGGCGGCAAGTTATCAGGTTGAAGGCGCATTTGCGGAAGACGGAAAAGGCTTGTCCGTTTGGGATACGTTCTGCAAACAACCGGGAAAAGTTTACAGCGGAAATACCGGCGATGTCGCCTGCGACCATTATCACAGGTTTGAAGAAGATGTCAAAATAATGGCGGAGCTGGGACTTAAAGCGTATCGGCTTTCGATATCGTGGCCGAGAGTTCTGCCGGAGGGAATCGGCAAAGTAAATGAAAAAGGGCTTGAGTTTTATGACAGGCTGATTGATTGTCTGCTCGAGCATAAAATTGAGCCTTGGGTTACGCTTTTTCACTGGGATTATCCGCAGACGCTTTTTGATAAAGGCGGCTGGCTCAATCGCCAGAGCAGCGACTGGTTCGCGGAATATACAAAAATCATCGTCGACAGACTTTCAAACAGAGTCACAAAATGGATGCCGCTCAACGAGCCGCAGTGTTTTATTGATTTGGGACATCGGAGAGGAGAACATGCGCCGGGGCTGAAACTTGAATTGCCTGATGTGCTGACGACGGCGCATAACTGCCTGCTTGCTCATGGAAAAGCGGTGCAGGTCATACGAGCAAACGCGAAAAGCAAACCGTCAATCGGTACGGCTTTAGTCGCTCTTATCGCTATCCCTGAAAAAAATAATTTTATCAATATTGAACTGGCACGCAAAGGAACGTTTTCGGTTTATGATAACAGCACAATGAATAATCCATGGTTTGCAGACCCGATGCTGCTGGGCAAATATCCGAAAGATGGCTTGAAGAGGTTTGAAAATGAAATGCCGAAATTCGATGACGCGGATATGAAGACTATCGCTCAACCGCTGGATTTTGTGGGCTTGAATATTTATCGAGGCTGGAAAGTTCGGCCTTCGCTGAAAACGGGAGTTGAGGTTGTGCCGCAGACACCGGGGTATCCGCTGACCGCGATGGATTGGGAGGTTACGCCGGAGGCGCTTTACTGGGGGCCGAGATTTTTCTATGAGCGATATAAACTGCCGATTGTGATTACTGAAAACGGAATGGCCAATTGCGACTGGGTGCATTCGGATGGGAAGATTCATGACCCGCAAAGAATCGATTATGTCGGCAGGCATCTGAAAGAATATAAACGGGCAAGCGATGAGGGGGTTCCGTGCAAAGGATATTTTTACTGGTCGATTATGGATAATTTTGAATGGGCACACGGCTACAGCAAACGCTTCGGTTTAGTTTATGTCGATTACCAGACGCAGAAAAGAACGCTGAAAGATTCGGCACTGTGGTATAAAGATGTTATCAAATCGAATGGAACAAATTTATAGTGATATATCACATTGCTAAAAATGATGAATGGTCGGCTTGTATAAACAAAGGTCAATACACACCCGCTGATTACGATAAAGATGGTTATATCCATTGTTCCGATGATCGTCAAATTAAAAGAGTTGCGAATTGGCTGTTTAAAGGTCAAAAAGATTTAGTGCTCTTGAAAATCGACCCGACAAAATTAAAAGCACGCACAATTTACGAAAGCTCACAGGGAACTGATGAAAAATTTCCGCATATCTACGGCCCAGTCAACCTCGATGCTGTAATCAAAATCATTCAATTAACTTGCGATTCAAACGGCGAATTTAAGATTGGCGAGCGGGATTTATAACGGCCTGTGCAAACTGTTGTTTCAACCGAATCTTTTCTAAATAGATTTCTCGACTTCGGCGACTTCATCACCTTCGCTCGAAATGACAAGATGTGGATTTAGACTGGCATCGCAATTATGAAAAATTATTATGTTTATATAATGTCAAGTAAATCCGGCACATTATATGTTGGCATGACAAACAATGTGAAAAGGAGAGCTTATCAACATAAGAACCATTTGATAAAAGGATTTACGCAAAAATATAGTATTAACCGTCTGTTATATGTTGAGATATTTTCAGACCCTCTTTCGGCTATCGGCAGAGAAAAACAAATAAAAAAATGGAGACGCGAAAAAAAGATCGAACTTATTGATTCAGAAAATCCTGCGTGGAAAGATTTAAGCGAAGATTGGTATGAAGAAGATTCTTCTAAATAGATTTCTCCACTTCGTCCCGTTTCACGGGACTTCGGTCGAAATGACAATCTGCGACTAATGTCATTTCGAGCGCAGACAGTGAAACTGTCGGAGTCGAGAAATCTATTTAAATTAATGTATACCCTTACGATTTGCCATTGACCTTTTACATTCACCTTCTTATCATGTTCCTATGCTTAAAAAAGGATTAGTACAAGTTTATACGGGAAGCGGGAAAGGGAAAACAACGGCGGCGTTCGGCCTTGCGGTACGGGCGGCCGGGTGGGGAAATTCTGTCATTATTTATCAATTCCTCAAGCCCCCTGCTTTGAAACTCGGCGAACGAAAAGCTGTCGCAAAATCCAAACTGCCTATAAAGATTGTTCCGCTCGATATAAAATGGAATATGAAAAAGTCTTTTGCAGATAAAAAGGCAATCGAAAACACCTTAAAAAAAATCAAACAGCTTTTCGATAAAATCACAAACGAAGCGAAAGAGAAAAAATACGATGTTATTATTCTCGATGAAATCGTATTCTGCCTTTCAACGAAACTTGTCGATTTGGAATTGATTAAAAATTTGATTGAATCGAAAAATAAATCGGTCGAGTTAATTCTCACCGGCAGAGGCGCTAGTAAAGAACTTATAAAAATGGCAGATTTGGTAACAGAAATGAAATTAATTAAGCATCCGTTCGAGAAAAATATAAACGCCAGGCAAGGTATAGAGTATTAACTTAATCACTGATTACACAGATTAAATGATTATATTTATTTGTGAAATCAACGTAATCTGCGATTAAAGAAAGAATAACTATGAAAATTGCAGTAATAATTTGTGCGGCGGGAAGCAGTACGAGATTCGTTAAAGAACAAAAGCATAATCTCGAAGCGGCAAAGAAAAAACAATTCGCAGATGTGAGCGGCAGGCCTGCGTTTATGCGAAGTATCGAATTTTTTGCCAGCAGAGATGATGTTAAACAAATCATTATGTCTATCCCTGTTGAAGATGAAGAAATTTTCAAAATCACGCACGGCGCAAACGTCAGCTTTCACGGAGTAAAACTTTGCATCGGAGGCTCGGAAAGATTTGAGACCGTCGCAAAGGCTCTTGCGATGGTAAATGACGATATCGATATTGTCGCAGTACACGATGCGGTGCGGTGCTGCCTGACCGAAAAATGGGTGGATGATGTTTTTAAGTCAGCAGAAAAAAATGGAGCCGCGATGCTTGCCTGCCCTGTCGTTGCGACTTTGAAAAAAGTCGAGAACGGACAAATCGTTAAAACCGTTGACCGCAGCGGACTGTACGAGGCTCAAACGCCGCAGGTGTTCAAAAAAGATTTGCTGAAAAAAGCATACGATAATTTAAATAAACTCGACAAGTCAAAAATAAGTGATGATTCGCAGCTTGTTGAGGCATTGGGACATAAAGTCGCGATAGTCGAAACCGACTCATCGAATATCAAAATTACGAATAAATCCGATATCGCAATTGCCGAGGCAATTATCAAATCGCGTTCAAAAGAAAAACCAAAAGGCTATGTCGGCCCATACGCCGATGCACAGTGGTGAACGTCTTAAATTAACCACGAATGAACACGAATTTATTTTTTTTTTATCGCTGATTAAACAGATTATAAAGATAAGATTAAAACTTTCGGCTATCGTAGGCCCAGTGGAGAAGAGCCTGACGCTGTTTCTTTCGGCAAGTTAAATCGCCCTTTTTACAATTCAACTTTATCTGCGCTATATGACGGCGAATTGCTTTCCACCTCTTAATCTGTCTGCGATCTTCGTCTTCTATCCTTCGTCCTAAATAATATCTGCAATACCACTGGAACCAGCCGCGAGGGTCGTCAGGATAAATCCAGCCCTTCTTTCGCCAGACTGATAATGGCTGGCTTGCGTCAACGCCGAAGAAATTCAGATTTTTATCGTGCTTTTCGGGGCTGAGTTTGGCACCTTTAAACCATTCAGCAGGAAATTCATCACGGCAGTCTGTCATATACTTTCCGCCAAAGACGCCTAATCTTAGCATCTGGCGAGGAGTAAGCTGCGGTTTGAAATCCGGTGCGAATTTTCTGCCCATCGGCGAAGTTAGTTCGTACTGATAATTTTTCTGCATCTTGTCATTGACGACAACAATTCTTCTCTTTGACTTTGTCATTACGCGTTCCGCAGAAATCAAATTTCGGGAATCACTTCGGGGTAAAGCAGGCCTGTGGATGTAATTCTAAAGACATAAATCAGCTTCGGTCTTAACTGGGTGTAAGTTACCGAGCCGTAGATAGCTGAGATGCCGTATTCGGAGAGTTTTTCGGGGTCGTTTGCCAAATCCCAGATGCCTGACCAGAAAACCTGCCTTTCTTTTATGGGCAGTTCTCTAAGTAAATCGCTGTATCTGCCGGGTTCTTCGCCGAATTGTTCGATTGGAAAACCGGCATGGGGCGACATTTTTTCGCCGTAGATTCTCCGCCAAAGGTACATACTTCTTTTTCGACCGTCCATAACCATCTGGTCGGAGAATTTTACAATTAGAGCATCAAAATGAACTATATCTCCTTCTATCGTATATTCCCGCTCGAGTACTTTTTTCAGCTCATTATCGCGTGCGGTTTCGACGAATTTTAAGGTCGTCGTCAATACGTATCCTTTTGAATCCCTGGTTTGGGCGATAACTTTGGCGTAGCCTATTTTGTTTTCATCGGTAAGGTTGGATAAAGACTTTTTCAGGGTCTTGTTTTCGGAAAGAAGGTCGTTTAGGGCTGTGCCTCCCCGGTAAATGCCGACGCTGACCAGATAAACGGCACCAATTATAATAATTCCGAAAATCAGGGTCGGAAGACTTGCCAAAATCTTAAATATTCTCTTTAAAAATGACATAGTCTAAGTATTCACCTGAATTTTCTGTTTTTTCCGTATTTCACAAGGATATAATACGTTGTAACTGTAAGTTTGTCAAATTTTAAAGAGTCATCAAATGTCCTTGACAAGCGTTTATAAGTTGATAATCTTATTACTATGGATTTTAAATTTGAAAGGATTTCCAATGAAAAAGATAGCGTTATTAATATTTTTCACGTCTTTAGCATTAATCTCTGTCGGCTGCGAACAGCACAGACGTTTTATGGATGAGCCGCCTACATCAGATGTGTTTGACCAAATGACACCATCAGCGGCATCGGAAGTTGCACTTGCAGAATCAGTTGCGGCTAAACGCCTTGCGTACCGGGCTGAACTCGAAAAGATTAAATCATTCTACGAACAGAGCGGCAATCAGCTCAAAATCGAATGGGTCGACCGAGAATTGAAATTCCTGGACGATACACCGAGATACCGCTACATTCTTCAGGCTGAAGTAGCCGGGAGCGACCTGCGAGCAAGAGATATTATTCCAAAGGCCGACGGCGTTTATAAAGAAGCTTTAGGCAATTATAAACGCTCAAATCTTATTTTCCCTATTCCTATGCTTGTCGAACATCGAGACGTCGCATTTCCTCATCATGTTCCGATATATGTCAGCAAAAAGAGATTACAGCGTGCTCTGAATGGATTTAACGAAGTGATAGAGAATTATCCCACCAGCGACAAAATCGATGATGCTGCTTATTACGCTGGCAGAATACACGAATATTTCGGAGATTATTCGATAGCCGTTCTTTACTATAAAAGAGCATTTCAGTGGGATTCAGCGACGCCTTACCCGGCAAGATATAGTGCCGCAAAACTTCTTGATAATCAACTGGTGCAAAGGGACGAAGCGCTTGAGCTGTATAGGGAATCGCTCGACAGGGAAGACGTATATCATAATAGTAACGCGGCAATCGAGCAGCGAATCAGGCAGCTTACCGGCGGCGACCCGAATGATATGCCTCTTGAGTGATAATTGTTATTCTTGATGATTTTTAATCAGGCCTGTAGAATAATACAGGCCTGATTTTTTTTATATGCATAAAGCTGAGAATATAACTGAAAATTTTTTGAGACAGAACGAACTTTTGCCTTCGGGCAAAAAGATTCTTTTGGCAGTTTCCGGCGGCGCCGATTCTGTCGCCCTGCTTTATATACTTGATAAACTTTTTCATAACGATATTTTTATTGCTCATGTTAATCATCAATTACGCGGCGATGAAAGCCTTGCAGACGAAGAATTCGTAAAATCACTGGCTGAAAAATTTAATCTGCCGATAGAAGTAAAATCTGTCGATGTAAAGCGGTACGCAAAAGAGAAAAAACTATCAATTGAAACGGCGGCTCGCGAATCAAGACTTGAGGCATTGAGTCAAATAGCTGAGGGAAATAAATGCGAGGTTATCGCAACTGCTCATCATAAAAATGACAATACTGAAACAGTTATACATCGTATGATTCGGGGGACAGGTTTTAGAGGCCTTGCGGGTATCAGGATAAAAACAGTGATTAAAGGCAAAACTTTCATAAGGCCCCTGCTTTGCCTATCACGGCAAGAGATTGAAGAATATTTGAAGAGCAAAGAAATTTGCTGGCAGAGCGACCATACGAATCTCGATGTTAAATTCACACGAAATCGAATAAGACATAAACTAATTCCTTATCTGCTGAAAGATAATCCCAATCTTATTGATGACATAAGCAGTTTATCAAGTCATTGCGCGGTTTTAACGAAGAGCATAGAGGAAATTTCGGGGTCTGTCAGACAAAAATGTTTTCTTTCGGAAGATGAAAAACAAATTTCTGTTGATGTGAAAATGTTTTTACAGCAGTCTGCTCCTGTTCAGGTTGAATTAATTCGAACCGCGTTGATGCGTCTTGGCTGCGGTTTACGGGAGTACGCATTTGAGCATTTCAAAAAAATAATTGAATTCGCAAAGAATGCACAGGCAGGAAAATTTTTGAACATTCCTGCTAAAGTAAAGATTACAAAAGGTTATGATAAATTTTTTATTATTTCTCAAACCGATACAAAGGATAAAGCTGAGGCAAAAGTTTTGAATGTACCCGGCAAGACCATCTTTGCGGAAAAGGAAATTAATGCAGAAATTTTAGAAAATATAAAAGATGAAGACATAAAAAATAAGGATAAAAATACCGAATACTTCAATTATGCGCAAATCAAACTGCCATTATCGGCAAGACCTCGTGAAACAGGCGATAGATTCAGGCCTTTCGGACAAAATGGTTTCAAAAGGGTTGGCAAATTTTTGACATCCGAAAAAATTGATGTAATTGCAAGAAAAGACGTTTTTTTGATTGAAGATGCGGACAAAAAAGTGCTTTGGGTTGCACCTGTCAGAAGAAGCTGCGAAGCAATACTGGACAGCAAAAATCTCAAAGTGGTTAAAATCAGCATCTTTTAAGTCTTAAGTGATTATTAAATCTTGACACAAATAAACATTGTGATATAATATAAATATAGAGATATTATAGACTTTTTGTAAGGCAGAATAGGAGTGGAGAAGATGAAGAAAAATCTTCAGGTGAAGAAAAGTGCATTTACAGCATTTCTTTTGGCATCCTTCTGTGTATTTATAAACATTTCAAATGCCGGCGTTCTTAATTTTAAAATGACCGCGCCAAAAACAACACTTCAATTAGGTGAGGAAGTAACCGTTTCCGTTTCAGCGTGGGTTAATGATACTCTTGCTTCACCCGATAACGGGCTTGATACATGGCAGGTTGATTTAAGCGTAAGCCAAACAGGAATAGTGGAAATAACGAAAACAGGTAATGTCGCAAATATTCTGTTATTGGCTCCGAATCCGGATACGATGTGGAGTGGTTGGAATAGTTCAAGCGTTAATAATCCGTCAACCGGCGAAGTACGGAGTGTCGCAGTCCTGCAATCTGATGTCGGCGCTCCCTCAACAGTCGGGGTGGGAGGATATACTGATATTTTCACCTTCACAATCAGAGCATTATCACTCGGAACCCTAACTTATAATATTTGCGATAACGGCGGCGGCGGATTCTTTGGAATTCTTGCGGAAGGTGAGGAATTCGATAATGATGTTATAGATGCCGGCGATGTAGTCTTTGATTCTCAAAATTCGGATGCGACCTTTACAGTGATACCTGTGCCAGAACCTGCGAGTCTGGCGATTTTTGCTTTTGCGGGCTTGCTTTCCTTCTTAAGAAAAAAATAGAATCATAGAGCGGCAATGGATGTAAGTCCGGTTAATCTAAACTATAGGACAAAGGGTATCTGTTTGATGGCGGTTGGAAACAAATGCAGCCTTAAATGCGAATGGAAGCGTTATACAGCGATTTTGAAGTTGTGGGGATTCATTTCGATAATACTAATCCTGCCGGTGGTTTGCTCAGCGGCGATAAGCGGTCAGGACGTTATTATTCTTGTCAACTCAAACAGCCCTACCAGCAGATATATCGCAAAACTATACAGACAATATCACCCTGATGTACCGCAGGAAAATGCTCTTTATCTTGCAGACATGAATGACAGCAGCGGTAAAACAGCTACGAGCGGCGATGAAATTATCACCAGAACAAAATACAATCAATGCATCGCAGAACCGCTTAGAGCATTTCTGCTGGATGTCAATTATCCAAACAGAATAACGCAGATTAAAATAATCATCACAACTGCAGGAATGCCATATAGAATCAAAGACACAACTTTCGGCTCCGTAGTTAATCCGCATTCGTCAAACGGCAGTACAGTTCAAAATAATGTTCAAAGTATAACGGCCGCCTCAGTTGAGTCTGAGCTTACGTGTCTTTGGTATATCGATTATGGTTCAAATCCTGCCGGAACGGCGAACCGGATTGTCAATCCATATCAGGGTTATCGAAACAGCAGTATAAGTTTGTTTGCGCGTGAATTTCCCGGTACAAAACCGATGGTCTGGAATGATGCGATGTGCACTGTCGGTCTGCCGCCCATAATGGAAGGTGAAATAGATTATTACGCCTGGCCGCTGATGTACGGTACGTTTAACCGTAAATTTAACGCAGGCGATATGTATTTTGTATGCCGGCTTGACGGGCCGAAAATGCAGGGACAGTCGGCGATTTTCTCGGTAAGGGATATGCTCGAAAGAGCAAAAAGAGCATCAACTCTCTCAAAAGGAATCAATCCTCAGAAAGTAAAAGTGATTCTTGACGATACTTTTTCCAGTACACTGGATCGAAACCGCGTTTACAATCTTCGCAACAACGTAAATTATTGGATGTACGATTCCAATGTTTCACAGCCGCCCGACGCAACCACAATATGTACCAAAGACGATTACACTGAAAGCTATAAAGCGATGACCGGCCTTAATCCTGTGTCCGGGATTCTTAATATCGCTACAATGCCGATGGCGTGGAATATTAGTGTTGTACTCGATACGAGGGCCAACATAGGGACAACGCAGGAAGATTTCGCGGATGATGAATACGCTTTGCTTTATGCGACTTACGGCGTAAACGGTGATGACAGCAAATTGAAAACGTATCTGCTTGCGGGCAGTGATGCAGGAACGAAAATCTTTAAACTCTCAAACGGCGCAGTTTTTACATCTCTTGAGAGTTTTAACGCAGTTACCATGTTCAGCGACCCGACAACTTCACAGGCAAAGATTATTGACTTTATTACAATCGGCGGCAGCGGTGCTATCGGCCATATTTTTGAACCCTTATCTGACGCCGCTATCGACAATCAGTTCTTATTTTACAACATGCTGGCAGATAACGACAATGATGGAATCGCAGATATTACCTTCATAGAGGCTGCTTATTCCGCTATCCCGTATCTGAGCTGGTCTGAAGTAGTAATCGGCGACCCCCTGATGAGAATTTGTTATGGACCTGGACAAGAAGCTTTTTCGCCAATGCTCGGAGATATTAATATGGATGGCATTATAAATATAAAAGATGCCAGAGCACTTAAAGAGGCCGAAAATGGAGATTTATACAGTCCTGACCCATATTATTTCGATCTTTATAATGATATGGCCGATTTTAATCAGGATACCAAAATAAACATAAAAGACTCCAGAATCCTTAAGCTTTTTATGTAACCAGAACTTAAAGTCATATTTGGCTTGACAAGTACATAAACGAATAGGTAAACTATATCTGTTTTATTATGTTGCAGATGATTTTTGGGAAGTCATTTAGCACTTAGGGAGGTTTGAGAAAATGGATAGGAAGAGAAACTGCGTAATTGCGCTAACCATAGCGCTAGTACTGTTCATTTCTTTGATGGCGGATGCCGCAATTTTAAACGTTTCAGACATTCAAATTGCATGTCCTGGTGTTTTCTATTCTTATTCCGGCAGCAGCGGCAATCTAAACCTTAACCTTTCTTTTACAGGTTTATTGAAAATTGAAAACGAATCATACGATTATTCCATCAGCAGCGCAAAAATAATTATGAGTTCAGCGCTTGTTCAGGATACAAGTTCATCAGGTTACGCCAGTGGTCTGTTTAGCGGCGGCCGTACAATGACCATCACCGGAACCATTAAACATACCCCTACCAACACAACAGTATACACAGGTACAATCCTTGCTGCGACAATGGACATAGATTCTACCGAAACATGGACACTGACGGAAAGTCCATCGCTTGCAATCAACGGCAATGTTGATTTTACCCCCGACACAACTTTCGGTCTTGGCAGCGGTATCAATTTTGGTTCTGATATTATTAAAATCGGATCTTTCAGAAGCGATTTCGCATTTAAGGGGCTAATGTCCAATCCAACAAGATTTAACACCAATCAGACGCTTATGGGGGTATCAAGCACAGTTCAAATTACAGCGATACCAGAACCGGTGTCATTTATTATATTTGCTACAGCCGCGTTGGCTTTAAGATTTAAAAAAAATAATAATAAAATATAAAACAGCAATCAGGTTGGAGGAAAGAAAAATGAAGAAATTTATTATTACAGCAATGATGGTTATGTTATTTGTGTCGGCAGTTCACGCTGATATTGTGAAAATAGGAATTGATATATTCCAAGGTCTTGGCGCTAGCGCAAACTACAATGGCGCAGGTCAAAGTGTGTGGTCTGGTGGTGCAGGGGGCTGGATTTTAACAGACGGGGGCGAATTTAAATTTTTGGAAAATGATATTGATATAAGTATTAGCGCTACGATCAACGGTATGGCTGATACAAGCCAAAACGGTACCGCAAGCGCTGTTTTCAGTTCTGCCACATGGACCATTAATTTAAGCCGCAATGAATCCTCGGTCGCTTATTTTAGGGGTCATTTATTTGGCAATTACAATGAACTCGAATTTGGAAATAATCAGCTCGAAGGACGCGGTGTTGTTACAATTGATGAAATAAGCTTTGATAACACATATTGGCAAGGCATTCTCAATGGTGCGGTTGTATGGAATGGCGGCGATAAGGCCGGTATAATTTCCAATATAACTGTTCCTGGAACAGGTTTTGACAGCTATGCACAAAGCTATTCATCTAATAATATGATTCTTACTCTTTATGCTGACGAAAGTATGATACCCGAACCGGCAACAATGACATTGCTGGCAATCGGAGCATTAAGTTTGATTCGCAAAAGAAAATAATTAAGTAACGTATAATTTTTGTTAGATTTTTATTTGATTGAGAATGGGAGAAGAAATGAAGAAGTTAATTATTTTATGTTTGATGGCAGCAGGTTTAGTAATAAGCTCGCAGGCTAAAGCAATAACGATCGAATGGAAAGGTTTAGAATGGACAATGCGAGGATCCGCTTCTGCAACGATACGAGAAGGAGATTCTCTCGAAATATCCGTTATACCGGGCAGCAGCAATGATCCTTCCCCGGACAATTGGGTATTAACCACACCATTACCCATCACTACACAGTGGGTTGAATTCAGCTTTATAGACACAACGGGAGCGGGCGGACTTACTGTTCCGCGTGCGTATGTTGATACTTCCCATGATGGCGGGTCAACTCTGATACAAGGCGGAGGTTACAGCGGATACAGTACAGCTTATATCAATTACCATTGGTATAAAAACGGTTGGTTAATAAATGAATGGATCAATCTGGGAACTCGAACAGAAAACAGCGAACATACTTTTAAAGTAGGTCGGCGCCCCGATGGCTCGATTGATTTATACTACGATGGAGTTTTAAAAGCGAATGTTACTGATATCAATCCTCCATTCTTCGGCCGGGCCTACCTTGGCATTCAGGCAGAAGGAACCGGAACCGCTTTCGGAACATACACGAATTTCAGCTATGGTGATACTTACATACCCGAACCGGCAACAATGACATTGCTGGCAATCGGAGCATTAAATTTAATTCGCAGAAGAAAATAATTAAGTAACGTATAATTTTTGTTAGATTTTTATTTTGAGAATGGGAGAAGATATTATGAAGAAGATTTTGTTAGTACTCGCGGTTTTTGCATCTTTAGCTAATGCAACAACCATCACAATCAACATCAATCCAAGCCTTGTTCCGGATGCAAGTCCGCCAGAGATTGGTGAAGGTATTGCACCAGCAGGTTTTGGCCCGGATTCATGGCAGAATACCAACGTTTCCGGCAGCAAAGTAAATTGGCATGCCCGCTATCTTGGTGACGGCGATTTCCTTTCAGTGCTGTTCCCTGAAAAAGCTTCAACTATGACGATTAACGATATTGCTTCTATCAGCTATCAAACGAACAGGGCTACAGGAACTGCTGCAAATCAGGATTGGGCAGCTTATATTTATACAAGGGTTAAAGAAGGCGGAGACGCTTCATGGTATGGATACCGTTTTATCAATAACTATGGCGAACATACAAATATCGGAGATTGGGTAGAATATTCTACTGATGCCGGTATGACATTCCGTAAAAACAGCGGAACAACAACAGGCTATATGAGTTTCGAAAATTTAAAAAGCACATATGGTAATGAACTGGTGGAAATGATCAGCGTCCAGACTATGACTAATTATGCTGATTTCAATGGTTATATGGATGGTCTCGTAATTACTTTGACTAATGGCGATATCGGCAGAGTCAATTTCGTGCCGGAACCGACAACAATCGCAATCTTATCTCTTGGCGGTTTGCTGCTTCGCAGAAAAAAATAAAAAACACAGTAAAGGAAGTGAGCCGGGCGATAATAAAAATACTCGGCTCTCTTCCTTGGTTAGTGGAAAAAATAAAATTAATTACTTAGTTCTTCATGCCTTGGCGGCAGGAGAAAGGAGAAAACAAATGAAAAAAATACTTATAATTTGTTTATTCGTATTAACGACAGCCTCTATAATTCAGGCTGATATATTCTGGGGTGCTGCAAATTCGAGTGAAAGCGCAAATTCAAGTACCGCTTATGACCCTATACTATTCAAACTTGATACTGCAACAGGAACAGTTGGAACAACTTACGCATATTCACAATGGCGCACTATCTTAGATGTTGCCTACGCACCCGGCAATATTCTTTATGTTACACATAGTAGTGTTTCGGATACGCAGAATAATAAAACCTTTATGCTCGCGAAAGTGAATGCCTCTACAGGTGCGGTTTTGTCCGATACGCAGATAAACACTTTAAGTGGAACTGATTTACCCGCATGGAATGCATTAAAATATCATAATGGAAAGCTTTATGCAGTTGAAAATTGCTGGAGAGAGGGTGATAATAATAGTGCATGGGACAAGAGAGGCTACATTTATGAAGTTGGCCTGGACTCTGAAGGCGATCCGGTTTCGGCAGTTCTCGGAGCCTATATAGGCGGATATCCGGCACCTGATGGCGCAATAGCTCTCAAAGATGGAGTATGGTATGTTTCAGATTGGAGAGATGACGCTCCAAATGCTTCCAGCTGGATAAAAACTAGCACTGATATAATGAACAATAACTTCACTGGTACTCTGCATACCGAACCGATTGGATATTTTGACGGATGGGATTTTGAAGCTGATGGCGATTTGATTGGTGTTAGTTGGTTTTCCAGTTATGGAATGAATGTGTATGAAATCGATTTAACAACCGGAGCACCAACAGCACTTTATGATATAGGCTCTCAATTGCCTTCTCACATTATTTCATTTAGTGGTTTGACTGCTGTTCCGGAACCCGCAACGCTTTGTCTTCTTGCGATTGGCGGATTGCTTTTAAGAAAACGCTCGTAAAATCATTATATGCAGTATCGACAGATGAAGACGATGCTGATAAATATAGATATGCTCGCATCAGAGAAAAACATTCCTGGTGCGAGCTTTTTTTATCGCTTGATTTAAGGTTTGATTGCTGAATAAAGAGTTACTGCGCCAAAAGTAAACCTTTGCATTTTTATTTCTGCAAAGCTGGTACTTTGCAATATTTGGCAGAACTTCTCACCTGATGGAAATGTTCGTATAGTACTGCTCAAATAATGATAAGGCTGAAAATCTCCGGTAAGAATTTTTCCGAGTACAGGAATAATATACTTTATATAAAATAAAAATAGTGCTCTCAACAAGCAATTTTGGGGAATTGAGAATTCAAGAATCAGCAACTTGCCCGCAGGTTTTAAAACTCTAAACATTTCATTCAAGCCTGCCTGCAAATCGGAAAAATTCCTGATGCCAAATGCGCACGTTACCACATCGAATTCGTTGTCTGGAAAGGAAATATCAGCAACATCGCAAACTTTCAAATCTGTTTTATATCCCGATAATTTGCCTTTGGCAATCTCAAGCATTTTCGCAGATATGTCAATTCCCGCTGCTTTTGAAATATCACAGCCGTTTTTGAAAAGAGACAATAATACATCACCTGTTCCGCAGGCGATATCGAGAACTCGCAATTCCTTTTCATCTTTGAGTGCCAACGCTAATTTTTGCCGCCAGGATTTATCAAGCCCAAATGAAGATATGCGATTAAATAAATCATAATGCCGGCAGATGCGGTCAAACATTTTATCGACACCGGCTCGCGATGGGTTTGGTGAATTCATTTATCGTTTTAATTCGATGGTATCCGAAATACTTTTTCCATCGGCGGTATAACAAATCGCCTCGAGAATATAACCGTCATTTCCAAGGTCAGCGTCCAGATTCAATTCAAACTTATAGCATCGCAGATAATCCTGCCATAAACCATTATTAGCAAGAGCCTGTGTCAAATCCAAATCAGGCCAAAGATGAATCCGTCCGCCGGCCGGGTCCGCAGAACGCGGTACTTTGGAATACAACTCAAACCGCCAAATCCCCGGGGCTTTTATTCTCGAATTATATTGGTCGTACACATCGATATACGCGGTTATCTGCCATTGCTGCGAAATTTCTGTAAGCTGATTAAAACTTATTTTTTGAGGAGTAAAAATGCAGCCTTTTTGAAATGTTCCTGCCGGCACGTCTGTTTTATTTAAAGATTCACATCCGGACAGAAGCATCATCAAAATTGAAACAGCAATAATCATCGTATGTCGCATTATAAATCCTCACTTAAAATATGGCCGAAACGTAGTTTTTTAGTTCTGAGATAATTCACGTTGTGCGGACTCGGAGTCGCAAGCAGCGGCACCTGTTCGACAACCTTGATTCCATAAACTTCAAGACGTGAAATCTTTTTGGGATTATTCGTCAAGATTCGTACCTGCTTGAGACCTAAATCCCTGATAATCTGCGCACCAATTCCGTAATCGCGTCTGTCGGCACGGAAACCCAATTTGATATTCGCATCGACAGTATCAAGTCCCTGCTCCTGCAATTTATACGCGTGCAGTTTATTTGCCAGACCGATGCCCCTGCCTTCCTGCCGCAGATAAATCACCGCTCCGCGCCCTTCTTTCTCAATCATCTCCATCGCCGCGATAAGCTGATAGCCGCACTCGCATCTTTGCGAATGGAACAAATCGCCCGTGAGGCATTCCGAATGAACACGAATAAGTACCGGCTCATTAATTGGAATCGGATTCCCATCATCATCAACATTGCCGACATCGCCCTTGCAAAGTGCAAGGTGCGGCTCAATATCGGTTATACACTGATAAGCGACAAGTTGAAATTCGCCGTAATCGGTCGGCAGACGAACAGATTGAACCCGTTTAATCTGACTTTCGCGCTGAAGCCTGTATTCGACAAGTTTAGCAATTGACGTTATTTTCAAATCGTACTTATGACAAAATTCGAGAAGCTCGGGAACGCGCGACATTGTACCGTCTTCGTTCATAATCTCGCAAATAACGCCCGCCGGCTTCAAACCGGCAAGTCTCATTAAATCGACAGAGCCTTCGGTCTGCCCTGCTCGCACAAGCACCCCCCCGTCTTTTGCGCGAAGAGGAAATATATGCCCCGGTCTTGCCAAATCAGATGCTTTTGCGTTATCCGCAATTGCTGCCAAGATTGTTCTCGCCCTATCGGCTGCGCTGATGCCGGTGGTAATTCCATCCGCAGCATCAATACTAACCGTAAACGCAGTTCCGAGCCTTGCGGTATTTTCCACTGCCTGCGGATAGAGACCGAGCAAGTCGCATTTTTCGCCGGTCAAAGGCAGACAAATAAGACCGCGCGCATATTTTACCATAAAATTTACTATCTCCGGCGTCACCAATTCCGCTGCGCAGACAAGGTCGCCTTCGTTTTCCCTGTCTTCGTCATCGACAAGGACGATCATTTTGCCTTTTTTAAGGTCTTCGAGTACTTCCGGGATATTGCTGAATTCTGTCATAGCTTTCTTCATTTATTATTATCAAACTGTTCAATATATCTTGTTCCGGCGTGAATATAAATAAGTGTCGCGATAACCGCCGTTGCTGCCGCTGACCACCATACCACCCGCAAAAACCATATCCACCCGCTCCATACTAATGATACGTCAGGTGCGATCAAAATGCCGCCGACCATTATAATTTGCAATACTGTCGCGATTTTACCGATGTATGCAGGTATGATTTTAACCTGAAAGGTCATAAAATATAATATCATAAATCCGAGCAGAAGAAAGAAATCTTTGCCGATAATCAAAACCGCGACTGTCGGAGGGAGTCTGAAACCCGTTACCGCAGTAGCCTTTATTGTTAAAAGAAGACACGCGCTTGCGACAAGAAGTTTATCCGCCATCGGGTCGAGAAAAGAACCGAGACGCGTTACTTCTTTTTTCTTGCGTGCGACATAACCATCATAAGCGTCGCTTAATCCCATCAACACCAGCAGAGCCAGCGAAACATATCTCATAGCCGTTCCCATTGACGGGTCGTTGACTTTGAGCATACAGATAACGAACGGCACAATCGTTAAAATTCGGAGGATCGTAATTTTATTTGCGGAGTTCAAGGTCATAAAGTCCAGCCCCCATCAATTGTAAGCGTCCTGCCGGTAATATAATCATTCTCGATTAGAAACTTTACAGCCGCAGCAACTTCATCAGCCAGTCCTGCTCGATTAGCGGGAATACGCGAAAGAATTTTCTTCTTTAACTCTTCCGCAAACCCTTTCTGCCAGCTTATAATTCCCGGCGCAACGGCATTGACCGTAATCTGCGGCGATAATTCTTTTGCCAACGTAACAGTCGCAGATGTCAGGGCCGCTTTTGATGCTGAATAAATGCTGTATCCTGCCGGCGGTCTTTCGATTGCCGCATCTGTAACATTGATAATCTTGGCGAATGGGTTTGTTTGTTGTTTAATTTTTTTATTTACAAACTCAACAAATTTCTGCGTCATCATCATCGTCGAGGTAAAATTAATATCGAAGGTTTGCCGAACATATTCAGGTGTTATTTTATTGAGGGCTTTTTTTTCAAAAACAGACGCAGCATTGATTAGAACCTGCGGAGTTGAGAATTTCTTTATTCTCTCAAATGCCTGATCGATTCCGCGCTGCTTAGTCAAATCAGCCTGGATAAACAGACTTTGCACATTCATTTTTTCCAGGAATTCTTGCAATGTCTTCGCCTGCGAGGTATTTGAATGATACAAACAAATACAATTCGCCCCCTCTTTAGCGAGCGATATTACAATTTCCCGCGTTAATTTGCCGGTCGCCCCGGTGATTATTATTGTTTTATCTTTTATGACCATTACCATTATCTTAACCGCAATTCGCGATAATTAAAAGGGGTTTTTACTTGCCCACAAGAGTCTATATTGTATAATTCTGCCGGAGTTCAATTATGACTAATTTAAGTGTAAATCTAAATAAAATTGCGCTGCTTCGAAATGCCCGCTCGCTGGACATCCCAAACGTAATAAAAGCGGCGAAAACCTGCATTGCAGCCGGAGCGTACGGCATTACAGTCCACCCCCGGCCGGACGAAAGGCACATCAGATATTCCGATGTTTACGAGCTTAAACCTATCGTAAGCAGTGTCGAATATAATATCGAGGGCAATCCGTTTACCGGAAAATTTATGGAATTAATGCCAGATATAAGACCGACACAGGCGACACTGGTACCCGATATGCCCGGCGCGGTAACTTCCGACCACGGTTGGGACCTCACGGAAGAAAATTGCAAACGCCTTATCCCAGTCATTGAGCAATTAAGATCTCTCGGTATCCGGACAAGCCTTTTCGTTGACCCTGTAAATGCGACTATCGAAAAGGCAAAACAAATCGGCGCCGACAGAATCGAGCTTTATACTGAGCCTTACGCGAGCGCTTTTGCGGAGAACAAAAATTTCGAGATGATTACAGCAAAATTTGCAGAAGCCGCCGCAAAGGCAAACCAAATCGGTCTTGGCGTAAATGCAGGCCACGATTTGAATCTTGATAATCTCGGATTTTTCTGTAAAAATGTAAAACCGGTAATGGAAGTTTCAATCGGGCACGCGCTGATTTCAGATGCTATCGATATGGGGCTTGCCGAGGCGGTAAAAGCCTATATTAAAATACTAAATGAAAACTCATAATAAGGATTTTAAAAATGTTTAATGGTTCAATGGTAGCTTTAATAACGCCGTTCAATAATGGTGAAGTTGATTTCGATACTCTCGACGAGCTTGCACAATTTCATCTCAAAAGCGGTACTGACGGCATAGTTCCCTGCGGCACAACGGGCGAATCGCCTACGCTTTCATATCCCGAACATCGGCAGGTAATCGAACGTGTCATTAAGATCGTCAATGGTAAAGTGCCCGTTATTGCAGGCACAGGTTCAAATAGCACAGCCGAAGCCATTGAATTGACAGCCTTCGCTAAAAAAGCCGGCGCCGATGCATCGCTTCAGGTAACGCCCTACTATAACAAACCAACACAGGAAGGGTTTTTCCAGCATTTCTCTGCGATTGCAGAGGAAGTCGATTTGCCGATGGTTCTTTATAATATTCCCGGCAGATGCGGAGCAGGAATGACCGCTGCGACAATCGCACGATTAGCGAAAATCGAAAACATAGTTGCGGTAAAAGAAGCTACTGGACAGTTAGATATGTCAAGTGAGATAGCGAATCTTTGCGATATAACAATCCTTTCCGGTGATGATTCGTTGACGCTGCCGATCTGCTCGGTTGGCGGCAAAGGCGTTATCAGCGTTATGGCGAACATCGTCCCCGGCGACGTAAAAGCAATGACAGATTTGATTCTCGAAGGCGATTTCGTCTCCGCGCGGAAATGGCACAACAAATTATTCAAACTTTCAAGGACAATGCTCGGACTTTCGACTAATCCTATTCCGATTAAAACTGCAATGGCAATGCTCGGTATGTCTTCCGATGAAATGCGTCTCCCGATGACGCCGCTCGAAGATTCACAAAAAGAAATACTTCGCAAACTCCTGAAAGATTACGGTTTGAATGCCTGACGAAAGCAGTGAATTTCGTTTTCAGCCTCGCAGAGAACTTGGCAAAACTGGTTTCAATGCAACGCAGCTCGGCATCGGAGATTTGGCTGACAGAAAAATTCCAGTCGAAACTTGCGCTGCCACGATTCGCAGGGCGCTCGAAGCGGGTCTGAATATTATTGACACCGCTCCATCCTATGAAGATGGTTACAGCGAACAGGTTGTCGGCAAAGCAATCAAAGGTTTTCGCGACAAAATTTTCGTAATTGACAAGGTCGATAATCATAATGACCCTATTCGCCCTCAAATCGAATCGAGCCTTTCAAAACTTGAAATCGAAATGGTCGATTTATTCGTTTTTCACGCACTTGACACCATCGATGGCTGGCAAAAAGCAATTGAACCGAACGGCGCTTTTGACCAGCTCGAATTATGCAGAAATTCAGGTATGCTGCGATTTAAAGGCATTTCAAGCCATAATCCCGATGTGCTGACCGCCGCTATCAAATCCGGTTTGTGCGATGTCGTGCTGTTCCCGATCGGCCCATATTGTGATTCAAGATTTATAGAAGTTGTACTTCCGCTTGCAAAAAAACAAAATGTCGGCACAGTTTGTTTCAAAACTTTCGGCGCGGGCAAATTATTAGGTGACACCCCCGGCTATAATCAGCCCTTGCAGCAGCGTCCCAGAGGCAAGTTCAGTTCCGGCGGCACCGAACAAAATTCCGCACCAATTCTTCCACGGCTTTCAGTCGCAGGATGTTTAAATTACACCCTTACAATTGATCCCGATGTTGCTTTGCTCGGTTTGTGTTTTGCAAACGAACAGGATGCCGCTTTTGAAGTCGCACAGAATTTCACACCACTTGATTCGCAACAAATGAGTATCATTAAGGAACTGGCAGCCGAAGCTGTAAAAGAAAAAGGAAACTGCTGGTGGAATCTGCCGCAATAAATTAAAGCAGCTTAGCGCTAAAAGATGGTTTTAATGTTTCAGTGTAAATATTCATAAGATTCCTGATCATAGTGCTGATCGAATTATTTGTCCGAAGATAATTTTGGAGATTTCCTGCAATTGTTTTAGCCATAATTTTATCTTCGAGTAATTTTTGCAGCGCCGCGTAAATGCTCAATTCATCGGTTGAATCAAATAAAACTGCGGTGGAATTATCAATCAGGAATTCCTCTAAATTTTTTCGCTCCGCCGCAACAGCAAGTCCTGCACCCGCCGCTTCGATAACTACAGGGTCAAATTTGCCCAGACAGTTTGTATGTATGAAAACATCACATCCCCGGAAAACCGAACGCAAAGGCCTTATCAAAGGTGTCATAGCGATTGTCTGAATAAGTCCTGTCTGGTTTATAAATTCGCGAATCTCTTTTTCCGCACGTCCGCTTCCCATCAAAATTACCACGAATTCATGACCGTCAACCGTAAGATGCCTGATTGCATTGAGCAGCGGTTCGTAATCATTAAAATTATCGAATTTGCCCGGAACAATCATGCTCGGCAGTCTTTCCGTCGATGAGAAGCAGCTGCTTGACTCATCTGCAAACGTGCCGACATTTATTTGCGTAATTTTTTCTTTAGGAAAATGCTTGACCAGACCTTCCGCAATTCTCATCGAAGGAACAATTATTTTCTCGAACTTCTTTCTAATTACTCCGCGAAGAGGATACCATACATCTGTCGAATTAACTGTAATTACCGCAGGTATGTCAAAATAATCCGCGATTGATTTAGCAAGCATTGCCCTGGCTGTGCCCAAACAATGAACTATGCTCGGCCTGACATCCTCTATACGGTCGAAAAGATTTTTGCGGTTCTGAAGATAAAAAAGTGGAAACCTCAATAATGGATGCTCAATAATTTTTACACCCGGAAAAAGGAGAAACTCAATCTCGCTTGCAGGCGGTACAACCATCGAACACGAAACATCCTGTGCTTCGAAACCGAAAAGCATATGCCGAAACGATGGACAATACTGGCTGACAGTTTCCTTATCCGATACCATCAATGGGCGGATAACGCTTTTCTCTTCTGCTAACGTTTCGTTTTCAAGCATAGTCACTCAATCATTTTCAGGAGTTTTTCAAATTCACCTGATTTCATATGATAACTGTGGTCATCGTCAGGAAAAAGCCCCTGTTTTATTTGGTCGTTATATACCGAAATAGCATCAATACAGGCTTTCCCGACATCTCCGAAGCTTTTGGAAAATTTTGGCATAAGCCCATCCTTAAGATTCAAAATATCCGGCAGCACAAGCACCTGCCCGTCGCAGTCAGGCCCTGACCCGCAACTTATAATTGGAATCGGCAGTTTCTCTGTAACTATTTTCGCTACCTCTCTGGCCGTACCTTCAAGTAAAAGCATCTCGGCTCCGGTTTTATATAGTTCCTCTGACAGTCTAATAATCTCTGCACCGACTTCAGCGGTTGTTCCTTCAGCTTTATATTTTCCCGTCTGCGGCCTAATGCCGAGATGAGGCATAACAGGAATGTTCGCATCAACCATTGCTTTAATCGTATCTAAGTCAGCTTCGACCATTTCAATCTTGACTATATCAGCTCCGCACTCCTGCACGAATCTTTTCGCGTTCTTTAATGTTTCAGCTTTGCCTTTATTGCATCCTTCGTAGGGCATATCGGCAGCAAGAAGCAAATCAGGAACCGCACGTCTTATGCCGGATGTTATCGCAAGCATAAAGTCCATCGTAATAGGCAGCGTATTGTCAAACCCAAGCACAAATTGCGCGGCCGAATCGCCCGCTAAAATTACATCGATTTTGGCTTCCGCTGCGAGCTTTGCGCTCGTATAGTCATAGCAGCTAACCACAGAAAACTTCTTTCCCTGTTGTTTGCTCTGCCGTAATGTAGATATAGTAACTTTCATTTATGTAAAAGAATATGTAAGAAACCGTTAATTGGCAAGCGATTTCTGGATGAAATGTCCGAATGTTCGGATATATTGACTCTATCATGATTTTAACGTATAATACTGTTATGCAGCGACTTACAAAAATTATTGTTTTTAGCATGTTAATTTTGGGCTTGTTTTTTGCCGGCAATACCCCTTTGCCGGAAAGTCATAAAAATTCGGCTTCATACTTTGAACACAACCAATTATCGGATGCTTTGCCTCCTGCTTCATTGGTTATTCATAATCGCCAGGGAAACAACCAATGTGTGAGATATTGCGATTATGGCATTTCCGCGATTAATGCTTTCAATGCGGCAAAGTTGAAATTTTCTTTTAATTTTGATAAAGTTACTGCCGGCCGAAGCTCGTTTCACGAAAGCATTTTTATTCAAAACTGCTTGCTTCTGATTTAATAGCTCCAATTCTCAAAGTTTTTATTAAGTAAATTACTTTATGCAGCCCCGCTGCGCAAATTTATGGAGCAATAATAATGAAAAATGAAAATTCCCTCGAGTATATTCACAAATTGATGAATGAAAATAAAATTGAAAAGGCAATGGAAATTCTAAACCGCGATTCAGATAAATCTATATGGGCACAAAACACTCGTGCAGTTTGCCTGATGAGAATGAATTCGCCGCAAAGTGCAGTTAAAACTTTGACGCCGATTGTATTCCCCGGCAGTTCGGTAGCAGTGAACTCCGAAGTACCCGACAAAATCAAACTCAATCTCGCGACAGCAATGCTGCTTAGCGGCAATATCGCTGGTGCGCTGGATATAATTCAATATTGCAAAGATAATAGCCAATATTGTAATAAACTTTCAGCATCAATAAAGAAATGGAAAAAGACACTTCCCTTATGGTCTCGTTTTATGATTATGCTTAGTATTTTGCCATACGATAAACCTGTTGCCATTGAGCCGCCCTTGGGAGAGCTATGACATTATGTTTCTGCATAATAGATTGTTGCTAATCACGTAAATATTGGTTAGTTTATGGTGTTAGTTGTTAATGTGACCATTTGCGCAGGCTCTCGCCTTGTTGAAAAATCGTTATGGACATAATTTACATAGTTGGGCCGATAATTTTAGTTGCCGTGGTGCTTGCCGCTGTATGGCTGGACAGGTGGAGCGTTCCTGTCATTCTTATTTCCCTCGGCGCAGGGATCATCTTCGGCAGCGACGTATTGAACTTATGGTACTTCAGCGACATCGACCTTGCTAATCAGGTTGCTAATATAGCACTTGTTTTCATTCTCTTTCAAGGAGGCTTCAATACTAAAAGAGAAACATTCAAGTCCGTTGCTCTGGCCGCAGTCGGGCTGGCGACATGGGGAGTTGTTCTTACTGCCGCTGCGACTTTCATGATTCTATGGGCAGTTCTGGGCTGGACTTTACAAAAGGCAATCCTTTTGGCGGTTGTTATTTCATCGACTGATGCCGCCGCGACTTTTTCAATTTTGCGTCGTCGTCTTTATCACACAAACTTACCGCTACCGTCGAAGTTGAAAGTGCCGCAAACGACCCCATGGCTATATTGCTCACCGTTGCGGCTGTTACCGCATTTACGTCCGGATACGGCACTAAATGGTATATGGTCATAATTTCGTTTTTTTGGAAATTCACCATCGCTCCCCTTTTCGGTTGGTTGGCCGCTCGCTTAACTATATGGCTTTTCAACAGGCTTCGACTGCAGGACAGAGGATATTACTACGTCTTGTTTTTGGGAATTACGCTTTTGATTTACGGCGTAGCTGAAATGATTCATACAAGCGGAATGATGGCCGTATTCGTCGCCGGTTACGTAATTGGCAACAATTCATTTGTACATAAGCAGGGAGTGTACAATTTTTCATCTACTCTATCAATTATCGCGAATATCGGCATGTCTACACTGATGGGACTTTTAGTATCCCCGCATCAATGGTCAACACTCTGGATAGACGGCGTTGTATTGTTTTTGGTATTAACTTTCATTGCCAGACCTGCGGCCGTATGGCTCGGAACGCTTGGTATGGGGATCAAACGTAAAGATAAAATTTTTGTGATGTGGGCAGGCCTCCGTGGTGCGGTTCCTATCGTGCTTTCAACTTATCCGGCAGCGGCAGGCATGGCTATAGGCCAGGATATTTTTAATCTTGTGTTTTTTGCCGTGCTCTTGTCTATCTCAATACAGGGTTCCACAATGGGAGTCATCGCCCGATGGCTGGGTTTATCCACTCCGTCCCGCCCTAAACCATTGTATAATCTGGAACTTATCACAATGGCCGAAAGCGACCTTATTATCGTTGATTTGCCCGACCCCAAAGGCGTCTCCGGCCCGATGATTAGCGAACTAAGACTTCCTCCGGCGGCCGTCATCACACTGATAACGCGCGGTAAAGCGGTAATCCCGCCCAAAGGCTCGACCCGTTTAAAGGGGTGGGATCAGGTAACAGTGCTGGCGCATGCGAAAGATGAAGAATCTATCCGCAATGCTCTGCTTGCGCCCTTTGACAAACCTAAAATAATTACAGAAAATACTTGATTAGCTGGAATTGGGGTATATAATTATTTCTTCTAAAGATTGAATACCGGACATCCCCTGTTCGGTTATAAATAAGCTTTTCATCACCCTCCTCCTAGCCAGATTCTTACTTCTTCATAGAATCTGGCTTATTTTTTATTCTCTCACAATTTTAGAATTGCGGATGTTTTTAAATATGATATAATGACAAAAATGTAATTTTTGCAATTTACCCTACAATTTTGTATACTTTAAATAAAGGTTTTTACTATGGCCGGTAAACTTTCAAATGAAGTGCTCTTATTGGGCGATATGGCAAGGGCTTTCGCTGATACCCTTGACCTTGAGCTGACCCTTAAAGCTATTTTGAAATCGCTTGATACCCACGTAAAACTGCAAAAAGGAACTATTACCCTGCTCGATCCCGGAACTGAGATTATAAACATCAAAGTCGCTCATGGTCTAAGCGAAAAATCAAAACAGCTCGGCAGTTACAAAATTGGTGAAGGCATAACAGGCACAGTCGTTCAAACTGGTAAAGAAATCGTCGTCCCGGATATCGCTAAAGACAACAGATTTCTTCATCGTACCCATTCGCGGAAAGAAACTGAAGGCAAACATATTTCATTCTACTGTGTACCCATCAAACTTGAAGGCAAAACCATCGGGACTCTAAGTGTCGACAGACAGACCCAAAAAGGAGACGACCCTGAATCGACGCTTAATCTTCTAAATGTCATTGCGACAATGATTGCTCAGGCTGTAAAACTAAATAAACTTGTCGAATCCGACCGCAGACAGCTTTCAGAAGAAAATCTTCGGCTTCGCCAGGAATTAAAAACACATTTCAACGTTGATAATATGGTCGGCACAAGCAATGCTATGAAGCAGATTTACAGACTCATAGAACAGGTCGCCGACAGCAACGCAACAGTTTTGATTCGCGGCGAAAGCGGAACAGGCAAAGACCTTGTTGCTCATGCTGTTCATTATAACAGCAGCAGAGCCAATAAGCCTTTTGTAAAAGTAAACTGTACTGCACTGCCGGAAACACTGCTCGAAAGCGAATTATTCGGCCATGAAAAAGGTGCGTTTACTGGTGCTATAGAACGAAAAATCGGCAGGTTCGAAAAAGCTAATGGCGGAACAATTTTTCTTGATGAAATCGGCGATTTCTCTATGAATCTCCAGGTTAAACTGCTTAGAATCATTCAATTCAAGGAATTTGAACGCGTCGGCGGCATCGACACAATAAAAGCCAATGTAAGAATCATTGTCGCTACGAACAAAAATCTTGAAGAACAAATTAAAGAAAAACTTTTCAGAGAAGATCTTTATTACAGAATTAATGTCTTCCCGATTTTTCTTCCTCCGCTGCGTGAAAGGAAAGATGACATTATGCTCCTCGCTGATTATTTTCTTGAGCAATTCGCAAAAGAAAACAATAAAAGAATTACACGTCTTTCCACTCCCGCTATCGAAATGCTCACAAGTTATCATTGGCCCGGCAATGTGCGCGAACTGGAAAACTGTATCGAAAGAGCCGTTCTACTTTGCAACGATGATGTCATTCGTTCCGAACACATGCCTCCTTCATTACAGATTATTAAAAGAAGCGAAGCGACTTCAAGCCGGTCACTTTCTGAAATCATTGAAAACAAAGAAAAAGAATTGATTATCGATTCACTCAAAAAATTTAACGGTCAACAAAGAAAATCTGCTAAAGAACTGGGTTTAACAGAGAGAATCCTCGGTTATAAAATTAAAAAATACGGAATCTTCCCAAAATTGCTATCATAAAACATACAAAAATGTTTACAAATAAGTCCATTATACATTTTTGTATATACCTCTAAGCATTTCATCTTTAATTTACTATTACCATATCTCTATTTTTAACAAGCATTTAAGCTTTACATCAAAACTTTTCTATCTTGTGGCACGGATGTTGCTTTGTATAACTGCATTGTTATTAAAAAAAATAAATGGATTTTTCTACGGAGACAAAGAAATGAAAAAGTTGCCAACAATGGTTTTGTATTTGTTTATCGCATCTTCTGCCGTGTTGGCCGAAAGCGATGACAAAATTGGTTTTACTCTTACAAGCGATTTCTACAGCAAGTATGTCTGGCGAGGGCAATTACTGAATGATGATTTTGTATTTCAGCCAAGCATTAGTGCAAACTATAAAGGTTGGACAGCTACCGCATGGGGAAACGTTAATATGACAGATTACGGCACAGCCGATAATAGCGGTGAATTCACAGAATATGATTTGGTGCTCGATTATAGCAGCAAATTGAGTGAGGAAAGCATAATCGGTTATTCAATCGGTGTGATACATTATCACTTTCCAAGCCTTGCTGCTACTGATACAACAGAATTATACTGGGGGTTCAATTTTGATTTGCCTTTAAACCCTACATTTAAAGTATATCACGGTCTCGGCAATGAAAATGGAACCTATGCTAATTTCAGCATCGGGCACACCTACGAAAAATTTGCATCTTTCACAGAAACCTGCTATTGCAACTTCCAATGGGGAGCCAGTATAGGTTGGGCAAACAGCACCTATAACGTTGACTATTGGGGCGTTGACGATTCACGTCTAAATGATCTGACTTTTACTTTGGCGTTGCCGATATGTTTTCCCGGCGACTGGATTGTAAAACCGAGTGTTAACTATGTAACGCTTGTCGATGGTGCTCTTCGCGATAGTGATGTATACAGCTCATCGAGCGATTACTTCTTTACAGGCGTAAGCATTTCAAAATCTTTTTAAATAAATTTATAATTTAAGGAAATTCTTTATGGAAACAAAAGTGATGGTTGACACGATGTGGGTTCTTGTCACTGCAATGCTCGTGTTCTTTATGGGGCTTGGCTTCGCTGCGGTTGAGTCCGGCTTTGCAAGAGCGAAAAACTGTGCGAATATTATGTCAAAAAATTTCGTAGTGTTTGCGATATCTTCGCTGGGATTTTTATTTATCGGTTGGGGGCTTATGTTTGGTGATGGCAGCGATTTCATCGGATTAAAAGGATTATTTTTTGTCGGCGGCGCTGACAACTCTCCCGCGATAGGCGATGCATATCAGGGAGTATATTCCGCCATCGCATGGACAGGCGTGCCTCTCTGGGCGAAATTTTTCTTCCAGTTAGTTTTCTGCGGAACTGCCGCCACTATCGTTTCAGGTGCGGTAGCTGAACGCATCAAATATATTTCTTTTATCATCTTCTCCTTTGTAATGGCGATGCTCATTTATCCGGTCGTTGGTCATTGGATATGGGGCGGCGGCTGGCTTGCGAAAATGGGAATGTTCGACTTCGCAGGTTCGACTGTAGTCCATAGTGTCGGAGGCTGGGCAGCACTCGCAGGCGTAATTATGCTTGGACCGCGAATTGGAAAATACGACAACGGCCATATCAAAGCGATTCCTGGCCATAATCTTTCATTGGCTACTTTAGGAACTTTCGTACTCTGGTTCGGCTGGTTCGGTTTTAATCCAGGCTCTACTATGGCCGCAGACCCGGGCGCTATCGCACACGTCGCCGTAACTACAAACACTGCCGCTGCCGCTGCGATTATGAGCGCGACAATTGTATGCTGGCTGCTGATGGGAAAACCTGATTTGGGAATGACTCTAAACGGCTGCCTGGCGGGTTTAGTCGCCATCACTGCCCCATGTGCTTATGTCAGCGTTGGATGTGCATTACTTATCGGTCTGATTGCAGGCGTATTAGTTGTTTTAGCTGTTATGATGTTTGACAGACTTCACCTTGATGACCCGGTCGGTGCATTATCTGTCCATCTTGTAAACGGTGTTTTTGGAACCATCTGCGTCGGCTTATTCGCACAAGACAAAATCACCGGCACCGCAACAGGAAACGGTTTATTCTACGGCGGAGGGTTCAAACTCTTAGGCGTTCAACTCGCTGCTGTTGTTTCCGTAGGATTGTTCGTTTTCATTGTCGCGATACTTGCATGGGGCGTTTTGAAAGCCATTATAGGAATTCGTGTTTCCCGTGAAGAAGAACTCAGAGGTCTCGATATCGGCGAACACGGCAACGAAGCTTATGCCGGTTTCCAGGTCTTTACTACCGAATAATTATTTTAGCTAAATTTTTTTGGAGAAATAAAAATGAAACTCATAATCGCATATATACAACCGCACAAACTGAAAGATGTAAAACTATCGTTGTACAAAGCAGAAGTTTTCAAAGTTTCGGTTACGAACTCTCTCGGCTGCGGACAGCAAAAAGGTTACCACGAATCGTATCGCGGCGTTCCCATCGAAGTTAATCTTCTAAAGAAAGTGCGTCTTGAAATCGCTGTTAACGAAGGCTTCGTCGAGAAAACAATAAACGCAATCATCGAAGGCGCACGCACAGGTCAAATCGGTGACGGCAAAATCTTTGTTGTAGATCTTCCAGAGTGTATACGAATACGAACGGGTGAACGAGGAGGCGAAGCGATAGGCTGACACGATTTTGATAATCGTTATTATTATAAGGTACCACTTCCAATAGTACCTTGAGATTAGGGACTTCGTTTCCCGAGGTCCCTGACTCCCTAATATTTATACATAAATGTAGCTTTAACAGGTTTAATTTACAAAAATGTAAAAATAGTTTTTTTTGCAATCCCTTCATAATTTCCATAACCTGCTGCATACATTAGATTTAGGCCAAATAAAAACATTGGCACATTTCTTGCTTAATTAGCAATAAATTACATTTACCTTACTAACACATTTGGATAATCAGAAAGGAAGTGGTACCAATGAAGGTTAGTGTACGCAAATTGATTTGCTGCGCCTTTTTTCTAACAATTCCGGCCTGCCTGTGTTTTGCGCAGGATTCGGCGGCAGTTCCAAAAGCTGATACGGGCGACACCGCGTGGATACTTATGTCCGCTGCACTGGTAATGCTGATGACGCCGGGGCTTGCCTTTTTCTATGGCGGTCTTGTTCGGCGAAAAAATTATCTTAGCGTTCTAATGCAGTGTTTCATCGCGCTAGCCGTTCTCAGTATTCACTGGGTAATAATCGGATACAGTATTTCTTTTGCGCCGGGAAATGGTTTTATTGGCGGACTGCAATGGTTCGGACTCAAAGGCGTCAGCCTCGAACCTTATTCAGATTACGGCGCAACAATTCCACACCAGGCATTTATGATTTTTCAGGCTATGTTCGCCATCATCACTCCTGCTCTCATTATCGGCGCGTTTGCAGAGCGTATGAAATTTTCCGCTTACCTGGTTTTTATTTTGCTTTGGGCGACTTTTATTTACGACCCGATGGCGCATTGGGTCTGGGGTACCGGAGGCTGGCTAAGAAATATGGGTGTGCTTGATTTCGCAGGCGGAACAGTCGTTCATATTAACGCCGGAATCGCAGCTTTAGTGGCCGCTTTGGTAATCGGAAGAAGATCATGCTATGACAAATATGCAATCGCTCCGCACAATTTGCCCTTTAGTGTTTTAGGTGCCGCCCTGCTGTGGTTTGGCTGGTTCGGCTTTAACGCCGGCAGCGCCTTAGGTGCAAACGGAATCGCGGTTAACGCCTTTGTAGTTACAAACACCGCTGGTGCCGCGGCAGCTCTTACATGGGCGGTTATCGATTGGAAGCTTAATGGCAATCCCACAATGCTCGGAACAATATCCGGTGCGATTGCAGGTCTTGCCGCAATTACTCCAGCGGCAGGATATGTCGGTATATGGTCGGCTTTGATTATCGGCATCACCGCCAGTATCTTCTGCTTTATCGCGGTAAGTTATATTAAACGTGCATTTAACTATGACGATTCGCTCGATGCCTTCGGAGTGCACGGCATCAGCGGTTTCTGGGGAACCATCGCTGCCGGCTTATTCGCATCAAAAGCAATAAATCCTTTGGGCGCTGACGGCTTGTTTGCAGGCAACCCGAAACAATTATACATTCAGCTTATCGCTGTCGCAGCAACATTTGGTTACGCTTTGATAGGTACATACATAATATTTAAAATAGTTGATGTCTTTATCGGCGTTCGTGCCACGCATGAAAACGAAACAATCGGATTGGATCTATCCGAGCACAACGAACGAGCCTACACAATGCTCGAATAACGAAAGGAAATAAATATGAAATTTGTTATTGCTGTAATACAGCCCCACAGGCTCGAACAGGTTAAAGAAGAGTTATACAAACAGGAAGTAAATCTTATTACTGTAAGTGAAGTGCTCGGCCATGGCAGGCAAAAAGGAGTTACGGAAGTTTACCGCGGGGTACGGGAAAATGGAAATCTGCTGCGAAAAATACGTCTTGAAATCGCGGTAAATGAAAATTTTGTGGAGCGTACAATCAATGCCATTACAAAAGGCGCCAAGACCGGAAAAACCGGCGATGGGAAAATCTTTGTAGTTGACCTGCCGGAATGCGTTAGAATACGTACTGGTGAAAGAGGCAGCGAAGCTATAGGCTAAAAAATAAAGGTACATATTTGTAAGTTTTATGACAAATGTGTAAAAGTTACAAAAAAGTAGAATTATCAGCTAAAATATACATTTTTGTAGATTAGAAAAATTATAGTTGTTTTATGTTTGCTTTGTAATATCTTTATTACCAAGATGATACAAGAATAATTAGCTTACAAATAGTTTGGTATGCGAATTGCATAATATAAATAGGATTTTAATTTTACTATTAGGAGTATAAAAAAAATGAGTACTGATTTTGAGTCGGTAACGGCTTTATTCGGCAAAAATGTTTTCAACGATGTTGTCATGAGAGAACGTCTGCCGAAGAACGTTTACAAGGAATTCAAAAAGACTATTGCCGAGAGCAGGTTTCTTGAAATGACTCTGGCCAATGTTGTTGCCAATGCCATGAAGGACTGGGCAATTGAAAAAGGCGCAACACATTTTTGTCACTGGTTCCAGCCGATGACTGGTCTTACCGCTGAAAAGCACGATTCATTCATTTCTCCGACTGCCGAAGGCACAACTATTATGGAGTTCAGCGGCAAAGAACTTATCCAGGGCGAACCAGACGCTTCGAGTTTTCCGTCAGGCGGATTAAGAGCTACATTTGAAGCTCGCGGCTACACCGCATGGGATTGCACAAGCCCGGTATTCATTAAAGAAACCGGAAAAAACATAACTCTTTTCATACCATGTGCGTTCTGTTCGTACAACGCCGAAGCCCTCGACAAAAAGACTCCCCTGCTGCGTTCGATGGACGCTCTTAACAAACAAGCTGTCAGGGTTTTGAAAGCATTGGGAAATACTAATACAAAAACTGTCGGCGCAACTTTAGGACCTGAACAGGAATACTTCCTGATTGACAAAAAATTCTATGATAAGAGACTTGATATTATGCTCACAGGCCGAACTCTCTTTGGCGCTTCTACTCCTCGCGGACAGGAAATGAGTGACCATTATTTCGGTGCTCTGCATGAAAGAGTCGCTTCATTTATGCACGATGTAAACTTCGAGCTTTGGAAACTTGGCGTTTCTGCAAAGACTCAGCATAATGAAGTTTCGCCCGCGCAATACGAACTTGCTCCCGTTTTCGGCACCGTAAATGTCGCCACTGACCACAATCAGCTTGTGATGGAAACACTGCAAAAAATTGCTCTAAGAAATAACCTCGTGTGTCTGTTGTACGAAAAACCCTTCAGAGGCGTTAACGGCTCAGGAAAGCACAACAACTGGAGCTTGGTAACAGATGACGGAGTTAATTTGCTCGAACCCGGAAGCACCCCTCACGATAATATGGTATTCCTTGTTATGCTCTGTGCTGTTATCAAGGCAGTCGATAAATACGCAAAACTGCTTCGCGCAGGTGTTGCATCTCCCGGCAACGACCACAGACTGGGCGCTCACGAAGCTCCCCCTGCAATCGTATCAATCTTTTTGGGCGATCAATTAACAGATATAGTTGAACAACTTGCAGTCGGCGGCGCAAAGACATCCAAAGTCGGAGGCCAGTTGAAGCTCGGCGTTTCTTCTCTGCCGCATCTTCCCAAAGACAGTACCGATAGAAATAGAACTTCTCCGTTCGCGTTCACAGGTAATAAATTTGAGTTCCGTATGGTAGGTTCCAGCCAATCAACAGCGGGGCCGATGTTTGTTTTGAATACCATCGTCGCTCAATCGCTGATGGAAATTGCTGATGAGCTGGAAAAAAGTTCAAACGTAAAAACTTCGGTTCAAAAAATACTTACGAAAATTGCCAAAGAACACAGCAGAATTATTTTCAACGGTGACAACTACACCGAGCAATGGGCAAAAGAAGCCGAAAAGAGAGGTCTGCCTAATATCAAATCGATGGTTGATTCTCTTAAAACTATTATGGATGACGAAAACGTTAAATTGTTTACAACGCATAAAGTTCTCAGCAAAGCTGAATTGAAAGCAAGAACTGAAATTCTGCTCGAGGCATACAGTACGACAATTTGCATTGAAGGCAAGACAGCTTTGAATATGGCACAAAGACAAATTCTGCCCGTTGCAATCGAATATGCATCGAAACTTGGAAAAGCTATTGAACGTATTAGTGACGCCGGAAGTAATCCGGATACAGAAAAGAAAATTCTCAATAAGACCTGCGGGCTGATTACAGACCTCAACAATGGCATTGAAGAACTTAAAAATGCGATTTCTGGTGTATGTGATATTGACAACTCAGTCAAAAAAGCGGAAAATTGCAGAGATGCAATAGTTACCGCGATGAACAAAGTCAGAAAGGCCGCCGACGAGCTTGAGATGATTGTCGATGCAAAGATGTGGCCGCTGCCGACTTATGCGGAAATGTTGTTCATAAAATAAATTGATAATTTATATAAAACGTATATTTATCCGGCCGATTTCCAGCAAATCGGCCGTTTTTTGCAAACTTATTTTAAGAAATTGAAATGGCTAAAGTACAAAAAGATTTTGGACTATATGAAGTAAAAACCGAGCACGATGCCTGTGGTATCGGTGCTGTTGTTAATATTTCCGGCAAAGCTGACCATTTGATAATTAAATATGGTAAGGAAATACTTTTAAATCTTCACCATCGCGGGGCTGCAAGTGCTGATGAAATAACAGGCGATGGTGCCGGAATCCTTATGCAGATTCCGCACGAGTTTTTTTTTGCCCAAACTAAAAACCTGAATATTAATCTTCCTTCGCAGGGCAGCTATGCTGTCGCAATGGTTTTCTCTCCGAAAGATGACCAGCTTCGCGATAAATGCCTTGCGATTCTCAGCCAGTCAGTCGAACTGCATTCAATGAAAATCCTCGGCCGAAGAATTGTGCCTATTAATCCTGATTGCCTTGGAAAAATTGCTCTTGAAGCCGAACCGCATATCAGCCAGATTTTTATTGAAGGCTGCGGTTCACAGAGCGCCGAGTTTGAAAGAAAACTTTTCCTTGCTCGCAAACGAACCGAAAAACAGGTTAGAGAAAATTTCGGCGACGATGCAATCGATTTTTATATCTGCTCGATTAGCGCAAGAACTATCTGCTATAAAGGTATGTTCATGGCCTGGCAGTTGGCCGCGTATTACCCCGACCTTTCCGATGAAACGATGAAAAGCGCTCTTGCTATTGTCCATCAGCGTTACAGCACAAACACTTTCCCGAATTGGCGTCTTGCTCAGCCTTTCCGCTGTATCGCCCACAACGGCGAAATCAATACCTTAAGCGGTAACAAAAACAGCATGGCCGCCCGCGAATACAAAATGACATCACCCGCTTTCGGCGAATATATGTCCGACTGTTTCCCTGTTCTCGTACCACATGGCAGCGACTCAGCATGCTTCGATAACTCTCTTGAAATGCTTGTTCAGGCGGGGCGCACCCTGCCGCACGCAATGATGATGATGATTCCCGAAGCCTTTGGCACCAAATATCACATCAGCACAGACAAACGCGCTTTCTATGAATACCATTCCTCTTTTATGGAACCATGGGACGGCCCTGCCGCGATGGTCTTCACCGATGGCCAAATCATCGGCGGAACTCTCGACCGCAACGGCCTGCGTCCATGCAGATACATTGTAACAACAGACGGTCTTGCAATTCTGGCAAGCGAAGCCGGTGTAGTGGAATTTCCACCTGAAAAAATCCAGAAGAAAGGCCGGCTTCAGCCCGGTCACATGTTCCTCGTCGATACGACCGAAGGCCGCATAGTTACCGATAACGAAATCAAAAGTAAAATTTCGCGTCAGAAACCTTATCGTCGCTGGCTCGAAGAAAACCGCATTGAACTTCGCGGCCTATTCGACAGCCCCAAACTCGTAACCAGCGAACGCGATACTATCTACCAGCGTTTACGAATGTTCGGTTTCAATCGTGAAGAATTAAGAATGGTTTTAAAACCGATGGGCCTCAACGGTCAGGAACCTATCGGCTCGATGGGCAACGATGCCGCCCTTGCCGTACTTAGCAATAAATCGAAATTGCTTTTCAATTATTTCAAACAATTATTCGCGCAGGTTACAAACCCGCCGATTGACCCATTGCGTGAAGGTCTCGTTATGAGCCTGATGGGTTTCACCGGCAAAAAATTAAATCTGCTTGATGAAACACCGCAGCATTGCAGACAATTAAAACTTCCGCATCCCATTCTGACAAACGAAGATATTGAGCGCCTTCGCTCAGTTCATCGCGGTGATTTTAAAATCGCGACCATTTCCGCTTTGTTCGATGCGCAGACAGATAACCACGGCGCAAGCCTCCGCGCAGGAATTGACAAACTCGTCGCCGATGCCATAGCCGCCGTAAAAGACGGCTCGTGCCTGATTATCGTCAGCGACCATGCGGCCTCCGAAAAATTTGCTGCGATCCCTTCGCTGCTCGCAACTGCCGCCGTTCACAATGGCCTGCTTAAAGCCGGTCTGCGTGCCGATTCCGGCATTATCGTCGAAAGTGGCGAACCTCGTGAAGTTATGCACTTCTGCCTGCTCTGCGGTTACGGTGCAAACGCGATTAATCCATATCTTGCGTTTGAATGTCTCGATGAACTGCAAAGACAAGGCGAACTTCCTCCCGGTATGGAACCTGTTCAAATCGCGGACAACTATATCGCCGCGATTAAAAAAGGCATTCTAAAAACAATGAGCAAAATGGGAATCTCAACCCTGCGAAGTTATCACACCGCAGGACTGTTCGAAGCCATCGGTTTGAGCAAACAATTTGTAAACGAATTTTTCACAAATACAAGTTCGCGAATCCAGGGCATCGGCCTTGATGAAATCGCAAAAGAAACTCTTCTCCGCCACAATGAAGCTTTCGCTCCTCGCGCAGTCGGCGAGCTTGAGCTTGAATTCGGCGGCGAATACCATTACAGAATCAAAGGCGAAGCGCATCTGTGGAATCCGACAACAATTTCACGACTTCAGCACGCCGTCAAAAACAACGACCAGAATGCTTACGACGATTTCTCCGCCGCCGTAAATCATCAGGATAAAAAACTTTGCACCCTTCGCGGTCTTTTCGAATTTCAAAATGGCAATCCGATTGCCATCGAAGAAGTCGAACCAGCATCCGAGATTGTAAAACGTTTCTGCACCGGAGCTATGAGTCACGGCTCAATCAGCAAAGAAGCTCACGAATGTATGGCTGCCGCAATGAATAAAATCGGCGGTATGAGCAACACAGGCGAAGGCGGCGAAGACGAGCAGCGTTACATTGATAAACCCGGCCAAGTCTCGCTCAATTGCCAGATAAAACAAGTCGCAAGCGGAAGATTTGGCGTCACAATAAATTATCTTTCCCACGCAACCGAATTACAGATTAAAATGGCACAAGGCGCGAAACCCGGCGAAGGCGGCCAACTCCCCGGCCATAAAGTCACCGAAGAAATCGCAAAACTTCGCCATTCAACCCCCGGCGTAACTTTAATCTCTCCCCCGCCGCATCACGATATTTATTCAATCGAAGATTTGGCACAATTAATCTACGACCTCAAATGCAGCAACCCCGGCGTAAGAGTTTCAGTCAAGCTCGTCGCCGAAATCGGCGTCGGCACAATCGCCGCAGGCGTCGCAAAAGGAAACGCTGATGAAGTCTTAATCAGCGGTCACGACGGCGGAACCGGCGCAAGCCCTCTCAGCTCAATAAAACACACCGGTTGCCCATGGGAACTTGGCGTCGCGGAAACACAACAGGTGCTGGTTCAGAACAATCTTCGCGATAGAATCACCGTCCAAACCGACGGCCAATTAAAAACCGGCAGAGACGTCGTCATCGGCGCACTCCTCGGTGCTGAACGTTTCGGCTTCGGAACCGGCGCTCTTGTAACGATGGGCTGTACGCTTCTCCGCAAATGTCACGAAGGCGCCTGTACTTTCGGTATTGCGACACAGGATCCCGAACTTCGCAAACGTTTCGCAGGCAAACCCGAACATCTCGAACGTTATATGTTTTTTATCGCCGAGGAAATTCGCCGCATAATGGCACAGCTTGGCTTTAGAAAATTTGAAGATATGGTGGGCAAAGTTGAATATCTCTGTACCCAAAAAGCAATCGAACATTACAAAGCAAAAGGCTTGGATTTTTCCGCCCTCTTCGTCCGGCCCGACATTTCCGACGGAAGAGCTATACGAAAAATCCATCCGCAGCAGAATAAATTGGCTGACCATCTCGATTGGCAGATTCTCGAAAAAATCAAACCCGCAATCGACAGCAAGCAAAAAGCGTCTATCGATATGACCATCCGCAACGTCAATCGCACAGTCGGAACAATATTAAGCAATTACATCGTCAAAAAACACGGTGCAAAAGGTTTACCGGATAGTACGCTCGAACTAAACTTCACCGGCTCGGCAGGCCAAAGCTTCGGCGCATTTCTTGCCCCCGGCGTAACGCTCAAACTTGTCGGCCAAAGCAATGACTATCTCGGCAAAGGCCTTTCCGGCGGCAGAATTGTCGTAATCACCCCGCCCGGCTCAAGGTTTTCCGCGCACGAAAACATCATCGTCGGCAATACCCTGCTTTACGGCGCAACCAAAGGCGAAATTTTCATAAACGGTATGGCCGGCGAAAGATTCGCAGTCCGGAACAGCGGCACCACTGCCGTCGTAGAAGGACTTGGCGACCATGGCTGCGAGTACATGACCGGCGGAACAATCGTCGTCCTCGGACAAACTGGTTGCAATTTTGCCGCGGGCATGAGCGGCGGTATCGCATATGTCCTTGACGAGATGCAACTATTCGATACGCTCTGCAATCTTGATATGGTCGAGCTTGAAAGCATCCGCCTTGATGAAGACAAAAATATTTTAAAGGCATTGATTGAAAAACATTACCTGTGGACGCAAAGCAGACAGGCTGAAAGAATTCTGAATTCCTGGTCTGATATGCTTGGAAAGTTTGTGAAAGTAATTCCATTAGATTATCGTAAATCGCTCGAAAAAATCAGGGCGGCCGAACAGCGGCACACTGAAACAACACCCGCTACCGAAGAAGTTTTCCTTAAAAGTTAATTCAAATTGAAATTTGGAAATTGATTATTGGAAATAGTTAGATGGCAGAAATTAGAGGCTTTTTAAAATATAAACGTAAAAAATCAGGTTATCGCCCGATCGAGCAGCGAATCCTCGATTATCGCCAAGTAGAATTGTCGCTCACCCCTGACGACATCATTGAGCAATCCGCGCGTTGTATCGACTGCGGCATACCTTTCTGCCACGGCTTGGGGTGTCTGCTCGGAAACAACATCCCCGAATTTAACGATTTGGTTTATAAAGGCCAATGGCAGCAGGCTTGTGACCTTTTGCATTCGACAAATAATTTTCCGGAATTCACCGGACGTGTTTGCCCCGCTCCCTGCGAAACCGCCTGCACGCTCGCTATCAACGATGAGCCTGTTTTCATCAGACAAATCGAATTGCAAATTGTCGAGCGCGGTTTCGAAGAAGGCTGGATTAAACCGATAATCGCAAAACAAAAAACCGGCAAACGCGTCGCCGTCATAGGTTCAGGTCCCGCTGGTCTTGCCGCGGCACAGCAGCTCGCACGTGCAGGCCATAACGTCGTCGTTTTCGAAAAAGACGATAAAATCGGAGGCCTTTTACGCTACGGAATTCCTGATTTCAAACTCGAAAAAAGCGTTCTCGACCGAAGGCTCGCTCAACTCGCAGCCGAAGGCATCCAGTTCCAGACAGGCGTCGAAGTAGGAAAAGACATTTCTGCCCATTATCTCAAGCAGATGTTCGATTGTACTTGTATAACGATGGGCGCAGGACAGCCGCGAGACCTTGCCGTAATAGGGCGTGGTTTTGAAAATGTCGTTTTCGCACTTGACTATCTCGCAGGCCAGAACAAAATTTGTGGCGGAGAAAAAATCGAAGGCAGAATTATTTCCGCCAAAGACAAATCCGTAGTCGTAATCGGCGGCGGAGACACCGGCAGCGATTGCGTCGGAACCGCACGTCGTCAGGGCGCGAAAAATATTTACCAGCTTGAAATTTTGCCAAAACCGCCCGAAACCCGTCCGCCAGATACGCCATGGCCAAACTGGCCCAGAATTATGCGTACATCTTCATCGCATCTCGAAGGCTGCGAAAGAATGTGGAGTGTAAAAACCACAAAGCTCTCAGGCGTAGAAACAAGCGTCAGCGATCTCTGCGGCTGCTCGGTTGAATGGGTTAAAACCCCGCGAGGCTGGAACATTAAAGAAATCGAAGGAACGGAATTTAATATCAAAACAGACCTCGTAATTATCGCAATGGGATTTTTGCACGTTACACATGACGGGCTTGTAAACAGCCTTGGCCTTAAATTAAACGAAAATGGAAATATCGCCTGCAATGACTTCCAGTCCAGTGACCCGGCCGTTTTTGTCGCCGGCGATTCGCTGCTCGGCGCTTCACTTGTCGTAAAAGCAATCGACACAGGCCGAAAAGCCGCTGAAAACATTAATCAATGGTTAAAAAGAAATTAATTGAAAATTGGAAAATATAAATATAGAATTGTATTATTGCTGATTACAATTTTCTTATATTAAATATTAAGGCAACCTCTAAAAATTGCCTTTTTGACAATAATTTTTTTTATTAACTTTTTATTTGTACTTTTTTGAACAAAATTTTAAAAAATCACG
>MHXZ01000083.1 GCA_001825665.1 Planctomycetes bacterium GWF2_41_51 | reverse complement strand
AATGTTTTCATTTGCAGCATCCGTCCAGTCTCCGCCTAAAGCAAGGAATAGATTTATCCTCGCATTCCAAATCTCGCCTTTTAATGCCGCCAGCAAATCTTCCGCAGTGTTCCTGCGTCGTTCTGCTTCCAGCACTACAAGAATACTCACAACTCCCCTGCTGTATCTCTCCCGCGCAAGCTGTTCAGCCGCCAATGCCTCATCATAGCTTATTTGCGCATACTCTAATTGTTTCCTCAGCAGGTTTTCTCTCGCCACCTCATCTTCAACCTCGCGCATCGCCGTTATCACCGTCTTGGCATATTGCCATGCCTGTTCGGTGAATCTTGCCCTGTCAAGTTCCACTTGCGCTCGTAACTGCCCGCCCATAAAAATCGGCTGAGTAACACTCATCAGCGCCGAGTATAGCCACGCCTCATTGACGAATATCGCTGAAGATGTATTAGACTGCCATCCCATCGAACCGTTCAAAGTTATATTAGGATACAAGTTCGCAACGCTTTGACCAATCCTCTCATTCTGTGCCTTGAGCCTCAGTTCCGCCTCAACTACATCAGGCCTTCTTTGCAGCAAAGTCGCTGGCAGCCCGACAGGAATAACCTGCGGCAATGGCAATTCCGAAATAGGTTCATTCAAAGGTTGAGCTATCCCCGGCTGTTCAACTATCAGCACATCAAGTGCATTTTGTGATAATCTAAGGCCCAATTCAAAATCCGGAATCGTAGTTTGCGCTGAAGCATAATTTTGCCTCGCAAGCCGAACATCGACAGGCCCAACCAATCCCATTCTGTAACGTGTTTCAACTATATCCAGTGTCCTGCCTAGACTTTCAGCGTTAGACTTCGCTATCGCAAGCCTGTTTTGCAGAGCCGCGATATTTATTCTCGAATTAATCACAGTCGCTATCAGCGAATTTGCAATTGCATTTTGATTTGCCCGCGAAGCAAGAAGATTATTGTACTGCGCCCGCTTCGCGTGCCTCAATCCCCCGAAAAGGTCAAGCACATAATTTATCGAGAAAACGTTGGAAAAAGTTCTGGTTTTTCTCACTCCGCCCGTATCTTCCAAAAGCGAACCGGGAGGCCCCGTGTTCTGCCTGCGAACCCCGGCATCAGACCCGTAAGTGATAAATGGAAGCAGCTCCCCGCCCGCAATCCTGTACGCAGCCTCAGCCTGCAAAACTCTCGCAGCCGCCATTTTAACATCATAATTTCTTTCCAGCGCCTGCCCTACAAGAACATTTGTCGTTTCGTCGTCAAATCTCTCCCACCATCTGCCCGGATTATTTGCATCCCGGCTGTATTGATTATTAAAGAATGCCCACTGTGTTTTATCGGCCATAGTATCAGGCCGTTTGTACTTCGGCCCAACCATACACCCCGATACAAAAAATATCGCAATCAAAACAAGAATGTATTGTATCTTATTAACCATTGTCTTTACTGCTGATGCCTCTGATAGCCGCCGATGAAAATTCAATCACATGCTGAATTCTTCTTTCAAAACCGAATGCCGCAAACGATTCATCTTTTATTTCGGAAAATATATTATTAATATGCAGACAATGAAATAACTGCCCCGCTATTGAAGTTATAGACAGAACAGCTTTTTCCTGCGTCAATCCCGGACATACTTTCATCATATTTACAGACATCAAATCTATTATAGGTTTAATATCTTCTACCAGCTTCTGTTTCGGAAATTGAGGGTTAAGCATTTCCCAACTGAACAGCTTTAGAAAATTTCTGCCGCCCGCATCTTTAACCAGCGGCTCGATAAAAGCATTGGCAAAGACCGCCACCAAATCTTCAAGCGTCAGTTCATCGCCTTTTTCAGATATTTTTGCATTTATTCTTTCCAGCCGTATATCCCGAAGATATCGCATCTTTCTTCCGAGCACTTCAAGATAAAGCTCATTCTTGCCGCCGAAATAATAATTTATGGATGCTATATTGCACCCTGCCTTTTGCGTCAGTTGCCGGCTGCTCGTCCCGTTAAACCCGAATTCGGCAAACAGCTCTTCACCCGCGTCAAGCAGCCTCTGTTTAACAGCATTATCATTTTCTTTGTTCATATTCTTTATACGTTTAATTAAAACAATCGTTTCAAACTAAAGTATAAAACATTTGTTTAAAAAAGTCAAACTTTATCTGTAAATTTTAAGATTAATATATATAAGGACTTATAAAATGACGAGTTTTTCTACGGCAATGCCATTGCCTGTTCTGCAAAAGCCTGTGCTGCCTTTTTCGATACGTTCTTCCCCATAAACGCGGTTACAAATTTTGCCGTTAATTCCTCCCGGTATTCCTCGTATTTGCGTACTGCTCTTTTTACAATATTTTTATCTTTTGGAACATTATAAATGTATTCGCCTTTTCGTTTTGAATACATCAGATACTTTGCCATATCATAATTTTCGAACTCCGCGAGCACCATTCCGTTTTTCAAACAGATTTGAATATTATTTTCAATTTTTAATTCTGTTTCTCCATCCGGCAGCAATACAATTTGATAGCTTAATTTACCCTCCAGTTCTTTATAGTATTTTATAATTTCCTGTCCCTTCGGCGTACTGAATGTTCTTTTTTCGATCATAGATTTACTGAAAAACATTCTCTTTCGTTTTCGTCTTTCTTTCTCTGCTGTTTCTTTCGCAAATTTTTCTTCTCTTTCGATTCTCTTTATTTCCTGACGATATTTTTTTAATTCAAGTATTTCCTGTTCTTTATCTTCTTTCGAAATTGGATCAAACTGAAAATTATATGGCACTTTCGGCCGTTCGATTTTCACAATTGGCATTTTTTTCTCTTCTGGAAAGGTATGCAATTCTTTCAAAATCTTCTTCGTCAAAAAATCATCCGGAAATTTCTTTATCAGTTTCTTTGCGATAAATGAATCTCTAACTTCATTTATCAATTTAAAAATTGTCTCTTCCGCTTTCTTTTCCATAATCCACCCATTTCCGTCTAACACTGTGGGTTAACCCCGTCATCACTATGACGGGGTTATGGTCAGCCCTGCCGCATTGGCAGGGCCGTCATTATGTTTTTGTATATACTGTATTCTTTGTTGAATTTCATTTTCAGAAAAGCAGAATCTTTTATCGAATCCTTTTGACCATATTTTATCTTGGAGGATACCTTGTTTGCGCAGAGCCGCGGTTGCTGAATATTTATACCGATGAACTGCTTTTTCGATTGTTTCTGCTGATACTTCTGCGAGCAGATGAATATGATTCGAGCATACAGTAATGGCATGTATTTTTTGATTTATTCTTTTTGCTTCCTGGATGATAGCAATTTCCACGATGTTTCTTTGAAATGGGGTAAGTTCTATTATATCTTGTTTGACATTTGACAGGTTTATTGTTTTGAGTATGGGATTTGGTTCAAGGACTTGCCCGTCTTTGACATAACCTCTTTCATCACCCTGCAGCCAGCTTCCAAATGTTCTCCACGTAACCATATAAGCGATTAGTTTTTTTGAAGCATCCATACTGTGATGATAACTCTAACATGTTTATTACTCAAATCTTTTTTGTAATCATCTGGGTTTTGTTAATCCCGTCATCGTTTTAATCCCCCGTAGTGAATTATGACAAAGTCGGTTGTGGGCCAGGTAAAAAAGTAGTAAAAAAATCAGTGAAATTTGTGTAATCAGCGATAAAAAAATCCTTAAGAGTTAGCTATTCAAAAATGCGCAAGCCGCTTTTTCAAAAACCGTAAAAAACTTAAAGAAACATATCAAGTTCATATCAGAACCTGTGAAATCGGTGGCTGAAACTTGGAATTTATCCCGCAAAAACATACCGTTTTTTTGCTAACTTGCGCGAAATATTGAGAGTCTTGCGCTTTTTATCGAAAAAAAGTTTTCAGAAAACGCCATTTTCAGCTCAAAAACAAAGTTCAAAACTTGCGCGAATTTACAAACACAATCGATAAAACGATAAACAAACGAGCCTCGTTTTAATCCCGTAGGGGTAACCGTAACTGAATGCCGATTTTTACCCTTCGTCAACAATTGCTTCAACGATATTTGTGATTGCCGTTTTGGTTGGATAGTTGGCATGATTAGTTATTATTGAGAAGATATATTCTTTATCGTTGTTTGTTCCAATGCAGATGCCCGACATTGCCCGAACGCCGTTGATATATCCGGTTTTTGCAAAGACTCTGTTTTTATATTTATCTTTATAGAATTGTTTTTTAATTGTTCCATCTACTCCGCCGATTGCGAATGATTCTTTGAATGTCGCCCATAGTTCGCTTTTATATGCTTCGAGCAGAATTTTCGCCAGAGCATTTGATGATATTTTGTTTATACTGCTAAGTCCGCTTCCATCATCGATATAGAATTCGGTTTTATCGATGCCCAGTGTTTGCAAATAGCTTCCAATTGCGTCTCTGCCGCCCTGCCAGCTTCCCGCCCTGCCGCTTGTTTTGGCAGCGAGGAGTTTAATCATACATTCCGCCGCGATATTGAGGCTGTCTTTATTGCAGTTATGAAGTACTTCGATGATGGGAGTTTCAAATTCCGTAACCATCTGAAATTCAGGAGAATTAACCGTTTCTTCGGTTATAGGGTTTACTACGTTTATACCTGCTCTATTGAGGCTTTCCATCAAAAGAGTTCCGAACATCAGGTTAGGTCTTTCTATTGCGACATCGAACGATGCAGGTCTTCTGCATTTGCCGAAAACTATGATTTCGTTTTCCTGTTGAGTTCGATTAGAGCCGATTGCGCTGTCGCCTTTGGTGATTACTTTTACGTTATTGAGCATCTTCAAAAATTCAGTATCCGGCGATTTGGTCAGATTTAATTTTCCGTTGTTGACAGCAGCCGAGATTTTTATGCAGTTGCCGTTATAGTTAAGACCGTTAACTTCACAGGAGTATGACCGGTTTATTTGTGTTCTCGGCCAGTTTGGATGAACGCATTCGTTATCGAAGATTGAGCTATCGATAATGATTCCATCCAATTGGGTAATTGATTTTGCTTTCAATGCTTCGACAATTTGGCTGACGAAATTTTTACCGTCATAACCGAGCAGCGGGTCTCCGCATCCGATGACGACGAGTTTATTTCCGACAAGACCGGCCGTAGTTACAAATTTATAATTGGTGCCGAGTTGTTTAAGCGTGGTAAAGCTCGTAACGATTTTCATATTTGACGCCGGCGTCAGCGGCTTGGCCGCATTATGGCTGTAAACAACCTTGCCATCTTGCGGATCGATTATCGAAATTGTGTACTCAACTTTTTGCTGATCTTTTCTCGCAATAATCTGTTGAATTTTTTCCTGTAAATTCGCACCATTTACATTTCCCCAAACGCTGCAAATTACAACCGTTGCTATAAGAATTTTTTTGATTTTTAACATAGGTTGTTCTTCTATCAAATAATTGACTGCAAAGCAAGAATTATTATAAACCCTTTTATAAGCGGTACTTACAAACTACCAACCTAATATTTTAAAATTTTTCAATAAAAGCTGCACTTTTATGTGTGTAACTATCTGTTTTGCAAGTAGTTATATAATTTTCAGTATTTCTTTATGCTTGATTGACAACAAAGGTACGCGTAGTTATACTCCGTTTATTATGAAAATGAATTTTGCGGCTTTTTGGCCGTGGCGCGCTTCCGGAATACCAGTGGATGATTATTCCGGAAGTTTTTTTATATATTGACAATTAATTACATAATTGCTTTAAATATAGATACTTATGGAACACCATTTACCAAAAAAGGGAATATTTAACGCATCGGTTCTGCAAAATAAGAACTTGGGTGATAAATTTTACCGCATCACTCTCGAGCTGGAAAAAAACGGCAAAAGCGTGTTTTCCAGCGCAGTTCCGGGGCAATTTGTCGAAATTGACGTTTCCAGACTCGCTTTGCCTGCTGAAAATCTCATTCCGCCTCAATATTCAGACGCCGCAAAGAGAAATATTATCCTGCGGAGGCCGTTCAGTTTCGCAGATATCGTTTGCAGCGAAGACAGCGTTATTGTGGAGATTCTTTATACCGTTCTCGGCCCTGCTACTATGCGAATGAAAACCCTCAAAAGCGGAGACACTATCAGCCTAATCGGCCCGCTCGGAAACGGCTTTAGTATTTCAGAAAATAAAAAGACGGCAATACTGGTCGCCGGAGGAATGGGAGCGCCTCCTCTGGTACACCTTTCCGGCTTAATGAAATCACAATGCAAAGATATGGAAATAATCGTTTTTGTGGGTGCAAAATCGATATCTGAGTTAGCTTTTTTCGACCTCAAAATTGATAAGCTAATTAAGACAAAAGTTAAATTAGGCGAATTTGAAAAGCATAATATCAAAACACACATAAGCACCGATGACGGTTCAGCCGGCTTAAAGGGTTTTGTTACTGATATGCTTAAAAATTGGCTGATTCAAAATAAACCCGACGCAAAAGACACAGTTATCTACGCCTGCGGTCCGGAAGCCATGCTTCGCGCATCTGCTGCAGTAAGTACCGAGTTCAAGATTCGCTGCCAGGTAAGCCTTGAAAGGCGAATGGCTTGCGGCACAGGATTATGTCAAAGTTGCGCAGTTAAATGCCTAAATAAAGAAGACGGCAGCAATTTTTATAAATTATGCTGCAAGGATGGGCCTGTTTTCTGGTCTGATGAAGTTGTATGGGAATAGAACACAAAAATATCGACCTTTCTGTTAAGCTCGGCTCAACATCGCTAAAGAACCCGCTGATGACCGCATCCGGTACGTGCGGCTATGTTGACGAGCTTGACGATTTTATAGACATAAATAAACTTGGCGGCTACATCACAAAAAGCATTACAATTAAGCCCCGTCTCGGCAATGATGTGCCTCGAATTGTCGAAACAGATTCAGGTATGCTCAATGCTATAGGCCTTGCCAATATAGGCGTTGAAAAATTCATAAAAGAAAAAGTCCCTTTGATGGGGCGGTATAAAACGCCATTTTTCGTAAACATCGCCGGGCAGATAATTGATGATTATGTCGCCGTAGCCGATAAACTTGCGCAATTTAAACAAATTACAGGACTGGAGTTAAATATCAGTTGCCCCAATGTCAAACAGGGAGGCATTACTTTCGGCACCGACCCTGCTCTTGTAAAACAAATTACCTGCGAAGTAAAAAAAGTAATTCGCGATAAAATTCTCATCGTAAAATTAACCCCAAATGTAACCAATATAAGCACAATAGCTAAAGTCGCAGTCGATTGCGGCGCCGACGCTTTGAGCCTGATTAATACGTTCACAGCGATGGTTATCGATATTGAATCAAGAAAACCGGTATTAGCAAATCGTACAGGCGGCCTTTCGGGGCCAGCGATTAAACCAATTGCAGTTTATCTTGTTAATAAGGTTTATAATGAAGTTGCCAAACCAGCCGGAATCCCCTTAATTGGCGGCGGCGGCATAAGGACAGCTTCAGATGCGATTGAATTTATCATCGCAGGCGCTACAGCAGTAACAATAGGCACCGCAAGTTTCGCAAATCCAGATTGTTCAGTTAAAATTGCCGAAGGGATGAAGAATTATTGTGCAAGGCATAAATTATCGTCTATTACCGAGCTTATCGGCAGCTTGAAATAATTTATCAATTTATTATAATATTCCAAATGGAAACACTAAAAGAACTTTACGAATATTTTCCAACATCAATATATACCGGTAAAGCACTGGTCTTTATCAGTGAAGACTGGAAAGTCGAACTTACGGAACATCAAAACGCTGATTTCAGCAAAAAAAACAAAAGCTGCCCAATTATAAGGGTCAAGGCCTATAAAAAAGCATTAAATGGCGAGTTTGTACCCGGCCATTACGAGGATTTCCAAATAGACGTTATCGGCGAACTTGCATCGCAAATCGAGCGATACATCCAAGCCGCCGTTGGCAGAAATATCAGGGAATTTCCCGAAAATGTCTGACACAGGACTGATTTATGTCGTAAAAGACGGCAGGATAGTATTAAATATCAAGGTCATCCCCGGCAGCAGCAAGTCAGAACTTGCAGGAATTTACAATGGGATGATAAAAGCCAAGGTTTCCGTTGCGCCTGAAAAAGGCAAAGCTAACCAGGCCTTGGTAGAACTGCTCTCGGAAAAATTTAATATACCGAAATCGCAAATTGCAATAACATCTGGTTTGACTTCGAAGATAAAGCAGGTTTCCATTAAGCATTCTGCCAATGTCCTTGATTTAATTTTAAGTATAGGCAAATGAAAGCAAAATCGACATTTTTATTTTTACTCATTGTTTTGCCGGCAATCCTGCCTTGCAGCGGAGCCGTGCGCTCGGGATATTATCCAAATTCCATCGAAGAGGTTCTGAAACTCGACAACGATGAAATCGACCTTGCTCAAAGTGTTCTGCTCGTCAGTAAACGCTGGAACAATCAACTCAATACAAATTATTATATCAATATGATAGACAGAATAGCCCAGGATGTCCGAAAAAAAGTAGGACCTTCAGCGAGCAACCGCATAACTGTTGAAGCGATAAACGATGTGTTGTTCAAAGATCTTGGGTTCAAAGCGATTGACAGCGCCGACAATCCTGATGATTTATTTTTGAATACTGTCATCAACAATAAAAGAGGCTACTGCCTCAGCCTTTCTATTCTTTATCTTTCGATAGGCGAAAAACTAGATTTACCGCTATACGGCGTTGTCGCTCCGGGCCATTTCTTTGTACGCTGTGATGACAAAGGCAAACTGTTTAACATAGAAACAACTCAGATGGGCGTTAGTCCGCCTGACAGCCATTATATTGAAAAATTTAATATTCCAGATAACGGCTCAAAAGGCCTTTATATGCGAAATCTAACGAAAAAGGAAACCATTGGCTGTTTGTTCAATAATCTCGCTAATGTATATATGAACAACAACCAGATTGATTACGCTTTTTATTATCAGCGACTTGCTGCAACCCTTACACCTATGCTCGCTGAAGCGAGAACAAATCTTGGCAATATTTATTTAAAAAAGAATATGACAGACCTTGCGATAGAGCAGTACGAAACAGCGCTTCAGATAAATCCAACAGACGCCAAGACGCATCACAATCTTGGTAACGCGTATAGAAAGAAAGGCATTAATGACGCTGCGATTAAGCAATATAATATCGCACTTAAATATGATTCCAATTACGTGGAAATTTATAAAGGCCTTGCATGGGCGTATCATTCCCAAGGCCTTGATGAAAAAGCAATCGCAGCTCTCAAAAAAGCAGCAGGAATCGATTCACACGACCCAGATATTTATATTGCTATGGGCAGCATTTTCCGCGACCGAAAACAATGGAACGACGCAATATCCAATTACAGGCATGCGTTAATTATTAAAACTGATTCTGTAGATGCCGCTTACGGCCTGGGCTATGTCTATTTTCAAAAAGATATGTATTACGAAGCATTGGAACAGTTTCGAACCGCAATTTATCATGAACCTTTGAACGCATCGGCACATATGGGTCTTGCGCTTGTATATAATAAGCTGGGTTGGCCGGAAGATGAAATCGATGCTTACGAATACGCCATAAAAGCAGACCCTAATCTTACTCCCGCATATCATAATCTCGCCAATATTTATATGGAACGCAAGGATTATGATTTAGCCGCTCAATATTATTTGACGGCAGTAAAACTTAATCCGCAGGACGCAGATTTATACTACAATCTGGCCGTTTCATATTCTGCCCGAAAATTATATGAAGAAGCCAGGCAGTATTATTTAAAAACTATCGAACTAAAATGGAACTTCCCGGCGGCTCACAATAATCTTGCCATCACTTTGTTCACTCTCGAGAAATACCAGCAGGCTCTAAATCACGCAAAAATAGCCAAACAGCAGGGATATGCAGTTTCCGAGGATTTTTTGGTACAGTTAAATAAAATAGTGGGACAATAAACTTTTTTTGGAGGTAACGAAAAATGGCAAAGAAACGTACAGCCGTCAACATCATTATTGCGATTATAGTTATTGTTTTTCTTATGGTGGTCATTGGGTTGATTTCCATTGATGGAATTCTTCGTTCCGCGATACAATCTTCTATACAAAAACAGCTCGGCGTTGGCGGGACGGTATCTAAAGTAAGTCTGAAAATGCTTTCCGGCACAGTCGAAATCACAAATCTCAAAATTAATAATCCAAAAGGTTATCAGTTCGAAAATGTTCTCGAAGCTAAATCTATCTTCGTAAAAACCAGCATTGGAAACCTTTTAAGCAACCCTGTAGAAATTCAGCAGATTAAAATTAATGGTATTTTGATGGCAATTGAACAGAAAGGACTTTCGACCAATATCAACGAGATACTTAAAGGTATGCCGAAGACAGAAGAAGAACCTGCCGAACCGAACACGCCCGGCAAAAAAGTTCATATAACTTCTCTCGACATTAATGATATCAGCGTCATGCTTAAGCTGATTCCCATTCCCGGCAAAACAGATGCTATGACATTAACGATTGATTCTTTGCAGCTGTCGGACTTAGGAGGCGATAATACAAATCTTGCACAAGTCATCGGCAAAATATTCACAGAAATCGCAAATGCCGCTATCAGAGAGGGCCGGGATATAATTCCTTCCGATTTGATTGCTCCGATACAGGATGCAGTAAATCAGCGGCTCGGAAATATTTCTGAAGAAGGAAAGAAAGTTTTCGAAGATACAGAAAAAGGTATTCAGGAAAAAGCAACTGAAACATTAAAAGGCATTTTCAAGAAACAAGATTGATTTCTCAGGATTTAATAAAAGGCAAAAAAGTTTTTGTGGCAACCAGCGGAGGCGTTGACAGTTCGGTTACTGCTGCGCTTCTTCGCGACGCCGAAGCAGACTGCACCGGCATTTTTATGATTGTCCATGACCACGCGCAGCAGCATCGTGATGATGCTCAAACAATTGCAAAAGATTTGGGCATAAAGTTCGAAGCTCTCGATTTAAGAAATGATTTCAAATTAGTGCTCGATTATTTCAGTAATCAGTATAAAAAGGCAAGAACTCCCAATCCCTGCGTTTTCTGCAACCGCAATATCAAATTCGGCATACTGTTTGACTATGCCCGCTCAAAAGGCGCAGATTTCTTTGCCACAGGACATTATGCATCGATTCTTCGCGACGATACGGGTGCTTATCTATATGCAGGCGAAACCGAAAAAGATCAATCTTATGCCCTTGCGATGATAAATCGTTCTATCTTGCCGTATCTTATTTTCCCGCTTGGCGATTTCAATAAAACTCAGACACGCCAATTGGCAAAAAAATTAGGCATCTCTGTCAGCGACAAAGCCGATTCACAGGAAATTTGTTTTATTCCGGATAATAATTACGCCGGCAGACTCGAGCAGCTATCACCTGAAGTTGTGAAATCCGGAAACATAATCGATTCTTCCGGCAAAATTCTCGGCCAGCATTCCGGCATACATCATTTCACAATCGGCCAGCGAAGAGGCATAAGAGTCGCAATGGGTACGCCATGGTATGTAACGAAACTCGACAGCGATACGAACACGGTCACTCTGGGGCCAGGCGATGAGCTGATTCATAAAACCCTTATAGCTTCCAATCCGAACTGGCTAATAGATACTCCCAAAGAACCATTTGCGGCAAAAATAAAAATCAGATACAATCACAAAGCCGTCGGCGGTACTGTTTTCCCGCAAGGCGATTCAGTCAAAGTAGTATTCGACCAGCCGCTTCGCGCAATAACACCCGGTCAGGCGGTTGTTTTTTATCTTGATATGCCGCAGGGAAAAAAAGTCGCAGGCGGCGCCTGGATCGACAAAGCAATGGATTGACAATGGCCAAAGAAACCGACATTTTGAAAATGCTCTCAACCGCAGAAGCAAACGCCGGCAGGCTTTCGAATCGCGCATTGATTATTCAGCCCGGCGCTATCGGCGATTGCGTACTAACGCTTCCCGTCGCTGAGTTCATAGGAAAAAAGTTCAAAATCGGCACTATTACCATGCTCGGCAGAAGTCAGTATATGCTGTATCTTCCCACAAGAAGCTGCATTGACAGCATCCGTGACCTCGACTCTATCGACCTGCACAGGTTATTTATCCCAAGTAAAGATTTCGAATTGCAGGATAACGATTCTCTCATCACCGCCTTTGCGGGTTTTCAGCATATTTTTACTTTTTTAGGAAATCCCGGCAGTGATTTCGAGCACAATCTCATCTTCACAGCAAATTGCAGTAACGCCGTCGAAGTTACAACTTTATCGCCAAAGCCGCCATCAAATTATAAAAATCACATTATAAATTTTTATATCGATACAATTGTCAATTCCTGCAGCGAATATATAAAACGAAAACCTTCGGCTGCAAGTTTCGCAGCAAGAAAAAAGATTATCAAACCACTCAGATCCGATGCTGCCGCAGGCCGTACGATTCTCGATTCAATCGGAATCAAAAAGAACAGCAAACCGGCGGTAATTCATCCGGGCAGCGGCGGTATAAAAAAATGCTGGAACATAGAAAACTTTTATTTACTTGCAGAAGAGCTGCTCGATGCCGGCGAAAGCGTAGTTTTCCTTATCGGTCCCGCAGAACAGGAACGCTTCAGCAGAAAAATAATCGACAGGCTTTCACTGCTTGCCCCGGTAATTTTTGAGTTCTCACTTTCAAGGACATTTCAGCTTCTTTCGTGCTGCGGATGCTTTATAGGTAATGACAGCGGTATTGCACATATAGCTGGTGCATCGGGTGCAAGTACAGTTGTTTGCTTCGGACCCACCGACCCGGCTGTATATTCTCCTCTTGGACCGAAGGTAAAGACTTTCCACTTCGATGATGGAGACTTTTCACATCCATCAGGACAGGCGGTCGAACAGATAAGCCGAGCAGCCCTGAAATTCTTAAGTTCTTGACCCACAATATCTAAGCGTTATAATATAATTTTGATTACTTTTATTAGGATTTTGAATGCCTACAAAAACTTTAGGACAATTAGCAGAATATGTAAAAGGCAAAGTCATAGGCAATGCCGAAATTGAAATTTCTTCAGTCGCAACGCTCGATAGCGCGAATTCCTCGGATTTAAGCTTTCTTGCCAATCCGAAATACACTCGTGCCTTAAAAACCACAAAAGCAGGCGCTGTCATTGTCGGTAAAGAAGTAGTTGAAACACAAATTCCTCTTATTATCGCCCAGAACCCTCATTATGCGTTCGCGCAAATTGTTGTTCTTCTTTACGGTCACAGGCAGCACAAGCAAACCGGTATATCACAAAAGGCGTCCATTTCTTCGTCTGCGAAAATTGGAAATAACTGCCACATTCACGATTTCGTAACTGTATGCGATAACGCTGTAGTTGGCGATGGTACTATAATTTACCCCAATGTTTTCATCGGCCCCGATGTTAAGATTGGCTCAAATTGTATTTTGTATCCGAGCAGTGTGGTTTACGATGGCTGCATCCTTGGCAACAATGTTATCATTAACTCCAACACTACAATCGGAAAAGACGGCTACGGGTACGCGACCCACAAAGGCATACATCATAAAATTCCACAAATCGGAAAAGTCGTAATCGAAGACGATGTTGAAATCGGCGGTAACTGCTGCCTTCAGAGAGGCGCAATTGACGATACAGTAGTCGGCGCGGGCTGCAAACTCGGCGACCTTATCAGCATCGGCCATGGAGCAAAAATCGGTCCGCATTGCCTGCTGGTCGGACAGATTGGCGTTGCCGGCTCGACAACCATCGGTCATCACTGCGTTATTGCAGGACAGGTCGGTATCGTCGGCCACATAAAAATTGGAAATTGTGTTTCAATAGGCGCACAGGCGGGTGTAATTAACAGCATCCCCGACGGCAGCAATATCGTCGGCACACCAGCGATTGACGCTTCAAAAGCAAGGCGTGCCTATACTTTAATAGAAGATTTGCCTGAAATAAAAAAAGCGATTAGCCGGTTCGAAAAATCTTCAAATAATGAGTGATAATAAAATTATAGGTCTGATAGCAGGAGGCGGAAGACTGCCGTTCTTGATTGCAGCAGGCGCAAGACAAGCAGGCTTAAAAGTAATTTGCGCAGGATTGGGCGATAATCCAGATCCCGCACTGATGACCGCTGTTGATTATTACGCCGAAGTTCCTCTCGCACGTCCCGGCACCTGGATTCGAAAATTAAAAAAGCAAGGCGTTACAGATACGATTATGGTCGGCAAAGTTCGCAAGGAAAAGCTTTATACTCCGAAGCGGATTTTGAAATATTTGCCCGATTGGCGTGCACTTAGAATTTATTATTGGCGTTTAAGAAAAAATAATAAAATTGACCAGACAATCTTGCAGGCGATTGCGGATGAACTTGCCTGCGGAGGTATTATTTTGCAGGATTCGACTAAATATTGCAAAGAACATCTCGCCGATAAAGGCGTTATGACACGAACAAAACCAACTGCCGGTGTTCAGGAAGATATCGATTTCGGCTGGCTTATGTTGAAGAAAATTACAGAAACAGGAATCGGTCAGGCTATCGCGGTAAAAGAAAAAACCGTACTTGCAGTCGAAGCCGTTGAAGGCACAGGCCAGATGATTGAACGTGCCGGGCAGTTATGTAAAAGAGGTAACTGGACGCTTTTAAAAGCCCCACGCCCTGACCTCGACAAGCGTTTCGATGTCCCCTGTGTCGGCCCTGAAACCATTGAATCGCTTTATAAAAACGGCGGCAGAAGTCTGGTCGTCGAAGCGGAAAGAACGATAATCATTGATAAACCGCAGACAATAGAATTGGCTGATAAATATGGTATAGCTGTTATTGGCTGCTGATAATGAAATATAAAAATATTTTCATTGATGACAATTTTCCCTCTGATTTCGAATCTTCAGACATTCAGATTCCTGACGGCCGAAGAGCGGACTTTGAAAAACTCGCATCCTCGAAATTCGCACTTGTACTGAAATTCAATATTCTTTTCAAAGCGAAAGTTTACAGCGTCATTCTCAAAAAATATTTCACCCGAAACATTTCCGACTTTTTCAAATCTCTGATTTTACCTTCTCGCGCCAAAAGAGCATTCAAGGCAGGCCAAATGCTGATTGCAAATGGCTTTCTCACACCGCAGGCAGTCGCATACGGCCGAAAATTTCTTATGACTATGGAAGTGCGAGAAAGCACACCTTTTTATAAGCTGCTTGAGACACTGCCTGCTGAAAAAAAGAAAAAAATGATTGAGCAATTCGCGCAAACAATCGGTAAAATGCACGATAAAGGAATTTTTCACGGCGATTTACGACTCGGCAACATCCTGGTTAAAAAAAACAATGAAGATTTTGATTTCTATTTGCTTGATAACGAACGCACAAAGCAATTTGATAATTTACCAATGCATCTGAGAATAAAAAACCTTGTGCAGGTAAATATGAACAGAGATTCCTTCGGCAAAGATTGCCTCGATTTGTTTTTCGATTTTTATTTCGCCCAGCAAACAAATCCTCTTGATGCACCAAAAATCAAAGAGCGTGTAATCTCAAAAACCACAAAAAGACTGGCGTCAAAGGCGAAATGTAAATAAGTTATTCTTAAATTGCAATGATATAAGCCTGAACAACATATTCTGAAATATCCTGAATCCAAAAGGATTATAACCATTACTGCTTAGTACTGTGAATCCCTGATTGAAAACCGAGTCTTGTGATGATACCAAGCAGTAGAAAAACTTAATATTATAATCCTAAAATTTATTTTGGGGCGGATATGGCTGAATTTATTTATTCAAAAAAGAGTCAACATACTTTTTCCTTAACAAAAAGCAAAGATTTGTATGCAGATGCAGACATAGTAACTCTTTCAGGTGAGTTAAAAGTATTTGCGTATCGAGGAACATACCTGCACATTGCAGATAAAGAGGATTTTATAATAGTTCTCGGATATTGCCATTATCCAGGAGAATCAGTCGAGCATACAGCTTCAAGGATATTACAAACTTTCAAAGAATCATTAATTGGAGAATTAAAATCTGAACTTTGCGGACAGTTCATTATAATTATCAAAAAGGCCGGTTTAATGTACTTCTTCACAGATTTCATGCATATAGGCAGTATTTTCTATTCTGAAGATTTTTCTGTAATAACTTCCCGCTTTTCCGCGGCTGAAGAGGCAATGGATATGGGAAGAGACAATGTAAACAATTATAAAATTTTCGAATTTATCGCAATGCAGCAGATTATTTATCCCACCACGCTTGGCGCGGGGACTATACACAAAAAAATCAAACGAATAAGGCCGTACGAATACCTTGTAAAGGATGTTTTGGGTTCCAATGTACGTATCGGAGAAGTTAAATTTTCAATTAATAATAAAAAATCAAATGACATTCATAAATTGGCGGCCGATTTAATAGCTAATCTCAAATCGTCACTTGAGAATCCCGATTTAAAAGAAAAGCCTATTTGGGTCAGTCTAACCGGCGGATATGATACCAGGCTGGTCGCTACAATTGCATCGAGGTACTTCAAAAATATTACTTTCAGAGTCGGTATTCCAAAAACAGGAGCAAGCAAAGATTTTGTTTTCGCACAAAAAACTTCAAAAGTTTTAGGCAGACCATTGCGGACATACCTTTGCGATGATAATGATTATGATGATTTTTATGTTTTAACCGATGGAATGTCTCCATCTGAAAATTGCCTAATAAGCCAGATTATTAAAGATAACGGAATTTTCTCGCTTGGAATAGGCGGATGTTTCGGTACGGAGCTTTTTACTCCCCTGAATTATCGCAGTGTTGAAAGTTTTATTGAACAATCACTTTTAAAAGCCGCAAGAAATATCCGCGCAAATGAGAATATGTGGGATTCACTTCGCACGTCAATGATAAAGGAGTTTGAAAACATAAAAAGCCACTATAGTCTTGCTGAAAATAATCCAAACGATGAAATTCGTATTTTTAATCTTTTCCGCACGGGCATTTTTGCCAATATGGTATGGCAATATAATATCAGAGGCCTTGAATTTGAACCCTATATGTCTAAAAAAAACTTCGAACTTGCTCTTCAAATATCAAAGAACCATATGGGTCGCAAAGAAAGCTTAAGAGGAATAGCACAGGTTCAAAAAGAGGCGATGGCACAATTGGCATATAATGCAGCAAAGATTGGAACTACACATTATTGCCCGATGGTCCCATGTACGATTCGCAGTCTTCCATCCTATTTGTATTACTTCCTGCCGCACGTAATTGCTGAAATCAGCAAAAGGCTGAGAAAAATGACCCATCATACTGTATGCATAAACGATTTATCCTATGCATCTAATGGATGGGATGGATTGTTTTTACGCCGTCTCAAGGAAAAATATAACCTACAGGGAAGTATTTATTCGTGATTTATGTTGTGTGATCATTTGTGGCGGCAAATGATTAAAATTGCTTAAGAAAACGCAGGTCGTTTTCGAACAGCAGCCTGATATCTGTTATGCCGTACTTGCGCATTGCAAGTCTTTCGATTCCAAAACCAAATGCCCAGCCGGTGTATTTTTCGCTATCGATGCCGACAGCGTTGAAAACATTCGGGTCAACCATTCCGCAGCCGCCGACTTCAATCCATTTTTCTGTACCGTCTTTTGCGACAAAAAGCAAATCTACTTCTGCGCTTGGCTCAGTGAATGGGAAAAAGCTCGGCCGTAGTCTGTATTTCACGTCTTTGCCGAAGAACACATGAATGAACTGTGCGATAGTGCTTTTCATATCGACCATCGAAACGCCTTCATCGACGACAAGCGCTTCGAGCTGATGGAACATAAACATGTGCGTCGCATCGACAGTGTCAGGACGGTAAACTCTGCCGGGCGCGACAACACGAATCGGCGGTTTTTGTTTTTCCATTGTGCGTATTTGAATTGTCGAAGTCTGACTTCGCAATAATTTATTTACATCGATGCAGAAATTATCCGAAGGGTCTCTTGCCGGATGACCTTCCGGAATATTGAGTGCGACGAAATTATGCCATTCATCTTCAACTTCCGGCCCGTAAGCGATTGCAAATCCCATCCTGCCGAAAATTTCAAGAAGCTCGTTTACAGTTTGTGTGATTATATGCGTTTTGCCGAGCTGAAAATCAACTCCCGGCAGCGTAATATCTATCATTGGCCCTTTTTGAACCTGCGTGCCGGTGAGAGAATTTTTGACTTGTTCGAATGCGAGGGTTACTTCCTGTTTGATTTTATTTGCGAGCGCACCGGCATCTTTTTTCTGTTCTGCTGGAAATGAACCGATTTTGCTCAGCATATCGGTAACGGCGCCTTTTCTGGCCAAAAAGCGGATACGGAATTGCTCAAGCTCTTCAGGTGTAGTTACCGTTTTGAGCGATTCGAGTGCTTCCTTACCGATTTGTTTGAATGTATCAAGCACTTGTTTATGCTGTGTTATGCGGCAACTGCTCGTACCTTTTCAACGATGGCATCGAATGCGGCCGGATCCGCGATAGCTATTTCGCTTAGCATTTTCCTGTTGAGGGCTATATTTGCTTTTTTGCATCCGTTGATGAATTCGCTGTATCTGATTTTTCGCATTTTGCAGGCCGCATTAAGGCGTGTTATCCACAGGCCTCTGAATTGTCTCTTTTTCAGTTTCCTGCCGACTCTTGCGAAAACTTCAGATCGTACTGCTCGTTCCTTAGCAAGCCGATAAGTCCTGCCGGGACCACCGCGTTGTCCTTTGACTCTTTTAAGAACTCTTTTTCTGGCTTTACGGGTCGCAGACCCTTTTTTTACACGTGGCATATCAGCTCGTCCTTATTAATCTACGTTTAACATTTCTTTCATTACATTCGCATATACTTCTGGAATGATAATTGACTTGCCCAGTTTACGGCGCCTTTTTGCGGTTTTGCCGCTCATAAGATGCCCTGTAAAGCTCGTATGAGCCTTAATTTTACCGCGGGCGGTTACCTTTACACGTTTCTTCAAACCTTTATGTGTCTTTTTCTTAGGCATATTTCACAACCTTATAACTCTTGTTTATAAAATTAAAGAATGTTATACTAACACGTTTTTATATAACGTCAACATTAAAAACTAAAACTAATAACTTATGCAGTTTCAAACCTTACAACACGCACGCTGCTTCTTTTTATTTCTGTTCCTGTTTAGGAACCATCAATACCGTCATTCTCTTGCCCATCATCACTGGCGGCTGATCCACTTTCGCCACGTCTTCAAGGTCTGCGATGATTTTATTCATCATTGCCTGTCCAAGTTCGACGTGAGCCATTTCACGGCCGCGGAACATCATCGTAAACTGTACTCGATGTCCTTTCTTGAAGAAATCACGAGCATGATTGACTTTAGTCTGGCAGTCATGCGGATCAGTCTTGGGCCGAATACGAAGTTCCTTCACTGTTACAGTGTGCTGCTTTTTGACATTGAGTTTTTCTTTGCGTTTCAGTTCGTAAAGATACTTGCCGAAATCCATTATCCTGCACACTGGAGGACTGCTTTCCGGAGCGATTTCAACAAGGTCAAGATCCGCTTCCCTTGCGTGTTCAAGCGCCTGTTCGATACTTACAATTCCTATCTGACTATTATCTGCTCCAATCAGCCGAACAGGACTCCTGTTGATTTGCTCATTAAACCTGAGTTTTGCCTTTCCGATAACTTTTTCCTTTCAAACTTTTGTATAATTTATTAACAATTCTTATAAATTTAAATCCGCTGTTCTGGATGATACTTTTCCTTTTACCGCCGTTATAAACTGTTCAACCGGCATACTCTTGTTTTCATTACTGCCGCGAATCCTGACATTGACGCTTTGCGTTTCAGCTTCTTTAGGCCCAACAACTATCATATAAGGCAGTTTCTCATTGTGCCCGCGAAGAATTTTAGCACCAATTTTTTCAGGACTATTATCAATTCCACACCTGAAATTTTCAGCTTTTAAACTCTGCTGCAGCTTCATCGCATAATCGTTCGTTTTTTCGCTTATCGTCAGCACGCGCATCTGTTCAGGCGACAGCCACAGTGGAAACGCCCCGCCGTAATGCTCAATCAATCCGCCGATGAATCGCTCCATACTTCCAAGCACGGTGCGGTGAATAATCACAGGTTCATGCAAAGCATTATCTGTGCCGACATAGCGAATGTTGAATCGTTTCGCCGCTTGCAAATCGACCTGATGGGTCGGCCCCTGCCATTCGCGTCCAAGCGAATCGATCAATTTAATATCGATTTTCGGTGCGTAAAACACACCGCCGCCTTCATCGACTTCATAAGCAAGCCCTCGCCGTTCCATAGCAAGCCGCAGTTCTGTCGTCGCTTTTTCCCATTCTTCTTCAGTGCCGAGAAATTTCGCCGGCCGAGTCGCAAGATATGCCTTATAAGTATATCCGAACGTCGTCATCATATAATGCATCAGTTCG
>MHXZ01000082.1 GCA_001825665.1 Planctomycetes bacterium GWF2_41_51 | reverse complement strand
ATGAACGTGATTTTTTAAAATTTTGTTCAAAAAAGTACAAATAAAAAGTTAATAAAAAAAATTATTGTCAAAAAGGCAATTTTTAGAGATTGCCTATAGTTTTAACGATTATATAAGAGCTTAGAATGGCATTAGTTTCAGAGTAAACCGGTGTGGTGAAAATATCTTACTTACACATTTTCGAGAGCATCCTTTACGACGGCTGCTTGTTATTTTTCAGGCTCTCGAGGATATTCGGCTGGCCGAACTCTCAACTTTCAGCTTGGGAAGCTTTTTTCTGCGATCGAAAAATATCACACTCATTTTTTAATCCTACTTTTCTAGCAATATCTTGCGACAAAAGACCGCGAAAACTTGAGGTATTATAAATTCTTACTTTGCACCGAAGTATTTTACAATCTTCAGGTGGTTTTAATGGTCTATGCATTCCGATTTTAGTAAGATTATCCGGCACGCCTTGGACATCATTAGCAGAATCTCTGCCCTGCCATGCAAAACGCATATCTTTACATAAATTTCCGCTCGGATTTGAACTTATATCCAAATGTCAGTACCATTTCCCCTCCGGACACCTTTCCTCTTTACTGTGAATCTTAGCCATAATATTGCATTTACATTTTATACAGTACCGCCGTGTCAAAGCTCTGTGCGGCTAAATTGGCAAATCGCTCAATTTTTCCAAAGATTCTAAATTCTTCAAAATGAAAGTTTATTTTCAGCAAGCCATGCAGCAAACTAAGCATATTTGAGCCATGTAATATTTTCACATGCTTGGCATATCGCAAATCTCTCTTTTGCATACTTAAAATCCATACCTGCCCTGCTAATCGCCGCTTTGGAAAAACCCTCTGCGATACTTACCAATTTTCTAATCTTAGGCAACGTGCCATTCAATAAATATGTTTTTATTTTACCATTACAACAACTCATTGCGAACACTCCGCTTTAATCCAATAATCATCCCAATTTGACCCCCTCACAGGTTTATTGTCAAAAGGATGAGTGTGCGATATCTCGCACGCATAAACCTGTCGCTACAACCATATCGCCAACCTTATATTCATAATCGCATAACCATGCATCAAACTCTGGTATTTCCGCTGAAAATTCAACCTTTCCTCAACGGCCAGAAACAAATTCATCCATCTGTTCATTTATCAAAAATCTGCCTTCCTGAAAAAGCGTATCGCATTTTATTTTTGCCCAGCATTCTGTATGATCAGTGTCCATTTTGTTGGTATTCTTTCCCAATAATCCTGCCAATTACTGCCGGTAATCGGTCTATTATCCACATGCGGTTGGTGAGCATAAATTTATAGCCCAGCTTATAACTGCCCAGTTGACACAGTTTTCTAACTTTAATTTAAAAGGTTTAATCGTAAGTCCTGGTACTTGCGTCTCTCGGAAGGACAGAAAAACAATTTTGCATCGGGCAAATATTTTAATGAATATAATTTTCCAAAATTTATACCATCCTTTTTAGTTCATTAATGGCAGCATTATCAATGAAGGCATCTGCGTAAAAACGAGTCTCTATCACGCTTTAAAACCAGGTGAATTTATCGACTAAGCCTGTAAATTAGATATTATAATTTCTCGCACAAGTGTAAACCCTCAATTCAGCATTTCACCTTTTTTTAATTTTCCAGTACTGATGTTCTATTTCACGCAATTTGTTAATTTTCCATAATTCCTTGAACGTTACTCTTTTGACGTGGCCGTCGAGAAGACCGACATTACAGCCTTCATAGTGAATTCTCGGCTGGGCAGCATTATATTGTTTTCCACGAGCACTGCACATATCAGCAAGGCGCTGCGGGTCCTTATCGCCATCGTAGTCAAATTGATACGTCCGGTCGTAAGGCGAATAGACGAAATGACGTTGGACATCCATAAAGCCCATAACCTGACCGGGCGTCTTGATGTTCGCAAGCTGCAAAGCCGGATTCGTAAAACCTTTGTGTTTACGATAATAAAACGGCGCAGAAAGAGGATATGCCTGATTATTGCCGCGGCCAAAATTTACGCCTATCCAGCAGTTCCATTCTTTGCCGCCGACAAAAGACGATTTTATCCATTGACCTGCCGGACACATTCTGACCTCTGTAAGAAAAGTGTCAGACTGATGAAAATTTACGCTCGAATCTTTTTTAGTATTGTTGCCAAAATATGGGGCGAGCGTATCGAACCAGAAAGGACCTTCATAGTCACCTTCGTTGTCAGAATCCGATTGAAGCCCATAAAACGGCAAACAGCCCTGATTTTCGGCGACATAGCCATGGGTGGCAAGGCCAAACTGTTTCATCTGGGCGGCACATTTGACCGACTTACCTATTGCTCGTGCTTTGGAAAGTGCCGGCATTAATACCGCCAGCAGCATGGCAATAATAGAAATTACCACGAGCAGTTCAACAAGTGTAAACCCCAACACCAATTTTTCAGATGCGAACTTGTTTTGAGAAGCAACATACTGCTTGTTATCAGAACAAGGCTGTCTGAAATTAATTGAAATTTGTGCGCGGGTAAAGGCTTTTTTACGAGAATATCCTGAATTTACGTTTCGCGAATGCATTGCATTCCTTTCTTCAAACTATACGTTTACTTAGGTCGCGATACCATATCGCAGTAATTATTTTTTATCTTTTTGCCTTTTGATTTTACGTCCAAAGGAATCGCATAAGATGAAATGGGAAGAAACGGTTTTTCATCTTTTAAGAAACCGGCTAATTCGATAGGTCTGTTTTGTTTTCTTGAAACTTCAGCATTATATGCGAGCATAAACCCCAAAATGGAATCTTCGAGAAGCGTCGTACTCTGTGATACACCTCTGCCTTTCAAGATATTGACAAAGTCTTCGACCAGACGCATATCACCACCACCATGCATTTCCAGACCAGCGTTGATGCGAATTTTTTCAGATGCAAACCCCATCTTGTTTTTCGTATCAGGCTGACGAAATTCAAAATAATCGTCTTCGAGGCAGCCCTGTATCTCACCTTTGGTTCCGATGATATGGGTGTATCTTGCGCCGCGAGCGGTGCCGCATGTCATATTGTGTGTCGCAGTCGAGCCGTCTTCAAACTCGGTTAACACCGATTGATGATCTACAACACTGCTGTTTTCTGTATCCCAGATGCAGCAGCCCTGCGGATTGTCGGTTGCCAAAGAGATTTCCCTTGCTTTGTCGGAAAGCTCGCCGTTTTTCTCGATGCCGCTCCAGATGTACTGTGTCCAGCGGTTTGGATGTTCGAGATAAAGTTTGCGGGCTGAATAGATGCAGTCCTTCTCCATTTTGCAGTCAACAAGACATCTTGTGCCTGCGCCGAGCGGTTTCTTTTCCTTTTTGAATTCCATCAAACTACCGAAACTGCAAACTTTGACAGGAGGTATCCCATTTTTGAGCCAGACCAAAAGGTCGAAGTCATGGCAGCATTTCGACATCAGCATGCCATGGCCTGCGATATGTCCACTGCTCCATTTGCCGCGGATATACGAGGCGGCCATGTGGTGATAGCTTACGTTTTCCGACATCTGAATATTTATAATATTGCCAAGACAGCCGGAGGATACGTATTCTTTTATTTTTTGATAAAACGGAGCATACCGCAGTACGTGGCAGATCATTACAATCTTTTTTGATTCTTTTGCTGCTGAGTAAAGCTGCATAACTTCGCCAATATCGGTGCCAATCGGTTTTTCAAGCAGTATTGAATAACCGGCCTTCAAAAGGGGCAGCGAGGTGGCGACGTGCTTTTTGTCCATTGTGCCGTTGATGACGGCATCAGCAAACTTTTCGCATCTAAGAAAATCTTCGACAGATGTGAAAGTATTTTCCGGCGGAATGTTAAAAGTGTCGGCGAACTTCCGGCGGCGAAAATCATTGGGTTCTACAACCGCAACAATTTTCATATCGCCAGGCCGGTTAAGCGAATACTTCGAATATACTGTCGCCCTGTTCCCTGCTCCAATGACTGCAACTCTAATCGGACAATCCGACATTCTATTTTCTCCAAAACCAATAATTGAATTATTAAATTCCAAATTTATTCATAAAAACCCAATAGATTATAATCTATCTGAATATCGCCCTGCGCCGATGTTCCGGCAGGTGCTACAACGAGATTCCCTGACATCGAAGTATTAGATGTTGGGATACTGATGTTATCCGCAACTTTATCATAATCGATCCACACTGTATATTTATCAGTGTTAAAATCGAAAACCATTTCAAGAAAATACCATGTTCCAGTTGTCCATGAACCTGAAAATGTGGCAACCGTATTCCCCCAGGTATGATTACCATTACCCCTAATCCAATAAATCGTTGAAGGAGCAGTAGTGTAGACAGGATAGACATGAGTTGTATGAGAATTAACCCGCACCCATGTTCTGTAATAGCCGTAAGTGATGGGAGTTCTGACATTTTTATAGAGATTGGCAACATGAGCGGATGATAAATCCTTCAAACGCACAGAACGCGCTCCCTGTATCGGAATGTTTGGGGTCGTATAAATATCACTGTAAGGTGGAACTTCTGAAACGGTCCAATAATTCAAATCACTCTCACTTTCCCAATCATACGAGAACCGGGTTTGATAAAAGACACTGTAAATGTCTTTGCGCTGCCAATCGTCATATATTGGTAAATTATTGGGGTCGAGTCCAAGTATTTCACGCCATTCATATATAATCCGTTCATCAATCTGATCACTATAATAATTTCCCGTTATGGTCATATTAGCTGGTATAAAACCAGCCTGATAACGTAGAAAATCATTCTTTGCGTTCGGCCCGCCATTTTCCAGGATTTCGGCTTCATCCTGGTCGGGAATTTGAGAATATCCCCCGGTTTCATAACCTTTGTGTGACCAACCGATAGCATTTATCAGCATACTATTTTGGGCATAAACAAAATTATTATCTGTGATCGTATAGTTATCGCCGAACACCTCCGCATCCAAAAGACTGTCATTCATATTGTGAATCGTGATAGCAACATACGTATCTTCGCCGCGGGTTCTGCCGTTTTCAATCCAATAATAAGTCCCTGTGCTTTCAAATTGATTATTTGAAATTGTCAGATTATTTATATTATTTCGTATAACCACATAAGCACCGGAAATATCCTTGAACGTGTTTCCTGTAACTTCAATATTATTGCAATTGGCTCTGCAGTACAAACCGTGCGCCCGGTAATCCTTGCCAATTCTCGAAAACCAGTTATTTGTAATTTTAATATTATTTGCACCATGGCAAATCCAAATTGCGCAATATTCGGCATTGCGCATTTCATCGAAACAGCAACTGTCAATTTCGATATTATTTGCATAATCCAGTGAAATGGCCATTTCCAGACATGTGTCGCCTGTGAAATTCAAGTCCTGGACTATGACATTAATGGCATCATAAAGATTCAGTAAAGGTTCATTCTCGTCATTTGCAAGATTAAACCATACACCATCACCATTTTTCTGTCCTTTCAAAGTAAACAGATTAGCAGCATTGCCAATTCCGGAAAGATTCAGCCTATCAGTACTGTAATCGCCGAGCCCTTCCACAAACCAGACAGTGACGGGCTCATTATTGAGAGCAGGTTTTACCTTGCCATTCCAAAAACCAGTAAAACTCAAATAGAAAGCCGCATTAGCAGGAGTTAAAGCATCACCGTTGCCCTGTTTTTGCGGAGCGACATAATACGTCTTCGCCGCGAAAACCGGCAGGTTCGCAAATATCAAAATACCCGTAAACAAAATTTTAAACGATCTTTTCATAATACACCTCCAGATATTGAAGAAACACAGTACAATGAAACGCTCATTGTACTGAGAATCCATTCTTAATTTCTGCCAATTAGGAGTCCAGCGACGCTGTTTTACTTTCTATATCGCAATTGACTTTGTAACTTTTTCCATTGATATTTACTTCAAAATCAATCGTATTGTCATCACTATTAAATTCATTTATCTCTACATTAGGAACCGCGGCTTCATACGGAAGCACAACAGTTACAAAGTCCAGATTCTTCCGCTCGGCGGTTTTGTCCATCTCGAAACAAAACGCAGGACGGGGCATTTTAATTAGATACTCATAAGAGACCCATCCTTCTTCGAGCTGCATTTTAAGACCGGGCTGAGCCTTTGTTTTGACAAGAAGATTTGCGCCTTCTTCAAAATTGGTACGGGCAGTCAGGGTGTTTGCATCCATTAAGGATTTGCCTTCCTTAAACTGGAAGTGTATGCCCACTTTGCCGGCGGCTTTACCATACGCACGGTCAGCGATTACAAAAAATTTCTCGTTTATGAAAAATACCGCGCGGCGATGATAAAGATTTTCATAACTTTTATTATTTACAATTAAAGCACTGATTCCATCGGAATCGCGCGACATTACCAGATTGCCTTTGCAGGCTGCGTTCTCATTGTTCAGCGTCAAGGTCTGATGGACGCGGCTTTGCTTGAACCAGTTGCGCCACTCAATATCTCCGCCGTAAACGTAACAGCCAGAGTCTGGCATAAAATGCGTGCCGAGCGCATACAGCTCGAAACTGCCGTTATCCTGTTGCGAATGGGCCTTTCCCTGCGGGCCGCACTTTAAAACCATAGATATATCTTTTTGCGTCCAGCCGCTGCGTAAGGAATAATAGCCGCTGTCTGTCATCGCAAAGTTTTTTTGCGCGGGAGCCTTGCCCTTTTTGCCGAGAGTAGCGAAATAGAGGAAATCGTCTCTATTAAACGCCTTCTGCCAGGTATCGAACAGCGAAGCCATATTTTTGGCAGGCTCTTTCCAACTATCGCCATACTGCGGAGTCGTAAAATCGCAAAGGAGAGTTTTATATGTCGCTTCCATCATTTTTTGAACATTTTGTTTGTAACTTTCAGGAAACTCATCGCCACAGCAATTTACAAGAGCAACCTGGTAGGCCATCAAAAATAAATTTGCGGTTCCCTTGTGATAATGCAGAGACAGTTCGACCTGCATACCATCCGGATACACCTGATTGGTAATTTCAAAGTTCAGGACGTCTATCGCTTTGCGGCGCCATTTGGCGGCATCTTTGAATTCATTGTAACTGATGCTCGAAAGCATTACTCCTTTAGCTTCAGAGATAGTTTTGTTGCTCATTTTATGATACCTGTGCAACATATATTCGTTATGGGTATAAATGCTGCCGAGCAGTTCTATCAAAATAGCAGGCGTAAAAGACGGGGAGTCAACATAGAATTCAAGTGCATCGGTCATTCTGGTAAGTCTGTGTGCGACCTGAAGGCCGTTCCAGCCGTTAAAATCGTTCGCATCGCAGGGATTTTTGTTTATCCAGTCGATTAACTGAAATGCCCATTCCCTGGCGTATTTTTCATCGCCGGTGTACCAGTACATTTTGCCAAAACTATCCCACCAATACATACGGTGAAGCTGGAATATCCATTCGTGATCCTTGACAGGATTGGTCTTCCAGTCGATGTCCCAGCCTCTGAAATACGACTTGTGTTTTTTCTGGCCGACTAAAATGTGATTCATCGCATCTTCAGCCCATCTTTTGTCCGTGGAATTCGGCGTACCTTCGAGGTGGGTTTTGGTTTTTCTGTCGAGAGTCAAATGCTTTACGCTCGAACGGTTTCTATAATAGTCGAGCAGTTTTTCGGCGGCAACCTGGAAATCCTTATTTTCATACGCATCACGGACGGCTGACAAATCAGATTTCGATAAATCTAAAAGCCCCAAAACATATTCGGCCTTTTGAGCGGAAAATTGCGGTTCAGGATGCTTGTGCAGATTTTCGTCCGCAAAACAACCAATGTTTGCAAACAGGACAAAAGACAAAAATATGTAATACAGCTTTTTCATATAAATTCCGTAAAGTAAAGGAGCCTAAATTTCCTTTTCAGGCTCCATTTGTTAACTTTTAAAACTAAAACTATCTTACTCTCGAATTTCTCCGAAAAGTTACCAATGCTCCCAGGCCGAGGATAGCGATGGTGGCAGGTTCTGGAATCGTCATACCGTTGCCAGACGCATCGAGAATTACAAAAGCATTGCCTGCTTCAATACTGCCGCCAATTGTGCCGATTGGGCCAGTTCCAAGGCCTGTGGTATAAGACCAGATATGGCCGTTAATTTCTGCGTCCATTTGAGCATTGAAACGCTGCCTTAACAAATCGGGAGCAGAATAAAGATCCTGACCTTCAAAAAAACCACCAGCGTGAAGTGTTGCAATACCTTTGGCATCAATCGCTGCATTCCATACGCCAAAGTCATCCATAGCGCCATTGAAATAACTCGTGGCAGTAATAACACTGTCATAACCTATACCGAATCTGTCATTATTCGAAGGATTGCTATCGGAGCGAGGTCTGTACGCCAAATTATCCGTACCAACAAGCACACCATTGATATACATAGTTGCGTCTCCAGTATAAATGCCAGTTCCTGAATCAAAATTTGTCGAATCGAAGGACAATGCAATGTGCGTCCACTGGCCAATAACAATGTTTCCGGCACTTATTCTCTGAGCACCTGACGTAACATTTGAGGCTCCGTCACTGACACCGGCTGCCCATTGGCCATTAGTATTAGTATAAATGCCAAAACCACATTTATATCTGTTGCGTGTTACCCAGCTTGTTGTTTCTGTCGAAGGTGCGGCATCGGCTCTAACCCATACGGCAACCGTAAAATCGCCGGAAGGATAAATCGCCGCATTTCCAGCAGTTCTGTTTATAAAGTAAAGAGAATCATCTACACCATCGAAATCAGCTGCTCCACCAACCATACCTGTAACTGCCGCAGGTGTTCCATAATGAACAGATAAGTCATTAACGACACCGTGGTCGTTATTACCCAAATTCGCAGAGTCATTAAAGCTGAAATGCGCAACTACATTGCTATTATACCCTGCATTAGCGTGCGATACAATGAGCATTGCCATAAACAAAATCAAACCTAAAATCAAACTTTTTCTAAACATTTTCTTCTCCCTTCCAAAAAGAATTATTAATTAATCTATCAGCCAGTTTTCCGCTAAATACAACAAATCTTCATAATCAACTGCGCCGTCTTCATTAACATCGCCTTGAATCGCAGCTACTGAATAAACAGCCTTCGGACTACATCTTAAATTAGCAAGTTTTGAAATCTTGTTATCATCGAGGACATAACTGTAAACGGCCGTCTCATCTATCACACCTGCGAATTTGCTGCTGCCATCGGCTTTGGCAGCTATTGCAAGACTACCGGCTGCGGGTTTGTATTTTATACTCGAAGCAGTTGCCTTAAGAACACCGTCAGCGTAAACCTTCGCATTGCCGGTGTAATTGCCCGAACCATCAGCAGCGCCTGCCGGAGCAAATGTTACCGCTATATTTGTCCAGTTATTTGCAGAAGCCGCAACTGTGCTGTAGACAGGCTGATCGCCGGTTGTCGAATAGAAATGGACTCGGTATGTGCCGCTTTCGATATTCATATTGAAGCCTGTACTGCTCTGGCTGCCGCCGACGAATGTGCTGTCGGAAAGCGAAGCAGGATTAACCCAGCAGCTTACTGAAAACGCGCCTTTTGCAAAAATCGTATTCTGATTGAACGATGTGCTGATATTCGATGCGCCTGTAAACTGTGCGGCTTTTGAAGATACGCCTGCAATGTATCCGCCGACTGTACCAGTCATATCTCTGTCTTTGCCGGAAACATCATTTGTACTATTTGCGTCAAATGAATAGTAGGCTTCGAGGTCTGTAATACCATTGACGAAATCCTGTGTGGTAGCCAAACGCCAGGTATTGCCGCCAGTATCGCTCATTAAAATGACAGGGTCGTGTGCGAAGTTGCTGTTGACTTCATCTGCGCCATTGACCGGATACGGATCGTTCGGCCATTTGGCAGTATATTCTGAAATTTCTGCGGAACTCATATCCATTGTAAAATATGTGTAGAACAAGAACAGTCTGCCGATGCGGTCAATAGTCAGTTTATGATAATAGACCGCATAACCCTGATGAACCGGCTGGGTAAGTTTGCCCATATCCTGCCATGCGCCGCCTAAAGGTTTTCTGAAATACCATAGTTTCCACTGGTTATCCTCTATCCTGCGGAATATCAAATGAAGTGTGCCGTCAGGAGCTGTAACAAGGCTCGGATAAGTTCCGGAATCTACCAACTGCGTCGCCGCCGGCCATGTTTTTCCGCCGTCTGTCGAATACGTGTATTTCATCGGTGAATTGTGAGCGCCAAGAACGACGTGGAGCGTATTTTCACTGTCAACTGTTATCACAGGGCCGTTGTGGCTATCTGGATTGTTGGAGCCACTTATAGTAGAACCGAGAAGGACAGGAGTTCCAACTTCACCGGTTTTGGAATTATACCAGTTATAATATTGCGCTGTTTCATTGCCGATAGGCTTGAAAATATCGAGATAAACAACGTGTGTGATATTGCCAATAGTAGCGGACGGATTTACAATACCAGTGTGCATCGGGCCGAATTGTGAATTACAATCAGGACTACTTACGATAACACTTTCTGTGAATGCTAGATCGTCCATATCTCTTTTTACAGAAATAGCATTGATCTTCTTATCGCTTGCAATAAGAAGACTTAACTTCCTGTCCGAATTGAACGAATCGGCAATTTCTGGATAATATCCTTTCGGCAGATAATAGCCTTTGAAGTTTTCCGGGGAACTGTCGGCGCTGTAGAAAAGTTTGCTGACGTAATTTGCATAAGCGCTGCCTGTGTCGGCGCGACCGTAAGAAAAGAAATACATACCGCCTTCAGCGTCGAATACAACTCTATCGTTATTCTCAAAAATTCCCATATAAGGCTGGAAATCCAGATAAGAGCCGTATCCGACATCGCTGCCGTAAATCTCTTCGAGATTTATGACTATCCAGTTTCCGTTTTCATCGAGTGTCTGTATATACGCCTCTTCCATCCATGCCCTTCTGGCAAGTGTAATAGTATTTGACGAAGGATCTTCATCGAGATAGTAACCAAGTTCAGCAGTCTGGAACGGATAGAGACCGACCAATATGAACGGCCTGTTGTCATGACTGAATGTAATCTTGTTGGGTTTGAATCGCGGGTCATATCCGTAATTTTCTCTTTCACGGACGAAGCTTCCGCCCGGGCCGAACGTTACAGGCGCACTGCCTGGAGTAAAAACGGGAGCAGGCGACATCACCTCAGGATTTGCATGCTGCCAGGGTGAATTTTCAACTAAAGCACTTTGTGCTGACGCGACATAAATTAACATTGCAAACAATATAAAGCAGCTATTTTTCATCTTACCTCCAAAACTTTTTCTTCCAGGAAGAATAATTTTTACCGGCTTCAATGCCTTTGTTTTTCTATTTTGATTAATCATATTTTTACCTTACCGCCGTTTCGAGCCAGTCAGCAGCGAGTATGCTGAAATCAACGATATTAACCAGACCGTCACCATTGATATCGCCGCTGATGGATTCTGAAATTTCCAGAACGTCATCAATACTGCTACCTTCGGCAAGAAGAGTTATCTGTGTACTCGAAAGGGCTTTTCTAAAAACTGCAAATTCATCTATTGCACCTATGAAGAATCCTCCGGTGCTGCCCTGGTTACCAATCGCAAATCTGTCAGCAGAGTTAGTACTGATGGGATTGTATCTGATATTTACTTTGCCATTGAAACGCAGACCATTAATATAGGTAATCAATGTGCCGGTATAAACGCCCTGTGCGTCCGGCGGGCCAGAAGCCTTGTACGTGCAGGCAAGATGCGTCCACTGTCCGATAGCTATGTTCAGCAAGTCACCAAAATTACCGTCTGCACTTGAGGATTCCACGCCATCGGCAACACCAATTTTCCACTGATAAGAGCCTGACGAGACAGTTGATTCATTCGCGTAGATTCCGAAACCTGTTTGACTATATCTTGCTTTGGATATCCAATATAGATTGGAAGGATTCGTATCTGCCTTGACCCAGACAGAAACCGAAAAATCACCAGACGGAAATATTTCAGGATGTTCAATCAGATTGAAAGTAAACGCGTCATCGCCGTCAAAATTCACTGCGCCATTGATAACGCCGGCCATTGCAGTCGGTGCACCGTATGTTGGAATCAAATTCAAACCATTTCCGGAATCATCTTTTCCGAGATTAAGCTCGTCATCGAAACTATAATGAGCAACAAGAGGCTCTGGTTCCACATAAAGGACATCAAGCGGATTAACCGCTTTTCTTGACAACGCCAAGACTTCATAGGACTGGAGAACGCCGGCAAAAATCGCAAATTCATCGATATCGCCATGGAAATAACTTGTGGCCGTTGTAACACTATCATAACCGATTCCGAATCTATCAGTGTTTTCAGGATCATCATTGGAGCGAGGTCTGTAACCGACCGATGCTGAACCTACACCTACGCCATTGACATACATAGTTTCTGTTCCATGATAAACGCCGTTTACATCTGCAGGACCAGAGGCGGCAAATGTCAAAACAATATGCGTCCATTGGCCGACTTCAATCGAGGGACCATTAATTCTCTGTAAACCTGATGAAACGTTAGAGACACCATCACTGACGCCGGCGGCCCATACGCCGGTGACATTGGTATAAATGCCAAAACCGCATTTATACCTGTTGCGGGTTACCCATGATGTTGCTGTCGTCGAGGGAGCAGTATTTGTTTTGACCCATACTGAAAGAGTAAAATCACCAGCAGGATATAACTTCGGATGATTTTTATTCACCTGATAAATCGAATCGTCAACTCCGTCAAAAGTTAACGCGCCGTTTACAGCGCCCGCTTCTGTCGGGGTGGGTGCGCCATAATGGACAACTAAATTGTGAAAACTACCGGAATCATCGTTGAGATAATCCAGCGGGTTATCAAAACTGTAATACGCTATTACCCTTCTGATTTGAGGAGGTATTTTCTTTTTAGCCGCCAGATTCGCAATATCCTGCGGAGCTAATACAAAATTGAAAATTGCTAACTCATCTATATTGCCGTTGAAATATCCTGTCGATGAGCTTACACCATCATAACCGACGCCGAATCTGTCGTCGTTATCCCCATCATCATTTGAACGAGATCTGTAACCGACTATTTTCGAAGATATTTCCTGACCGTCGATATAGAGTGTTTCTGTTCCTGTGTAAATACCGCCCGAAGGGCCGCCATCGGCTTTGAACGTCAAAACAATGTGCGTCCATTTGCCAACAACGACTGCTGTTCCGTTTATACGCTGATTACCCGATACGACATTATTTACGCCGTCGCTTACGCCGGCCGCCCACACGCCGGTGATATTGGTATAAATGCCAAAGCCGCATTTATTTTTATTTCGAGTTACCCATTTTATTTGAGTCGTCGATGGAGCAACGTTGGCTTTGACCCATACCGAAACGGTAAAATCGCCGGATGGATATAACTGAGGATGATTCTTGTTTACCTGATATATCGAACTGCCAAGAAGGTCAAGATCAGGATCGCCATCGAAGACAGCACAACCATTCACAGCTCCGCTCGATAAAGCAACTGGGTCGCCTTGATGCACAAGCAAATTGTGGCCGTTACCTGTATCGTCTGTGCAAAGACTTACAACATCTGCGCCGTTGTCAAAACTGTAGTATGCGACCAGACCATCCTGATGTGCAAAACCGTCAGAAAGGAAAATCGATACAACCAGAATTGCCGCAGCTATCGCCCCGTTGAAAAACAGACAGCTTTGTTTCATTTTTCTTTTCATTCTTCAAAACCCCTTTTCAATTGGAAAAAAACAGTAAAATTCTTTTTAAAGGATAACAAATAAATCAGTCACCTTTTCCCAAAAACCAATTAATAATACGTATTATCATAAAATTATCATACTATGTCAAGCAAAAAAAGAAAAAAATAATATAGATAAGCACATGCTTAAATAGTTTTTTTTTGCCATTTTTAATCCTGACAACTTCCTATAATAGCTTCTGTCATCGACTTATATCGCCCAAAACACAGTTCACCCGCCCCTGGTATATATGGACTGGCGGTGGGACTGATTATAAGACCACAATGATCGTCAAATGCCTCTGCAACTAAAGTTTCGTATAATCGGCCACTTTTTCCGGCTCCTACTCATACATCCAGTTGATTTGCAGGTTGTCTTCGAGACATATTTTATCGCGAGCCTTTCGCTTTGTTTGTTTTACGGTGATGTTACCAGACGGGGGAGACTCGAATGGATGCAAAATATCCGCACCCATTTCGAGGAAACCATCCATCATGTCTCTAATCGAACCATGGCAATGAATGCGAACCCGACCGCCGGCATTATGAATCAAATCTATAATCGTTTATCATATCTGACGTTGAAGTCGTCAATCTTTCGGGCTGCGCAGAGGAGGCGTTATATATTCCTGGTCGAGCATAGAAAAAAACGGTCCAACGCCATTTGCCAAAAGAAATTTCACTCTTTCGAGTATTACTTCCATCTGATACCGCATCAGCAAATGCACAATTTCACAGTCGGTAACGGAAAACATCACAAAATTTTCAGTGCCGAAAAGTTCGGCAATAAAACCGGCCGGATTCAATCCCAAACTGACATCGACAATACCGTCATCGCCGATGTCCCTGAGACTTTGACAAAAACCGCTGACATCGCCCACGAAGACAGCGAGAGATATTTTTCTGCGTCTTTGATATCCTTTAACAAATACGTTTCGCGCAGGCCGGGCTGATTGGTCAAACTGACCAGCAAACTGTTGTGCAAATCTCCCGCCTATGTTTTCAGCATCGTACGCTCTCTTTTGGAAAGCGTCTGAATAAGGTTCAATACTTTTTTCAATCGGATACGGACTGTCAAAGGCTCTGCCGTTGAAAGAGGCTTTCAATTCAGTATATTGCCTCAGGAAACTCTTTAATTTGTCATAGCTCGAATCATTCTTAGGAAAACCGGTTCTGCTGTACACCGCAGGCCGGTCCAGTTCCTGATAATAGTAACGTTTTTTCAGGCGTTCTTTTCGTGTAAGCATTTTAAACCAAAACGTTATTTCTTTTCGCCCATCAATTCGGCAATCTTGGGTTCCATAGCTTCGGCCCAAGCCTGATAACCTTTTTGATTGGGATGAACCAGGTCAGGCAATACATCTCTTGAGACCAGCCCTTTGTCGGAGAGAAAAATTTTTCCAATATCCAGATAATAAATCATTTTGTCATCGGCCAGATTGCAGATGATTTCGTTTATCTTGTCGTTCTGCTCCCAGCGTTCGTTGTACTCGGCATCTCCGATTTTACTTTTACGCTGCTTTGACGAACCTCTGGGGAAAACGCCGAGAACAAGAATTTTTGTATTCGGCAGTTTGTTTCTAAGTTCAGAAACAATGGCCTTGATTCCATCAGCTCTCATTTGAGGAGTTTCTGTCGTTGCTCTGTTTGTGCCAATCATCAAAACGCCAAGTTTTGGGCTTATACCTTCGATTTCACCGTTTTGCAGGCGCCATAGGACGTGTTGGGTTCTGTCGCCGCCGAAACCGATGTTTAATGGCTTGCGATTAGCATAATATTTTTGCCAGACGTCGTTGCCATCGTTTTCCCAGCGATGAGTAATCGAATCACCGATCATCAGCAGATCAACATTGCCTTTCTTTTGCTTTACTTCTTCGAGCTTTTCCTTATGACGCGAAGGCCACCACTTAACGAGATTGGGATCCTGCGCGACGGGCGTTACAGAAGAATGTTCACCGATTTTTATATCGCAGGGATTGAGAGTCTCCTGCGCAAAGCAGCCGCCGACAAAAATCGATAAACCTAAAAACAGACAAGAAATATTTTTCATCTTAATACCTCAATAAAATAAAAAAATTATTTGATTGTATTCGGAACCTGCTCTTTGGCGGCGTCCGTTTTTCCCGGCTGCCGCTGACGTTTGATAAAACCTACGTCCGAGTCGTCTCTTTTAGCGCCTTTAAGAGTAGCGAACATGCGAATGACATCGCGCACGCCGCCAAGACTGAACCAAATTGTCGTAATTACCCCAACTACTATCGAGATGCCAACGTTCCAGTTCCAAAAAGTTACCCATGAAGAAACGGGGACATCGCGTGTAACATTGATGATTACGCCAATGATGAAAACCATCGCCCAGCCGAGCCCCCAGGTGAGTTTGAAATAATAAATCAGCTTGTCACCAAGCGTAAATTCCTGACTTGGGAATAACGCACGCCAGCCGGTTGCGGGCTTGCTTACATTCTTGCCATGTTCGCCTGCTATCGCATACTCGCCTCTGTGCAGAAGTTTGTCGAGATCGTGCGCGGGCTTTTTGAGCATCAGCCAGTCCAACAGCGAAAACGATAGATAGCCTAAAACAGACAAAATAATAGTAAAACAGAAAATCCACTGGCCGTTAAAGGGAAACTCGTTTTGTTCGACTTTCCAGTTGATGCCGGGAATATTATTTGCAATGCCTTCTATCACGTTCTTAAGGCCGTTAAGAACGCCCGGCGCTGATTGTGCCAGATACGGATATATGACAGGAACCCAGATTTGTCTTGCTGCTATACTCACAATCGCAAAGATGCTGCCTGTAAAAAGGGCTACATACGCTCCTTTGGTGGTGCCTCGTTTCCAATAAAGGCCTCCTATGATAAGAGCACCCGCTCCGCCTGCAAAAATTCCGGCCGTCGCGTGACAATAAAGCAGAACTTCCTGATTCTGATTGAAAAACAAACTAAAAAGGAAAATAAAAAGAGCAACAAATGCCACCGATAACTTTAAAAGCAGTATGTGCTGCTTCTGCGAAAACGGCTCTTTGCGGAAGGGCATAATAACATCCTGAATAAAAATGCTTCCCCAGGAATGCATATATGAGCTATGCGTGGAAATTGAAGCCGCGAGCATAATCGAAACAAACAGTCCGACAACGCCCACAGGCAAAATCTGTTTCAAAATAACAGAGACCGTAACCTGCTTTCTGATCGTCAGATCAGCAATTTTGGCAAGCACAGAATTGGCGGAATCGGCGTTTTGAGAATAAGATTGATTGTGCAAAACAACATAAGCCGCTATCGGCAAAAGCACAAGCATAAGCGTCATAACGATATCACGCCAGCCGCCGAGAATCAGCCCCATCTTTGCCTCGTGCGCATTTTTCGCCGAACAGGCAAAGCCCTGACTGCCCTGCCAGGCAAGACGGACATAAAAAAGCGACAAACCTATGATTATAAAATAAAAAACATTAAATTCCTTAATCTGGCTGGTCTTGAAAGGATGCAGCATAGAGGCGTTTTCCGGCGCCTGCTGTAGAGTCTGCATTACTGAAGCCCAATCGAATTTGAGGAAAAAGATTCCGATGATTACCAGCAGCACAAGATACGTAAACGTGCCCTGCACGAAATCGATAACCAAAATCGTAATCTGACCGCCGAGAAAAACAAAATAAAGGGAGATAAGAAGAAGTATAACCATTATCAGGGCAAAAGTTGAAATGCCGAGATAGGGAACGGTCTCTGGCAGATTGCAGAAATAAATGAAAAATCTGGCCTCGACTGCGGGAAATATTCCGTAATTTAAAATTCCTGAAAGCCATCCGATGATGCCGGCAACAATCCTGACGCCTCTGCTGTATCGAATTTCAAAAAACTGCGCCAGCGTAAAAACCCTCGTCTCACGGTAGCGGTAGAATACCCAGCCGGAGAGCGTGATCATAAGCATAATCGTAGTGTTCATTATCAGCCACCAGGTCGCGGTAAAACCGGCAGCATAAAACATCTCGAATTTGGCAACTATGGTAATCGCACCCACCGCGGCCATTCCCTGCGCAACACAAAGCAAATATCTGCCCGCACAGCGGCCAGCTGCGAGAAAATCAGAGACACTTTTCATGAACCTTTTGGTGTAAACTGCAATAAAAATGAAAATGGAAAGTGTAAGAAAAACGATCATCCAATCTAAAAAACGCATAAGATTTCTTTCCAGAAATAAAAGATTCTTAATTGATAATACGTATTATTGAATGATTTTACCAATCCCCCCTTATATTTTCAAGCAAAAATTCGGGCATATGGCAAATTTGTCGCTATGTCGATTCACGTACAATTAACCGGGGCTTGACTATAAAATGCTTTTGCATTTTGGCTTTTTCACTGTCTGTTTTTTCAATAAGCTCGAGAAGCATATCGATCATTGCCTTGCCGATAAGTTCATAGTTGCAGTCAACAGTAGTTAGGCTCGGAGTTACAAGCGTTGACATCGACATATTATCGTAGCCTGCAAGCGCTATATCCTCTGGAATTCTGATTCCCCTGTTGTGAAGTCTTTTCATTATCAAACATGCCCACTCATCATCGGCGGCAATAATAGCGTCAACCTTGGCGGTTTCGACCAGCTTTGATACCATTTGATCAAGCAGTTCCTCGGTCAAAATCATTGTTTCAGGACCTGCCCATACCTTCTTTTCGTCGTATTCGATATCTGCCTTTTTTAAACCACTTTCGTATCCTTTGATTCTCTCTGTCATCGGATAATATTTTCTACCCATCAAAGCGATACCGATATTTCTGCGCCCTTTTGATACAAAATGAGCTATCAGTTGCTCGATACCGTCTGAGTAATCCGTACCGACATAATAGGCGTTAGAAACGCCGAGTGGCTTATTAAAGTATACTACATTTGGCAGTACGGCGAGACGGCCTGTAATCAGATGCGACTGGTCTCCGAGATAATGCGCTAAGCACAAAACGCCATCAACACGCCTGGACAAAAAATCATCTACATAATCATTTATTTGCTGGCGCGCACTGAAAAGGTGGCCGATTATTATCCGGTAGCCCCGCTGGTATGCGATCTGCTCCATAATGAGTAAACGGGCGAATCTTTCATAAAACAATCTTTGCCCCGGCGGCTGCATCAGCATACCGATTACATAACTCCGCTGTCCACGCAATTCGAGAGCCGACCGATTTGGTTTGTAACCCATCTCTGATGCAATTTTCTGTATCATTTCAATCGTTTCAGGAGGGATTCTGACCGTGCCAGTTTTGTCGCCGGAGTCAGAACGGTTCAACACGAAAGATACCGTACTCTGGTGAACTCCCGCTTTGCGGGCTATGTCTATTTGTCTGATCCGTTTATTCTTCATTTTAACGCTTTACTTACTATTATTATATTAACAATTCTTTTTAAGTTCTCCTCTAAATTAATCATCTGTTAGTACTATAACAAGTTCAAGCAATTTTAACAAGAAAGGAAAGCTTTAACCCTGCGGATACTTAACTGGAAAACAAGAGTTAAAATGTATTTTGTCAGAAACAAACGGTGATATCTGGTGTTAAAATCAAATATTTTTCTGCAAAGCATTTTCGACGCTGTCATAAATGCAGTGCATTACATAATTAAGTCTCATCGGCTTTATAATTGGTTCATAAAGCTTCATGGTTTCTGTTTTCAATTTATTTAACTGTTGCAAAATTGCCGCGACTTCCTGTTTATCTGAATTCTGTTTCAAAGATGCTTTTAATAAGCAGACTGACGATTTTGCACGATTAATTAAATTCCTCGCAGCAAGTTGCCAGGTAGAAATCTCTTCATGTCCGTATTTGGCCTTACTATCAAATTGTTCTAACAGTTTTAATGCTTGCTTGTATTCACACAAAAGCTTTTGATTTTTTTCAAGTTCCAATTCAAGTTGTTTATCTTTGGCTAATTTCTGAAGTATATTTTCAATGAAATCATCGGGAACAGGTTTAATCTCTTTATAGAATCCTAAAGTAAGCACACACATAAATAAACCTGTTTTTGATAAAAGGCCGCAGGCGTTGAAAAAGGCCTTGTCGGTTATCCCGAAATGTTTTTGAAGGTAAATTTTTTGAAAATCTTCAATAGACATTGACCGATTGTTTATGGTGAAAGGTGCAAGTTCAATACATGGCTCCTGCAATTCCCATGGAAAAAGGCGCACAGTCCAGCTTGTCAGAACAGAACCAGCAAAACCTTTTTCTGAACCTTTCTTGGCCATATCATAAATATTCCTAAAATGAAGATAGGTTCGAGGCACAAAAATACTATCACCAAATGCACTTGAAGAAGAACACAGCACCGTTTCAAAGCCATGGCTTTTCAGAAAATCAGAGGTATAAAATGTTTCAGGCTCTCTGCCCGGTTCATCACCCTCAGGAAATAGAAAATTTCCATAAACTTTTAATGTTTCTTCATCGAGCTGTTCCCGATCACATAATTGATTTCTGCTCCAAACCCAAACTTTTCCATTGCCGCGATAAATATTGTATCTCCAGTCGGCAAACATTATCTGAGTGGAAAGCTTGCCAATTTCGTCCGGATGTTTCAAAATCATATCAGCCCAGATTATCGGCTGAATATTCTGCCTGATTAAATGACCGGATATTTCACTGACATATCGAACATATAAATCTGACAGAGAATTTTTCTCTATAAATTCCTGACATTTTGGGCATTCACCCAGGAGGAAAGCCTCATCTGCACCTATGTGAAATTTTCTTATAGATTCGAATAATTCAATATATTCATCTATCCATTGTTTTATAAAATACGGCAATTGCGGATGCAAGGGACAATACTGGTCAATCTTATCGGGCAACTCTGCTAAATGTTTATACTTGTCATGTTTCAAAACATATTCACAATGTCCGAGTGTCTGAAAAACAGGGATGGATTCCATTTTCAGACTTTTACATAAATTTAAAATCTCTCGAAATTCATCCTTAGTGAAAGCTTCAGGTGAAACGCATTCTGGGCAAGTTTGCCATTTTACATTATCTTCAAGTTCCCAAAATATTGTATCATAACCAAGCTGCGACAGTTTTGTGAGCCACTTTTCAAGATAGCCCTTTGTAAACTGTGCAAAATTCATATCAATGTGAAAACCGAGCACCCTTAAACTCCTTTAGACAACAAACCCAATAAAGTTTTTGAGTCTTTGATGAAATTTTCAATGGAATCATCTTTTACAAATTCAATCATAGTATAGTGATTTTGGCCTGATGAAATTAGTTTATCAAAATAGATTTTCCAATCTTTCAAACCGTCTTCCAGTAAACAACGGCTTCTATCTGCGTTCCAATGAAAGACATGAACATTTGTTATATAACCAAGCAGCAGGTTTAAATCCTTGAGATTATCATTTGATGTCATTCCTACCGAAGGTTGCCAATACACTTTCAAATTTTCATTCGATATTTCCTGCATTAACCGCAAGGCAGATTGCGCAGAATCCGCCAAAGTATTACGATGAAATTCAAACGACAGATTGATTTTTTTAGCGGCCGCAAGTTCAGCTATTCTTTTTGAGTCAGTGACGATTTTGGACCAGTAACAATTGTCCGATTCTGCTGAACCTATTTTACCTGCCCATATCCTGATTGTTGGCGAAGCGAGTTCGATAGCGGTTTTTAATACTGTTTCAAAACTCAATCCAGCTTCGGAGCTATCGCCTGCAATATAGTATGAACCGTACGCGGCAACCTCGATACCTGCTGCAGTTGTCTCCGCACCAACCTGACGAGCTTTCTGCAGATCACCATGGGGCACATGGATATCACCTCCCCATTCTATCGCAGAAAGACCCGCATTTTTTACATATTCGATTATTGCTTTATAATCAAGTTTTCTAAAGGTTACAGAAACTAATCCTGATTTTAGCATATCTTACTGGGAAAATATTAGGAAATCAAAATGTTTGTCAAATGATCTTTGGTCATATTATTGGCTCGTTCCTGGCTGATTTCATATCTAAGTGGTTTATTGGAAAAAAATCTCTCAAATTCATCAAGAATATGCAGCAAATACAAACCTTCACTGCCGCAACCTGCGGTATGGGGGCTTAAAATTACATTCTTAAATTTGCGATACGGACTATCCAGGGGCAGCGGCTCCTCATAATGAACATCAAGAATCGCATTAAACCTGTTTTTCGCAAGTTCATGTAATAAAGCATTGGGCTCAACTAAAACAGCACGGCCGGCATTTATAAAAGTAGCACCAGTTTTAATTAATTCGAGCTGTTTTCGGCCTACATTATATTTTGTGTTTTCTGTTAGACTGGCGAGCAGATGTATGACATCTGATTCCCTAAAAAGCTCATCTAAGGACACTTTCCTAATGCCTGATTGTTCAGCTTGTGTTTCTGTCAAATCATATCCGCTGACTAATATTTGCTTAGGGGAAAAGGGTTTTAGAAAATCTATTAATTTCTTTGCCACATCTCCGAATCCCCAGATTCCTATGACGGAATCATGCACTCCCTTTCCGGATTTTCTATTTTCCCAGCTAATCGTACCAGTTCCGCCAAACTGAGTAAAATCCTTAGTCTTCCGCAGACTAAAAATTGTCATCATCAAACTCCACTCGGCAACTGAACTTGCCATCACACAATTAGACGAAATAACTTTAATGCCTCTTTTAAAAACCTCCGGAGTAACGAATGTGGCAACAGAGCCAGCTGCATGGCCAATAATTTTCAGAGTCGTATTTTTACTTAAAACTGTTTTATTTAATTTTGGAGTACCCCAGGTAGTTATCAAAGCTTCAACATCAATAAGCTGTTCAGCCCATTGCTCATCTGAAAGGCTATAAACATTATCATTCAAATATATCTTATATTCAAGGTCTTTGGCTCTTTGCAACACTGCATTATTTAAAAGCAGATTCCTTCTTGGGCCGGGCGGTTCTATAAAGAATATTTTAGGAGATAACTTCATCGCTTTGTTTCTTTTTTAAGCTTCTTTTAATTCTATTTTCAAAGTAAATGTATGATATTACGTATTATTACAAAACTACACCCCTTAGTCAACAAAAATTTAGTTTATCACCAGAGTCTTTGGCGTCAGTTGGAAGCATTGGATGACGGCAAACACCTTAACTTGCATATTGATCTTTCCTTTATCTATCCACCCTTGCGGTACCGCCTGCCATGATTTTTTCCATCGCTAAGACTTACTGTTGTCGTATCTCCGGGAGTTGTCATCGCAAGTGCGCCGTATAGGTATCTTCTCCTTTAGAATGTTTACTATTGTCGAATGCTTTTTGTCATTCACAAATTCGACTGAACTTCCAAATGCTTCAAGTGTACGTATCAGCAAATCAAAAAAGAACAATGACCGTTTCAAGACAGTTTTTGATACAGAAATATTTAGACATTCAAAATGTGGTCTAACAATTTGAAGACCGCTAACATAAGCATTTTTTAACACATTCCAAGAATTCTTAACTATTGGATGTACTGATTCAATTTGAATTAGAAAGAGAAAAAATTTCCAACACACTATCGATTTTTCTTAAAATTATCTCTGCCTCTACCAATTGAGCTTCATCTACATACTTTGGTTGCTCTTCAAGAGGAACGATTCTAATTTCTTTGTCTTCTTGAGGATTAGGTGTATGTCGTCAGCAAGAATGGCACAAAAGAAGTTCATTTCTAAGAGAGCTTTTTCTGAGGTGCTAAACAAATGAAAGTTATCGAGGAATTGTTCGAAGAAAATGAAAGCGAAAAGAAAATCCTGGAAGACAATAATATTTCGGAAGCGACGTGGCGAAGATGGCTGTCAGATAAATACTTCATAATGGCTATCAGCAACAGAATTGAAACGGCAAGCCTGAAGAACCGGATTTTGCTTGCAAAAATTTTGCCATCCGTAACAGCAAGACTGGTTCATCTGTGCAGCAGCGATAATGAAGATGTAAGCAGAAAGGCATGTATAACATTGCTGGAATTACAACAAAATAAAGATCTGGATCTGCAATTCGAGGAAGAACCCCAAACACAATTAGATCCGGAAACCGCATCAAAAATACTGGCGATACTTGCGGAAAGAAAAAGAAAACCCAAGGAAAACACTAATACCGGTTGCCGATAGCCACAAAGACACAAAGACACTAAGGAAACTTTTAGTTTTTTATTTGTTAACTTTCTTAAGACTTGAGCGAATTACAGAATCACCGATTACGCCGATTAACAGATTATTATTACAAATTGAAAAGTGGAATGTTCCCTTTAATTTTCCCAGGCAAAAAATTTATTGGGCAAAAGATAACTGAAAACTTCATCAACGCCAGTATGAAACCGCGACAGTTACAATATTGCCGCATTCGATTTTTTATTTTCAGAGGTATCAAATAGGCTATTTTCTAAATTGGGAACTGTCAATTTTTTTCCTTAATGATGTCAGACACAAGTTTACAAAATTTCATTTTTTGTTTATCCTTTTTTGCTCCCATGTTGCTAAAATAAATGTTGCCATTGTTCCAGCCAAATTCACAGCCAGTTCAGCATGTCTGGGTAAAGGGCGAACCCCAACTTTTCCTACTGCATGAGCATCACTTAGTTTGTTTCTTAAAGCGCCTAATCCCTCAATAACTGCATGGCACCCACCAAGAATTTGTTTAAACAATTGTTCTGTATGTTGACTAGGAGAAAGATTAAGATGTTTAGAAACAAGACCATATAACTTTGGTAAATCATCTTTTTCTTGATAAGAAATCCTATCCTCATCTAATATGTGTTTGCATACAGCTTCTAATAATGTGCGCGATAAAGTAATAGCACCATCGGGATCAGTCGTACGTCTTTCTTGTGCTTTGTGCCAAGTGGTTTGTATAGATTCTGAATCTATGGTGGTAAGTTTTTCATCGTTTACCCTGTCAGATGGAGTAGCAAAGGACTGCTCTAGAAACGACAATACATGTTCAAATTCCGTACGTAAAAATTCTCGACGTTCATGATAATGATCGAATTTTGGTTTAATAAATCCCCAAAACTCATCTAAATTTCGACATGTCTTCACAAAACGCGGTAATCGACTATTTAAAAACGCATGATTGACTAGCTCTTTTCTAATCTGTTTATAATCAAGGTCTGACGAAGAGCTACCAGTTGCTCTTGCTACCAAAATATTTTTAATACTTTCAACTTTAGTTAACAAATCGTCAGTAGTATTCATTTTAACAACCTAGCAAGACAACTATCTATTTACGATGCAATTAACTTATAATTTTCGGGATTTTCAATAATATTAGTTGACAAATCAACATCAAGAGTCGGCCAGTAGAGGTGCGTTTTGTGCAGCAATTTTATATTTGTCAAATCAGCAATGGAAGCATTTTTAAACCACGGAAATTTTTCAAATGGAAGAAAATATTCTTTGCCGGACAGCAAAATCCAAAATCCATGCTGTGATATATTTGTAACTTCAAGCTTTGAAGTGTTTTTGCCACGCTTTAACGATTTCACTTTTATGTTCCTCAACTAATTTTTGAATTTTATTTAATTGTGTTTTCGATAAACCGCTATAAGCTGCCAGTGCTATTGTTGGTTCTATCCAAAACTTTGCTTCTCCATCCGGAGAAACGACATGAACATGGATACGTTCCTCTTCCCTTGAGAAAAAATAGAACCTGTAATTCCCTATTTGTAAAACGGTCGGACTCATACCATTAGTATAAAAAACCATTCGTATATGTCAATAATATAAAACTTACGCTTCATCTGCGCTAATGATAGGCAAATCGAGCCAGAAAGTAGCGCCCTGTCCTTCCGCACTTTCGAGGCCGATTTTGCCTGACAAAAGTTTCGCAAGTTCGGTACTAATCGCAAGTCCCAATCCCGTACCCTGCTGCGTTCTCGTAAGCGAGCCATCTGCCTGGCGGAATTTTTCAAAAATTTTGTCCTTATCTTTTTCAGCAATTCCCGGGCCGGTATCGCTAATTGCAACTCGCACAATTTGATGTTCAGGCATCGATGCTTTGATCTCTATTTTGCCTTCTTCGGGAGTAAACTTTACCGCATTACTAAGCAGATTATACAGAATCTGCTGAACTTTGCCTGCATCGGTTTTAATCAAAGGAATAGCTTCATCAATAGTAAGACGAACTTTGAGTTTTTGCTTTTCAGTAAGAGGCGAAAAGAACGCCACCAGACCGCGGCACAATTCAGGGATGCTCGTCTTTTGGATATGCAATTCAATTTTGCCCGATTCCATTTTGGCCATTTCGAGCAGGTCAGTAATCATATTAAGCAAATTTTTCCCGCTGTTGATAATATTCTCGGCATAGCGTTTGCTTTTTGCGGTATCTTCAGATGGTTTTTCTTTAAGAATTTCCGCAAAACCAAGTATCGCATTTAAAGGCGTGCGAAACTCGTGCGACATATTGGCAAGAAACTCGCCTTTCAATTTATTTGCTCTATACAATTCAATATTGCGTTCCGACAGTTCAGTAATTTTTTCATCAAGCTGTTTATTGGCCTGCCGCAGTCTTTCCTGTCCCTGCACAAGACCGTCAAGCATCGTATTGAGAGCTTCGCCGAGGCGTTCGAATTCGTCGTTGGTTTTGATACCGCAGCGCACGTCGAGATTGCCTTCA
>MHXZ01000081.1 GCA_001825665.1 Planctomycetes bacterium GWF2_41_51 | reverse complement strand
TCCTTATGCTGTTTTAACGTGGATACCCGGTTATGCAACAACACACGATATTTATTTTGGCACAGATGCAAACGCAGTTAGAGATGCAACTATCGCCACAACCGGAATCTATCAGGGTTCTCAGCCGCTCGGCATGGAAAGCTTTGAACCAAGCGGACTGGAATTAGGCAAAAAATATTATTGGCGTATAGATGAAGTCAATAATACAGAATTATACAAAGGTAATCTGTGGCAGTTCACAGTTGCTGATTTCGCTTTAGTGGATGATTTTGAAAAATATGCTGATACGGCAGCAATGTCTGCTTCATGGGCAAATGGTTCCACAGGCGCAACTTTATCGCTCGCAGCAACCGGCGGACACAATAAAGCCAAGACAATGAAGTTAGATTATAACAATAGCGCAGCGCCATATTATTCAGAAGCCCAAATCATCGATGCTGATTTCGACTGGACAGGTGCAGGCGTTCAGGCAATAGATATATGGTACAAAGGAAATGCAGCTAATTCTGCTGCTGCAATGTACGCTGCTCTGGATGATAAAAACGGCAATCCAATAGCGGTCATTACCAATAGCGATGCAGATGCTGTTAAAGCAGCTGACTGGACGGTTTGGCGAATTGCTCTTTCTGACTTTGCGGGAGTTAATCTTTCGAACGTAAGTAAATTCTATGTAGGCGTGGGCAGCAGAAGCAATCCGGTTTCCGGCGGCAGCGGTACAGTTTACTTCGACGATATCGGACTTTATCCGCCCCGCTGCATCGAAAAACCTCTTGAAGACCTTAATGATGACTGTATTGTCGACTTCAAAGATTTTGCGATAATGGCCAGGAATTGGTTATTAAATTCGCCGATGTAATAAATAATAATCGTCCATTATAACGGAGTTTAAAAATGATAAAAAAAATTGGACTTCTGATATTAATAATCGGCTTCTGCAGTTCCGCATTTTCTGCTGTTGTTTATAACGAATGGCGCGGCACTACATCAGATTGGAATATTGGGACTAACTGGAATTATGGCTATGTTCCTAAAACAGTCGCAGAGAACGGAGACAATGTTAGAGCCGGTTTTAAAGGTTCTTCATACGTTTGGCCTATAATAACATCAAGCACAATTCCAATACCTGAAGCTTATAATGTCACGCTCGGCGGACCTACAGGCGGAACATTAACAATCGACAGCGGCGCCTTAAATGTTGGCCAATATTTTTTTATAGGTGTAAGCGCAGGTGAAAACGGGACGTTGAATGTTAATGGCGGTACAATTACCACCGGAACGTTTACTTCTACAAATGCGAGTTTTTCGATTGGTCAGGCTGGTATTGGTACAGTAAATATGACAGGCGGTATAATTAACCTTACTGCCAATGGCGCCACGGGCCAACTTCGAATTGCTAACACATCAACCGCAACCGGAAAATTGAATCTTAATGGCGGTATAATATATGCCGACACTTTGACGATGCCTTTTGCAGCACAAGGCGCTCTGGATTTGGGAGGCGGAACTCTTGTTCTTAATGGAGATGTACGTTCAGCAATTAATACGCTAATCACTAACAAACATATTATTGCGTATAATGATAACGGAACAGTAGAAGTAGATTACAATATTATCAATCCCGGCAAAACAACAATCAGGGGTTATTTTGCAGATGTAAAAGCAACAAATCCTTCTCCTGCAAATGGAGCGGCAAGTCTCCCAACTTCTTCAACATTAAGCTGGACGGCAGGAAATGGAGCGGTTTCTCATAACGTTTATTTCGGCACAGCAAGTCCGGGCGAATATCAGGGAAATCAATCTGAAACAACATTTACCCCCGAAACGCTTGCCTATGGCAATACATATTATTGGCGAATCGATGAAGTAAATAGTGTGGGTACTGTAGCGACAGGCGATGTATGGAATTTTACCACGATTTCCGGCCAAGCAACGAATCCAACGCCTGCCAATGATGCGATTAATCTCCCTTTAGACTTAACGTTAAGCTGGACAGCAGGACCGGGGGCTGAATCACATAATGTTTATTTCGGGACTGCAAGTCCCGGCACTTTGCAGAGCAATCAAACAGCAACAACTTTTAATCCCGGTGCATTGGCTGCAAACACAACTTATTTCTGGCGAATCGATGAAGTTGTCGGTTCTGAAGTTGTTACCGGCAATGTCTGGAGCTTTACAACAGCGCAAAGCAAAGCATATAATCCGACACCTGCAAACAATGCAGTAAATGTTTCTTTAGGAGCAACATTGGCATGGACAGCAGGCGGCGGAGCCGTTTCGCACGATGTTTATTTTGGAACAGTGAGTCCGGGCGATTTCAAAGGCAATCAAACAGTCATAACTTATTTGCCGGGAACTCTTTCAGCAAATACGACCTATTATTGGCGCATTGATGAAAAAGACAGTCTCGATAATACTATAACAGGCGACATATGGAGTTTCACAACAGGAAATCCGCCAACTGTATATCCTTACCTGACGTTCCGAAACAGTCCTCTCAATTCAATTGTTGTAAACTGGTGGAATCCGGCGGTAACCGGCGACAGCAGCGTTGATTACGGCCTGACAAGCTCTTATGGTTCTACTGCAACAAACGCAAGTGTAACCAATTTCCACAGCGTAGAATTGACAGATCTTACGCCGGGAACAACTTATCATTATAGAATACGCTCAAGCGATGGTACAATCGGTTCTGACAATACATTTACTACTTCTGCTGAAGACGTAACATCATTCACATTTGCAGTAATGGGCGACCCGCGCGGCATCATCCTGCCGAATGATTCGACCAAGTATCATACACGACATAAAGAGCTTTGCGACTGGCTGGCACAGCAGGATTTGCCTTTCGTTATCAACACCGGTGATATTGTATGGGAAGGTTCTATTTTGACATCTGACCCGCAAACAAAAATAAACGTCGAATCTTATTGGACAGAGTTCTTCAAGGCGGAACAGAATCTTTCCCAAAAAACCGCTGTTATGATTTCAATGGGCAACCATGAAGTTCAGCCTGGCGGCAGAGATTATACTTATTATTACGATATGGTTGAAGATGCATATCCCACTAACGGGACTTCGGGCAATCGAGGCAGGGTTTACAGCTTTGATTACGGCAATGCCCACTTTATATGCCTAAGCACCTATCAAATTGCTCTTCCAACTCAGGCCGCATGGCTTGAGGCTGATTTAGTCGCTGCTCGCGCTAATCCGAATATTAAGTGGATTTTCGCTTATATGCATGCACCTATGTACACAACCTCCGGACATGCCGGACGTGCTGATGCAATTGCAGCGTGGGAACCATTATTCGACCAGTATCAGGTTGATATCGTATTTTCCGGCCACAACCATTTATACGAGAGATTCAAACCTTTAAGAGGCGGTCAGGTGGTTGAAGAAGGTAAAGGTGTTGGAACTTTATATATAACCCATGGCATTGGCGGTGCGGAATTCAATAATGGAGCAGATGACCCGAAGTTAGTTTGCTGGTACGGCACTTCCAATCTTAACAAGACCCTTGGCTTGATTATTACAATTAATGGTGATAACCTTATGGGACAAGCCATTCCGAATCTGACGGGCATACCTGTAGATACATTCCAGATTGCAGCGCCATTCCTGGATGGCGATTATGATGAGAATGGAAGTGTGGACGTGAAAGATCTTAAAATTTTCTCTGAAGGCTGGCTCGGAACAGGTCTTTGGCCATAATTCGAAAAAATAATGCTGCATATAAAACCTATATCGAAAATTTTAATTTTGGTTTTATGGATTGCCAATATTGTCTCGGCGGTTGCATGGGATAACGGCGAGGGCGACAATCTATGGTCTTCGCCTAAAAACTGGTCTAACAATATTCTTCCCACAATAAGTGTTAATGTAGATGTGGCGATTAATACTACAGGGCCTATTGTAAATTCACCAACTACTGCTGCCGGGAACAATATCAGAATCGGCGGAAGCAGCGGAGCAAATCTCGTAATCAACAGCGGAACACTCAATACGGGCGAATGGCTGATGGTCGGAATAGATCAAAGCGGTAAACCCGGAACATTTACAATGAATGGCGGAACTGTAAATCTCGGCTCCACTAATTCCGGCAATGGACATCTGTGGCTCGGATATACAAGCAATGGTACATTCACAATAAACGGTGGAGTTTTAAATGTACCCGGCAGATTCGGCCTTAGCTGGTCGGGCGGAACCGCAAACGCTTATCTTTACGGTGGGACAATTACGGCTGCTTATTTTTCAATGACAGTTTCATCGAGAATTGATATTACGGAAGGTATGCTTATTGTAAATGGCGACGAGAGAACAACAATCAATGGGTATATAAGCAGCAATTGGATTACCGCATACGGCGGAGCAGGAACTTTAGTTGTTGATTATGATAATACAAATCCCGGCAAAACTACTGTTACTGCTTATTTAAATACTGAAAAAGCCTCGGCTCCAAATCCTTCTAATAATTCCACTGACGTCGATTTAAATGCAAATTTAAGCTGGGCTGCCGGAACAGGCGCAACATCACACAATATTTATTTTGGCACAACGAATCCCCCCGCTTTTATAACCAATCAGACTGAATTGACATACGAGCCTGGAGCACTCGAATTAGGCACAATATATTATTGGCGCATCGATGAAGTTAATGGTTCAACTATTACAGAAGGCGACCTTTGGAATTTTACGACAACTTATGGCCTTGCACATAATCCCGAACCGGCTAATGGTTCAATGAACGTAAGTCTTGCTTTTGAATTAAACTGGACATCAGGCACACAGGCAATTTCCCACGATGTATATTTAGGTACTGATATTCGCGATGTCAGAAATGCTCAAAGACTTTCCGCTGATTTAAATGGAGATACAAAAGTAGATTATGATGATATGTTGATTCTTTCAGATTATTGGCTTATGAATCCGCACATTTCAGAGCCTTATGCCGGAATTAATGATGATGATATAGTAGATTTTCTCGACTTCTCCATCTTAGCTGGAAACTGGAATGCCCAATCAAGCCCGTGGTTTAAAGGTAATACCACAGACAACAGTTTCTCACCGCAAAGTCTGTCTGTAAATACAACGTATTATTGGCGAGTTGATGAGGTGAATGGAGATGAAACAAGAAAAGGCGATATCTGGAGCTTTACAACAGCGTCAATAGTCAGTGATTACTCGCTTATAGGCAAAATTATGTGCGGTTATCAGGGTTGGTTCAATACTCCGGGTGACGGCACAACTCGCGGCTGGGTTCATTGGGGCGGAGGTGGGTTTTCGCCTGTTAACTGCAATGTAGATATGTGGCCTGATATGAGCGAAATGACTGCGGGCGAAAAGTTCCTCGCAAGTGAATTTTATGACGGCAGTGATCATTATGTGTTCAGCTCTCATAATTTAACTACTGTCCTTCGGCATTTTCAATGGATGCAGCAATACGGAATTGACGGCGTATATGTCCAGCGTTTTGCTACTGAGGTAACTCCGAATACACCCGAATTTTTTAATCGCAATGATGTGCTTTCTTATTGCAAACAAGGCGCAAATCTCTACGGCAGAAAATACGCTGTAATGTATGACTTGTCAGGTCTCCAGGCAGGCGGAACTTCGGCTGTAATAAATGATTGGAAATACCTTGTTGATACAGTGCGAGTCGGTAAAGACCCCTGTGACCAGGGTTATATCTTCCATGACAACAAACCAGTTGTTGCTTTGTGGGGATTCGGTTTTGGACGGCCATACGAAGGACAGGAAAGCTATGATCTTTTAAACTTCTTCAAAAATGACCTCGTTTACGGCGGCAATGTAATTATGCTGGGCGTTGATAACGATTGGCGAACGAGCATCGAACAACGAACCCTGCTGCTGGCAGACATTATCAGTCCATGGACTGTCGGAAGATACAGCAACAGTAACTGCATTAACTGGATAACCACCAATGGAACATCAGAAAAGAACTGGTGCAATACTTATCAAAAATTATATTTGCCTGTAATATGGCCGGGATATAGTTTTCATAATGCTGATCCAGACAAACCGTTTAACGAAAGACCGCGTTATGGCGGACAATTTTTCTGGAACCAGTTATTCGCAAATGTTAATAATGTTGGCGCAAATATGCTTTACATTGCGATGTTCGATGAAGTAGATGAAGCAACTGCTATTTTCAAAGTGAGCAATAATCCTCCAATGCCAGGCGGAGCCAATATGTTCATAACTTACAATATGGATGGATATTCTTTGCCGAGCGATGAATATTTGTGGCTTGCCGGACAAGCTGCATGTGCGTTGAGAGGCCAAATACCTCTAATACAAACGAGACCTGAGCGATAATACTATCTCTTCAAATTATCTATGCCTGATAAAATCCTAATAATTTGCATACTCTTATTTTTCATTATAGCCGATGCTTCTCCGGCCTTTGGATTAGTTTCAAATCCTGACCCCGCAAATGGTGAAACAAACATTATGCTGAACAAAGTTTTAAACTGGGTCGGCACAAGCGAAGCCATTTCCTATGATATCTATTTGGGAACAAATGCCGCTGCCGTCGAAGCTGCAGAATATCTTGAAGGAGATTTAGATGCAGACGGTCAGGTCGATTATAATGATTTAATTGTCCTTACAGGCAACTGGCTCGATATCGAAGACGATCATAGAATCAATTTTGATGTTTACGCACCTCTGGCAAAAAACTGGATGTCCAAATCTTCTCTATTTAAAAAGAATACCGCCTCTGCATCTTTTGACCCGGATATTCAAACCCGCACTACATATTACTGGCGTGTTGACCAGGTAAATGAATTCGGCACGGAAAAAGGGATTGTTTGGAGTTTTACAACAGCAGACAGCAATTACAGCCTTATCGGCAAAATTATGTGCGGTTATCAGGGCTGGTTTAACTGTCCCGGTGATGGAACAACACGTAATTGGATACACTGGAGCAAAAACAGTTCTTCATTCACACCAGGCAATGCCCATATAGATATGTGGCCTGATATGAGCGAGATGAACGCTGATGAAAAATTTGAAGCAGCAAGTTTCATCGAAGGCAGCAATCATCACTATGTATTCAGTTCACATAACAGGAATACAGTTCTTCGCCATTTCGAGTGGATGCAGCAATATGGAATCGACGGCATATACCTTCAGCGATTTGGAAATGAGATAAAGAGCCGAACGAGCAAAAGCTTTTATCATCGCAATGATGTATTAAGTTATTGCAAAGATGGTGCGAATATATCCGGCAGGGTTTACGCAGTTATGTACGATTTGTCCGGGCTTGATCAGGGTGAAACTTCTTACGTCAGAGAAGATTGGAAATATCTTGTCGATACTAAAAAAATAACTAAAGATGCCAATGACAATGCGTACATGTATCATAACGGCAAACCTGTTGTTGCTGTATGGGGCATAGGCTTTAATGACGGCCGAGAATATACATTGCAGGAATGTCTCGACCTTGTAAATTTCTTCAAGAGTGACCCGATTTATGGCGGCTGCACAGTAATGGTCGGAGTTCCGAGTTATTGGAGAACGCTGGACAATACCAGAGATTGCCTCGATGACCCGATGGTTCATACAATAATACTTGCTGCTGATATTGTCAGCCCATGGTCCATCGGAAGATATGCCAATTCAATTGAAATCAGCACATATACAAATAATGTCTGGGCACCGGACGTTACATGGTGCAATAACCACAACATTGAATATTTGCCCGTTATATTCCCCGGTTACAGCTTTCATAACAATAATCCGAGTGATACCAGTCATCCTTTGAATCAAATTCCTCGCCTCGGCGGGCAATTCTTTTGGAACCAGGTAAGTTCTACCGTTACTGCCGCCGGCGCTAATATGCTTTATGTTGCTATGTTCGATGAAGTTGATGAAGCTACAGCTGTTTTCAAAGTAACGAATAATCCGCCCAGACCTGGTGGTGTTGATATGTTCGTAACTTATGAAGGATTGCCAAGCGATGAGTATCTTTGGCTTACGGGCAAAGCCGGCCAGGGACTTCGCGGAGAAATTACTGTAACACGTACAAGACCAGCGAGATAATATGAATAAGAAAATTGATTATGGGTTTACTTTGGTTGAATTATTAGTTGTAATTTCAATAATTGCGGTATTACTTGGTGTGCTGATGCCTGTGCTTTCAAAGGCACGAGCCGGCGGACAAACGACTATTTGTCTTGCAAATGTAAGGAGACTTGCAATTGCAGGTGCTATGTACGTACAGGATTATAAAGAATTTCCTCCATTCCGAATGACAAATGACGGCAGTCCGAATGGATCAAAGTTTGTAAATAAATATGGCCGTGAGATGCCGAGATGGCAATGGTTTTTTGACCAGGGAATTGGGCCGGTGATAACCCCTTCAAAATATTTGACAGACACCAAAAAGACCTTTGGCGACAAAGATTCTTTGATTATGACAAATCAGTATTTCTTTTGCCCGTCGTTCAAGTTTATGGACTACAACGCTAACGATATACGCAATGGTTCTTATGGATATAATTATCAATATTTAGGCAATTCGAATGTAGCGGATGGCAAATATGTCAACTATCCGGTTCCGCTGAGCCGTATAATACGGCCAAGCGAAACGGTTATTATTGCTGATGGCCGAGGCGCAGGAATACCTCACGGTGTGCATTCTTATACACTCGACCCGCCGAAAATTGCCAGAAGTACCGGATTTCAAACATTTGCATTTTACAAAAGCGGCGCAGCTATTCAGCAGTCCCCTGCCGATCCAAGGCATTCAAACCGCGCAAATGCATCTTTTGTCGATGGCCATGCAAAGAGCATGTCTTTAACATCACTGGGATATGTTCTTGACGATAACAAGCAGATATTGCCTGATGACCCGCGAGGCAGCAATTGTCTTTGGAGCGGCACTGGTAAAGATGAATAAGCTGAATTTTGTATAATTCAGTTTGATGGAAATATTTTTTTTAAGGAGATTTAAAAATGGTAAAAAAAAGTTGTATTTTAATAGTTTGTTGCATTGCCGCTGCGATTATTTGTACAGCAACAAATGCCGACAATGAAGAGAAATGTTCACTTCCACAGGCTGTCGCGGCTGCTTTAAAAGCACTTATGCCTGATGCTGTAATTGAAAACAGCGAGATGGAAGAAGAGACAGTAAAATTGTATGAAGCAAAACTGAAAGATGGCCAAAAAGAATATGATATTAAGCTATCAGAAGATGGAACTCTTGTTGAAGTAGAATCGATTGAAACACTCGATACCGTACCAGCGGCAGTTGCAGAAACCATCAAGTCACAAAATGCGGAAATAAAGAAAATTGAAAAAGCAGTCGAGCATGCACAAATAAAAGTTGTAAAGCTCGAAATTCCAGTAACTATTTATGAAGCAAAAATTGTGAAAGATGGTAAAGCAGTTGAAATTAAAATGAATGCTGAAGGCAAAATCCTGAATCAGGAAAACGACGAAGAGAAAGAATAAAGATTAGCCTGTGTGTGATTTTTAAAAACGCTCTGAAATATTCAGGGCGTTTTTTTTATTTGAGTAATTCAGAAAGATTTATCGTAAAAACAGGTTCTTCATTTAATCCGCAATAAACTTTCATAATCAATCTATCTTCGTTAGCAAAAGCTGAAATTACCGCATAACCCGGCATATCCGCAAGATAAAACTTTTCTATATACTTTGCCTCCTTGGCAAGAGCGATTTTCCGTTGCTTTTTATGTTCAGGATCAAACTGTGGTTCAATATCGACAAGGTTTGCCCCATATTCTTCTGTTTTCCAATACGGAGCATTTAGGTCTTTCTGTCTAATTACGCTATTGAGCATTATTTGGACGACAGGTCCTTGATTTGTTGAACGTTTTACAATCGAGTATCTGTGTAAATGAGCGCAAAGAATTATTGCTTTATGATGAGCGAGCAAATTAAGAAGCTTTTCTCTTTGTGAATTATTATGTTCATTGGCTGTTCTATAATTAAAAACATCCCAGCAGCGGCCGGTTACAGGAATAATCGGTGTATGTATTAAAACGAATTTATATTTAGCTTTCGATTTAATTAATGAATCTTCGATAAAATTTACAATATAATCTCTATCATGAAAATCTGGGCAGCAGATAAATTCAACCGGTCCAATTGAATAAGTATAAAAAGAATTTTCCGCATTAACATTTAATTTTGAATTTACATAAGGAGCGATTATTTTTTTATATGCCTCCGGTTCACCGGGGCCGTACCAGCCATCATGATTACCCTTCACGAGCACCCATGGTACGTTTAAATCAGCCGCTTCAATTGCGTTAATAGCGCCTTTCGCCATTTTTTCTGCATATTCCGGACTGCCCGCCAAACCTTCCATTAAATCGCCAAGTTGTACAATGGCCGAAATTTTCGGCTGATATTCTTTACTTTGATGCCTAAGAATATCAATCAGGCTGTCCCAATGTTTTTCAGTATATACAACATACTCCTGTGTTATTTGACGATAATCGTCAGGATTGCGCCATTTATTCTTTAGCCAATCCAAGTCATGGAATTCGAGCTTATCATAATGCAAATCACCTAAAGCAATGAAGCTTATATCTTCTACAGCCATAATTTTTAAGGAAATAAAGAGGATAATTAAGCATTTGACTATTTTATTTTTTAACATCGCCACAGGTCTTTAATGGAATAAAATTTGTATAGAAATAAAAAAAGCGGCTCAGATTTTATTTCTGAGCCGCTTTGATTGATAAATTAAATTACTTTCCTTGCAGCCAATTTTCGGCAAAAGTTTTCAAATCGAAGAAATCAACTCTGCAATCGCCATTGAAATCTGATGCAGGACTTGTACATTTACCGGTTAATGCCACATCATCAACATAAATTGTGCCCGGTCCTCCACGGAACTGGAGCCTATTGCAAACATAAAGCACTATTTGTCCGACATTGTATAAATCATTACCGCTCATTGAAGTGCGATTTTTGAATATAAGGTCATTGTTGAGATCAACAATCCATTCACTCCAGCCTGTCGGAGTCTGTGTCGAACCATTTGCACTCAAAACGACTGCTTCAGCCTGTATTCTGCTGTCGTGCAATGCACCGGCCCAATAGAATCTCACCGCAAGGAAATTCTCCAGACTATTTCCTGCTTGACGATTAATCCAAACTTTAAATTTGCTGTAATTTTTCAGATTAACCGGTGCTGCCATCGTGTAAACAATACCTGATTTATCGTCACCTATAACGATGTCAGGGTTGAGATCATAAGTCCATTTGAGAGCTTTAGTGCCGCTGTGAATTACAGATGTTTCGAGAGCCAGGTTATTGTAACCTGTGCTGGTTTGCCCAAGCCAATTAGACCAGGTAGCATTTGGAATTGCAGAATAGCTTTCAAAAGTTTCGAGCGTCTGAGTGCTCAATGGTGTAGTGCTGTTGTCGATTCTCCAATTCCCGGCAAAAGTCGCAAAATCTTCAAAGTCAACATCCGCATCGCTGTCCATATCGCCGCCAACATTGGCCTGAATATATCCAATAGCATTAAGCTCATTAATTCTAACACCGTAAGAATCATTACCTGTAAATTCAGCCCTGAACTCACGTGCTGTAACAGGCGCCGGCAGATTTATCCAAAGGTCAAGTACATTGGCATCATAAGGAGCATTATAAGGAACTGCAACATCCGCATTATACAAGGTTAAATCATAAGTTGACGAACCTATGCTCTTTGCTTTTACAGTAAGATGCTTCATCGCTCTGCCGTTTGGATTAATCGGAGCTGTAGCTGAATCATGAGTTGCTTTTACATTAAAAGCAGCAACTTCAACCGTTGAACGTGTTTTCCATTCCACATAATACACCTCATTTGTGCCAAGATCTTCGAAAACTACAGAATCAGAGCACGGATCGCTTACTGTACCTTCTTTTTGGAAAACATTATCGATATCAAATCTTTGTGTATAAATTTGATATGAACTGCGGTCGCCGATAGCAACGTTACCGATCTCCCATAATTGCTGGATACCGCTCTTAACACCCATTGCATTCAGTTCGCGAATTCGAACGCCGTTCTCATCGATTCCGCCCGTAAATTCTGCACGAATTTCCTGAGCCGTTACAAAATTCTCTGGTGCGAGATTAACATTAAGGTTATAGACATTATTAACATAATCTTGTATAGCAATATCGCCATCATAAAGGATTTTATCATAAGTATTCGAGCCAACACTTTTGGCTTTCAAAGTGAAATGAGTTGCCGCCCTGCTGGAAGTTCCGCCGTCCATTTCAGCAACTAACTCGAATGCTTGAATTTCACTTTGTTCAATTGGTCTGAAAGTCAGATTATAAACATAACCTGCTCCGGTACCATTCATAAAAATTGTACTCATATTGTCTGTACGGCGTGTTTCAAACATATTTGCAATATCGAATAAGCCGGGTTGGAGCGGATCCATAATCACGGGACTACCGCCGGGTACGATTGCAATTTGATTTGAATTCCAAAGATGTTCTGCCTGACGGCTGCCGATTGCATTAAGTATACGAATGCGGGGAGCTTTTTCATCGTTGCCGGTAAATTCAGCACGGAATTTGCCAGATGTAACCAATGAAGGCAGATTGTAATTTAAATCATATATGTTAGATGTATAGCTGACATCGCCATCGTAAACTACAACATTAAACGTTGGAGATGTGCTTGGAACTTTTGCCTTTAATGTAAAATGCCGAACCGCACGCATCTGGTCAATATCATCACGTTCTGCAATCATTTCAATCGAATTTAAAGTAACATCACCGGGTGTTTCCCATTCAACGGTATAAACACCGCCGGTCCCCGGGCCATCCAGAAAGATTGCTGCATTGGAATCTGTTACGGCACTCTTGAACATTTTGTCAATACCGGAAATAGCATCATTATCCATTGTGCTGTGAGATGTAACTGTAATATCGGAAAAATCCCAAAGCATCTTTTCGCCGGTAACAATTACCTGATGTGTAATCGGATTAATGCGTGCTACAGGGTCACCCATACCATTGTAGGCCGTAAGTTTTCCTAAAGAAGCCATTGTCCTGTAATCAGCAGCAACCGCATTGCAGTCGCGTGCGTTGCTGTCATGAATAATCTGACCGCCTGAAATATCAAGACTTGCTTTGCCTGGCGTAATTTCAACATCCGGATCTGTCGGATTAACTTTTTCCTGCAAATTATATTCGTATGTAAGCTGATTTATATGGAGCGTACCGCCATTAAGTTTTACATTGCCGTTTCCGCCCTGATGAGAAATAACAAAATTGCCGAGAACGTTTACAGTTCCGCCATTTATTGTAAGTTCACCATTACCGCTGCGGCCGATAAACAAATGTCGATTTATATTTGTCGTTCCGCCATCTATTTGAAGTTTTCCTCTGTCAGAAAGATAATAACCTAAAATCATACTTTGCCGAACAGTAACATTTGCGCCGTTTACTATTTTAAGCAAGCATGATGGATATTCATAAACGAGTATATTTCCTTCACTGATAAATATTTGATTTACATCTACAACGCCGCTGATAATTGGTCCTGGTGTTCTATTAAGTTTAGCTTTTTGCGTGCTTGTAGGAACAGCATTGTGCCACCAGTTTTCAGGATTTGACCAGTTTTGCCCGATTGAACCGCCGCCTAATGGAGCCCATTGTTCATCAGCATCCCCTGTCGTATGTAAGGGCGCTGTCTTCATCGCGGCATTTACATTTCCTGCAAATGTTATCATTGCTATGAAAGATAATATCAAAACCATTTTTTTATTCATAAATTATCTCCTATATAAAGACAGCGTCATTGCTGTATATTTATGGTACGCGCAGATAAAGGGGGCCATATAGGCCCCCCCTAATTATAATTTTTAAGAACGTTTTCTGATTAAAAGAGCCCCAATTCCAAGTAGCGTGATGGTGATTGGCTCTGGGATAACTGCCGTTACATGTGTCTGTTCAAGAACAGGATCCCACGTAACAACTACTTCACCAGCTCCGCCGTAACCAGTAATCTTACCTGCATTTACTAAAGCCTCGATCTCAGCGACGTAAAAACCCTTTTCAATCCATTCGCCGCCTGTGATATCAAAACTGTAATCGCTGGCATTATTGAAATTAAATTGTTGTGTATTCAGAACTCCGCCATTCAGTTCCACTGTTCCGGAACCGCCGTTAAAACCGATTCCGAAATTGCCTCGAATATCGAGCAATCCGCTATTAACTACAAGGTGTCCGATACCTCCAAATCCAACCCATAAATGGCTTGCGCCCAGAGTTGCAAGAGTTGCTGTTCCGCCATCAATAATCAAGCGGCCTTCATTCGCCGGCAAGCCCGCTCTTGAGTCAGGACCAAAGTAACCAAGGATAACCTGGCCATTAGCCGTAAGTTCCCCTCCGGCTGCTATTGTTAAACTTTGTTCTCCAATTGTACCGAGATCACGGTCTTCCGAGATGAAAATTTCATTGGCTATAGCGCCGGGTGCGCTGACAACCGGTCCGGGATTTGCCCAAACATAATTGAGTTTTGCTTTATCAACTCCTGTAGGAATTGGTCCGCCGGCTGGTCCCCAATTTGCCGTGTTGAACCAGTCCCTGTCGTGTGCTCCGCCGAACCACTGCATCTCTGCTGCCCATGAATTTGTGCAGACCACAAAAACTAATGCTGTAAATAATAACTTCTTCAACATAATCATCCTCCTAATTTCAATGACTATTTTCTTCTTCGCAATAAAACGCTTATCACGACTATCTTACTTAATTAACTATTATGGCCAACCAATCATTCTGCCTTCTACCCATTCTACGTGATTGTCCGCAAATACTGTATTGGTACCGCCTTTACCGCTTCTTTTATGACTTCCGTAATTGAAAATACCATTTTCCGATTCAGGTCCGCCGGTACTGCTGTCATTTTGCCCTTGCTCACAGAAAACTATTGTCGCTTCACTCATACCGCTGGCTTTTATTCTTTTTAAATGTCTTGAAGACCATTTAACCGGGCTATTACCGAGAATTGACCACTTTGCTGTGTTACCATTATCCACATAATTATTCCAGGCTAATGCACCATATTTTGGAACCCCATAAGGTGCGCCGAGAATAGAAAAAACATCATTTGCATAATTTTTTGGACGTTCCCCTTTTTTCAATTCCCATCTCCATACAGCATAACTCTCTCCAGATGATGTTCTTACTAAAGTCCGAACATCTTTATTATTCCATTTCAAAATTGTGCCTGGCACAAATTCCTGAGAGGCTACTTCTCTGTTACGAACGAAAGGACATACAAAAAACTCTGGTAAATACTTTCTGAAATAATCCAGCTTTACTCTATCATTAGTGTACCCCCAATCCTTGTCAGGGTTGTATCTGCCGCCATCTTTAGCCGCAAGTTCAGCGCCTTCTTTAGTTGCAGCGGTTAATGCAACAGATAAAAGTCTGGATCTCGCAGGATATGGCCCCATCGAATCATTAGCTTTCGTGTATCTGTTTAGTATTGTTGGAACTGCGCCATCATTGCTGGCCTGATAAATACTGATTAGATTGCCTATCTGTTTTGAATTTGCTGCACAGCTTAGAATCCTTGCCAGTTCGCGAGCCTTATTTAACGATGGTAATAACACCGCAAGGAGAATTGCTATAATAGAAATGACAACAAGCAGTTCAACAAGGGTAAAAGCTCGAAATCTTCTCATCATCTTCATAATTATTCCTTTACCAGCTTTTCCTCAATAAAGATTTAAATATGCCAAATACATCTATATACATCTCAAATGTAACCAAAATTGTACACCACCTTATTATTTAAGTCAAATGTTTTTTTAAAAACTTAATAAAAATTTTAATTTAAATGATTTTATACCAAATCAAACCCTCATTTTTGTACAAAATCATTATAACATAACCGCTAATAAATGACTAACGAATAACATAAGTTTTTGATAATAAGAGCATTATAGAAATGTACAACATTACGCTGCAAATTTAATATTTATTGGTAACCTATAATATCTTCTATTGTAATAAAAATATGATACCGATAATATCATGGTCTAAACATTACCAATAGACTTTGTAAATTGCGATGTTTTTAAAATCTATAACTATCGTAAAACAAAATACTTATATTTAAAAGATTCAAATACGGGAAAAAACTTGACAAATTATCATCTATGGGCTATAAATTAGGACATTAATACCTGATGTGTATTAGGACATGATTAAGTTAAAGGAAGAAATAGATGGATATCAGTATTTTAGGACCTTTGGCAAAGGAGTCCGATTTTGTTACTCTCGAAAAATGCAGCGATGGTCGATTTTCCAATGGCAAAAACGGAGTCATATCCATCTTGGCAACCGGAGATAGAAAAGTAGAATTTATTTTTTTCAAAGATCATGTTCTATCTTACGTCCGTTCCTCCATGGGCTATCCTGCCTATTATCAAATTGATCCGGTAAAAATAGCAAAGCCGACAAAAGCCGTGTTAATGGATTTGGATGGAACAAGCGTTCGCAGCGAATCTTTCTGGATTTGGATAATTCAGCTTAGTACAGCCAGCCTGTTAGATAATCCAAAATTTGAACTTGAAGAAGCTGATTTGCCATTCGTATCCGGCCATAGCGTTTCCGAACATCTCGGGCATTGCGTAAAAAAATATTGTCCTGATAAAACTGTAGAGGAAGCTCGCAAATTTTATTTCCAGCATACGCATTTTCAAATGAATGAAATCATGCAGGGCCGCGGAAAAGCCAATGCTTTTACGCCTTCCCCGGGTCTTAAAGAATTTCTATATGAATTAAAAGCCAAAGGAATTAAAATCGGGCTTGTTACTTCCGGCTTATATGAAAAGGCATGGCCTGAAATACTTTCAGCATTCAAAACTTTGAATATGGGCGACCCGAAAGAATTTTATGATGCGATAATAACTGCGGGCTTCCCGATGCGAAAAGGTGAAGTCGGCACATTGGGCGAATTGTCGCCTAAACCGCATCCATGGCTGTATTCGGAGGTAAGCCGAGTAGGACTTGGTATTTCCACAGAGCAAAGGCATCATGTAATAGGAATCGAAGACAGCGGCGCAGGAGTTTGTTCAATTCGTTTGGCAGGATTCGCAACTATCGGCTTTGGCGGCGGAAACATTAAGGAGAGCGGTACGTTAGGATTATGCAATCATTATTGCGATACTTTTGAAGAAATCTTAAAACTTATATAATGGAAGAATTTTATGCTTAAGGCACAGGTTAGTAAAGAGACATCAGCAGAGAAAATGATTCAAACTAAAGCACAATGTCATTTTATTTCCAATACGCATTGGGACAGGGAATGGCGGTTTTCAATGCAGCGGACACGTCACATGCTAGTGCATATGCTTGACATGTTATTGGATATCTTCGAAAAAGAGCCGAATTACAAATCCTTTCACATGGATTCACAAACAATTCCATTACAGGATTATCTTGAGATAAGGCCGGAGCGAGAGGCTTTACTAAAAAAGTATATTCAGGAGAAAAAACTTTTCGTTGGTCCATGGTTCTGTCTGCCGGATGAATTCAGCGTTGCTGGTGAATCTTTGATTCGTAATCTTCTGCTCGGCCATAAAATAGCGAAAAAATTCGGTTATGTAAGCAAAACCGGATACTCGCCGTTTTCATGGGGACAGATTTCACAAATGCCGCAGATTTATAAAGGCTTCGGTATCGACTTCATCGCTTTCTACAGAGGCGTAAATACAATCGTAGCACCGAAATCTGAATATATTTGGGAAGGACCTGATGGTTCAAAGCTGGTTGCTTCACGATTGGCTGTAAGACCGCGTTATAATATATGGTATGTTGTTCAGCGGCCTGCCTACTGGAACCAGCAAAATGAAAATAATCGCGTAATGTCGTGGAAAACCGGTCACGGCCCCTTCAAATTCATCGATGACGCACATAGCGGACTCGATATGCAGTACATGCATCCTTATTTTGATTATTTTAAAAATGAAATTGCTCAGCGAGCAAAACAAGCTTATGACGAACAGGATGGTGACTGGACAACACCCCACCGCTTCTGGTCATGCGGCCATGATTCTTCATGCCCTGATATTCGCGAAGTAAGAATGATTTCTGATTGCAATGAAGCGATTAAGAATAAAGCTGATGTTTTCCACAGCAGTATTGAAGATTTCCAGAAAAGCGTTTGCGAAAACATCAGTGACCAACTGCCTGTAGTCAAAGGCGAGATGAGGCACTATTACACCACTGGAAGCACAAGCGTTCTTTTCGGCTGGATTATTTCAGCACGAATGGATATTAAGAAAGACAACTTCATCACCGAACGAGCCTTGATGGGTTATGCTGAACCCTTATCTGTTTTCGCTTCACTGTTAGGCGCTTCTTATCCGCAGGGATTCATCAACACCGCGTACAATTGGCTGCTGCAAAATCATGGCCATGATTCTATCGGCGGATGCAGCAGAGACATTATCGGCGAAGATATGTTATATAGAACCCGTCAATGCAGGGAAATCAGTACCTGCGTTTCAGAGCGAGCCATGCTTGATATTGTCGGCTCAGTTAATCTTTCTGCATACGGCCCGGACAGCATGGCAATCTGCGTGTTCAATCCTGCTTCATTTGAAAGAAGCGAAATTCTTTCGACAACGATAGATATACCGCAGGAATGGAAATGCGATGGTTTTGAAATCGTCGATGAAAACAATAAACGGCTTTGGATGCAAATTTGTGAAAAAGCCGGCAATTCTTACCCGGTAGTACAATCTCCAAACGATACTGCAAATATGTTTCCGATGGTTCGTTACATCGCGAGAGTACAATTTGAAAATATCCCTGCTATGGGGTATCGCACTTTCTTTGTTAAGCCAATAAAAAAATTCCGTTCCACCCGTCTTAAAAATATGCTTACCGGCCCAAGAACGATGGAAAATGAATTTGTTTCCGTAACTATCAACAGCAACGGCACATTGAATGTTATCGATAAGGCAAACAGCAAAACTTACAACGAACTCGGTTATTTCATTGATTCAAGCGAAATCGGCAATCCATGGGAACACCATACCGTCGCAAATGAAACAAGATATACGACTCTGAGTGAAAAAGCGGAAATAGCTTTAATGTACAGCGGTGAACTTGAAACCGTATTTAGAGTTACAATTAACTGGGCGCTTCCGGAAGGCCGAACAAAAGACGACAAGGCAAGAAGCAGCCATCTTAAACCTTATACCATAGTAAACACAATTACACTTCGTCGCGGACAGCAGTGGGTTGAAATTTCTACTGACATCAATAATAATATTGAAGACCATTATTTACAGGTCGCTTTCCCGACGAATGTTAAAAGCGATAAAGTTATGGTTCAGGGACAGTTTGATTTGATTGAAAGATCTGTTATTCCCCCTGATCCATCTTTGTACGATGAAAAGATTCAACCTGAACAGCCGATGAATTCATTTGTCGATATCAGCGATGGTCAGGTTGGACTTGCCCTGCTCAACGAAGGATTAAAAGCTTATGAAGCTTCCGACGACCCTGCCCGCACAATCAGTCTGACAATGCTCAGATGCTTCCCGTTGCGAATTTGTGTTACCCAGGAAATGCTTGATTACAGCCAAAGCGATAAAGGTTCGCAATGTCTTGGCAGACATACGTTCCGTTACGCAGTTATGCCTCATAGCGGCGACTGGGAAAAGGCTAAAGTCTGGCAGGCAGCGGACAGATTTAATTTCGCATTTACCGCCGCACAGGTAGGCCCTACGGTCCACGGCACCGAAGCATTAACAAAATCTTTCCTCGAAGTAAAACCTGATGTAATTCCCGTAAGCACCGTCAAACGAAGTGAAAACGGACAAGGCTGGATTGTCAGATTATACAATCCGTTTGAAAAAACTGTTTCAGCTTCTGTAAGGCTTAATGGCGGTTTGTCAGGCCCTGCAGCAAATTTCTCACCTGTCGAACGAATCACCGCCGAAAATGCTCTGCCTCAGTCAGACAAAAACAAGAAATGGAATCATGTTCGAACTGTCACCCTTGAAGAAATTCCTGAAAATGATTTAGCAATGGATGCGGATGGATGGGTAAGTCTTGAAATCGCAAAGAAGAAAATTCTTACGATTGAATTCCTGCCGTAAACAAATTAAAATCAAAATTTAAAATAAAAATTTAGGAATCCTTAAAATAAGGGTTCCTGATTTTTATTATTCATTTTTAAACTTTAATTTAATATTATATTGGAGACTGTAATGAAGTATTTGAACTACGTCGATTACGGCATAATTTTAGGATATCTCCTGGTTCTGCTCGCTATTGGTCAATTCCTGAAAAAACGTGCATCCGCAAGTATGGAAGATTATTTTCTTGGCGGAAGGAAAATGCCGTGGTGGGCGCTTGGAATGTCGTCGATGGCGGCATGGGTAGATATGACCGGCACAATGGTCATTGTTTCGTTTTTGTACCTGCTGGGACCGCGGGCAATGTATATTGAAGGATTCAGAGGCGGTGCCTGCCTTGTTCTTGTTTTTATAATGCTTTTCACCGCCAAATGGCACCGCAGGTCAGGCGTGATAACCGGGGCCGAATGGATGGTTTTCCGTTTTGGCAACGATAAATGGGCTAAGTTCGCAAGAGTTACTTCCGTAATTGGTGCTGTAGGAGGAGTTCTTGGTCTTTTGGCCTATTCGTTCAAGGGAGCAGGTCTTTTCCTTTCGATGTTCCTGCCTTTTTCACCGATGACATGCTCTGTAATAATGATGATTGTCACAATAGCATATACAATGGAAGCTGGTTTTTATGGCGTAATCGTTACTGATATTTTCCAATCTATATGCATCTGGATAGCTGTTATTTTTATCGTGATTGTGGCCATGATTAAAACTACGGGAATTGATTTCACTGCCCTTAGTACATCGGTAACCGGAAATAATAATTGGGTTTCGACTTTCCCGCAATGGAAAACAGAAATGCCCGCAGGCTATGAAAATTATAGCTTTCTAACTCTCGCAGGCGGTTATTTTTTGCTTAAGATGTTTTTCCAGGGGCTGGGAACTGGAGCTGACCCGAAATATTTCGGCGCACGAAGCGACCGTGAATGCGGTTTGCTGAATTTTATGTGCGGATGGCTTATGATGCTGCGATGGCCGCTGATGCTTGGATTCACAATTCTCGGCTTGCTGCTCGTAAAAAGTTTCTTCCCTGACCATACAATTCTGACCCAAACAGCGGATTTGATAAAATCTCATTTAGGCAATATTCCTAACTATAAATGGGAAGAAGTAACCGCCGCGATAATCAATAATCCTGCAGCCCAGCCCGCAGATTTAATAACAGGAATAAAAGCCCTTCTTGGCGAAGATTTCGCACCGAAACTGATGCTGATAAAATTTAATGGTACGATTAATCCTGAACGTATTTTGCCTGCAGTTTTATTGCATGATGTTCCTATGGGAATGAGAGGACTTATTATTGTCGCCCTGCTTGCGGCCGCAATGTCGACTTTCAATTCTCTTATTAACTATGCAACAGGATTTTTCACACGCGATATCTGGCAGGCCTATGTAAGGCCAAAAGCTTCAAATAAGGAACTTATTTCTATTAGCTGGGCATTTGGCTTTCTGCTTGTTGTTTCAGGTTTTATTATGGCATACTACACTACCAGCATAAATCAAATATGGGGATGGGTGATGGGTGGCCTGGCCGCTGGTTTCGCTGTGCCAAGCATACTTAGATTGTATTGGTGGAGGTTCAACGCAGGCGGTTACGGTATTGGTATGATTGTCGGAATGGCTGCCGCATTTGTGCAGAATCATTTCTGGCCGAACCTCGCAGAATGGTTCCAGTTTACGTATGTTCTTGGTACC
>MHXZ01000080.1 GCA_001825665.1 Planctomycetes bacterium GWF2_41_51 | reverse complement strand
TCTGTCGCTGTCAATTCTGTCATATACTGCTCAAGTTCATACTTTGTATTCCGCCATGTGAAATAGGTATATGACTGGTCAAAGTCCAATTTTGCCAAACGCTGCATAGGCTTGGGTTTTGTGAAAGCCTCAGATAAAAAAATTACATCAGGAAATTGATTCTTTATTTCGGAAATCAGCCATTGCCAGAAAACAAAAGGTTTGGTATGAGGATTATCAACCCTAAAAATTTTTATCCCTTTCTCAATCCAGAAAACAACAATGCTCTTTAATTCCTGCCAAAGATTTTGCCATTCATCACTCTCAAAATTTAGCGGGATAATATCCTCATATTTTTTTGGCGGATTCTCTGCAAATTGCACTGTGTTATCCGGCCGCCATTTAAACCACTGCGGATGCTGTTTCTCATAAGGATGGTCAGGAGAACACTGAAAAGCCAAATCAATCGCAATTTCAATATTGTGCCGCTCTGCTGCTTTTATAAAATTCTGAAAATCCTCAAAAGTTCCTAAATCGGGATGAATCGCTTTATGCCCGCCTTCCTTCGAACCGATAGCCCATGGACTGCCGGGATCTTCTGGCAAACTTACGACTGAATTATTTTTCCCTTTTCTTTTGGTCATGCCTATTGGATGAATCGGTGGAAGATAAACAACATCAAATCCCATTTTTTGAATTTCGGGTAAAAACTTTTCACATTGACCGAAAGTTCTGAACGAGCGAGGGAAAAATTCATACCAGCTGCTAAACGCTGCCTTGGCACGCGAAACACTAACCTTCAATTCTGAAGGATATTGTGAAACTTTTGCTTCATCATGATATTTGGCGACCATCTCTTTTACTTCTTTGCCCGATAAAATTGTAATAATCTCTTTTATATCAACTGGGTTATTTAGCATATCAGTCAAATACCTGATTTTAGCTTTATCTTCTTCGCCTGCCATTTCAAGCATTTTCTGCAGGTGCTGCATTCCTATCCTCAAATCAACCGTAATTTCCTGACCATTTTCAAACTTTTTCGTGAAATCCACAAGCCATGTGCTGAAATAATCAACCCAGCCGCAAACTGTGTAGAAATAAATTCCAAGCTCTCTTACTTCGAAACTGCCGGTCCATTCATCATTAACAACCGCCGTCATCGGCGAATACCGCCAATCGGAAGAAGATTTATGACGATATAGAAGCTCTGCGCTAATCAAATCATGTCCATCTGTAAAAATATCTGCCGTAACAATGACCTTTTCACCAACCACTCGTTTGATGGAAAATGTTCCATTGTTTATTTGCGGCTCTAAACGTTCAATTATAACCCGCTTTTTCCCATCGATGTTTACAATATTATCGATCATTATTTTGTTTTTCTGATTATCTGCAGAATCCCTTCAAAAGGCACTCTGGCCCACTCCGGCCTATTTTTCAATTCATTTTGCAATTCAATAAATGTCCTTTCGAGCAGATAACATCGGAGAAGTTCCTTTAACTCCTCTGAGTCTTTCGGCATAAATGGCATATCTTTAGAATGGTTCAGGTAACTCGAAACAAACGCCGCACATGTCCAGAGATACCAGAGATTCTGAACAGGCACTATCTGCTCGACTGCCAATGGAAATCCGCTTCGTGGAATATTGAAAGTCGAAAAAAACGAAGCATAATGAATTGAGCGAAGCATGTTGGCCGCATCTCGCAGAGGTGACATCTTATTTCTTCTTTCACTCAGCGAATGTCCGTATTGACCTTCGAATCCCGTAATTATAAAATCTTTTCCGGTATACAGAATTTTCCCTAAATTATAATTCCCATGAATCCTGATTCGCATTGCTGAAATATGACGGTCGCGGATAGCTTTGAATCGGCTTATTATATCTTTTTCAGAATGCATTATAATGCGCCCCTGCTCGCGAATATCTGGAGGCAATTGAGAAAGTCGGTTGTCAAGTAGCCTTATCGTCTCTCGTATCAAACTGTAAACAGATTGGTATTGTGAATATTTATGAAAGTCAGTGAAGGGTTCCGGCTTGAAGGCCTGTTCATCACTCATTGACAATATGGTGTGAAGCTTCGCCGTTCGCTGAGCCAGGAGCTGCATCTGCTCAGAATAGAGTTGGAAAAACTCCTGTACAAAAACCGGGGGCTGCGCATTCAAGATATCAAAAAAATAGCCCGGTTCGGAAGGGATTTTTTGAAAATTGGCAATCTGTTTTCCCGCTGCTTCGTAATTTTTCATCAGATAATTTAATGTATATTGCCAGATACTGCCCTGATTAGGCACATAATCGTATATTATGCCTAAGGCCGTATTCTCTTCATTAAAAACCGAATATTGAAGCGATGACCGTACTTGCATAATGTGCGCAAACTTTTTACTTGTCAAATAATCAGAAATTTCAAGTTCGGGGCTAATCCCCGGCTCAAGCCATCGGTATATTTTCATAGAATATTTTTGACCGAACGTTACCGTCACCTGCTCTTCTTCCCTGTTTTCAACTGATATATGTAAAATGTCATTGGTAGGAAAACGTTTAAGTGCTGAAGTTATTAGCCTGCCTTTGATTCCTCTCTGATCCCGTTTATTAGCAGTAAAATTAAGAAAAGAGAGTAGGAAGGTATCGCTGTATATCGCATCGTATATAAATCCTTCAAGATTTTTTGTCGACGTCAGTTTTGCGATTACAGCCGCTTCAGGTAAATTCGCATGACTTGATGTATATCCTGCAGGCAGAATATATCTTTCGATTACGCTGTTACTGTACTCTATTTCAAAAAGCACAATATGGAAGATATCTTTGTTATCAGGAATGCGAAAGCTTTCAATTATCTCTAATCTCTCTACTCCAATACCTTTTCCTCTGAACCAGCCGCAGTATTTTATATAGTCAAATATAATCCTTTCGAGTCTCTGTTTGTTTTTGTCTTTTATAAGGTTTTCCCAATAACCTTCAAGTCTGAAGGTTGGAAGCGATCTTTGTGGTATTGTTTGAATGACTTCGGCAGGTTTTTCATACAGTTGAAACCAGTAAAATCCATAAGCTCCAAGAGTGAACAAGTATGGGCTTTCTGTAATACAGGGAAGCTCAGTTTGACCAAATAATTCCAACGGTGTCATTCCTTTATATTCAGGAATTTCCAGTTGTACATATTGAACTGAGCCTGCGAGATTAGCCAATATCAATATTTTCTCATTATCATATTCTCTGAGAAACGCCAGTATTTTAGGATTTTTTACATTCAGGAATTTTATGCTTCCTCTTCCAAAAGCTTTGAATCTCTTTCGCAAATTAATCAGATGTTTCATCCACCATAGTAGAGAATTTTGATTGCTCTGCTGATTTTGAACATTTACTGCTTCATAATGATATTGCGGGTCCAAAGTAATAGGCAAAAAAAGCTGCTGAGGGTTTGCTTTTGAAAAGCCTGCGTTGCGGTCAGCACTCCATTGCATCGGAGTACGAATCCCGTTTCTGTCTCCAAGAAAAATGTTATCACCCATGCCAATTTCATCACCATAGTATATTATCGGAGTGCCGGGCATTGAAAACAGCAGGCAATTCATTAGCTCTATTTGCTTTCTATCATTTTCTAATAATGGTGCAAGTCTCCTGCGGATTCCAAGATTGATTCTCATTGCGCGGTCGCGGGCATACACCTGATACATATAATCCCTGTCTCGGTCAGTAACCATTTCCAATGTCAGCTCGTCATGATTTCGCAAAAACATAGCCCATTGTGAATTTTTCGGTATAGCCGGCGTCTGGTTCAATATGTCAACTATGGGAAAATGATTTTCCATGCGTATTGCCATAAATAAACGCGGCATAATCGGAAAATGCAGCGCCATATGGCATTCATCGTCATCGCCGAAATAAGGAACAACCTGCTCAGGCCATTGATTAGCTTCTGCCAGAAGAACACGATTACTGTAATTTTTATCGATATGAGCCCTCAATTGTTTGAGAAACGTATGTGTTTGTGGCAGGTTTTCGCAGCTTGTCCCCTCCTGTTCGTAAAGATATGGTATTGCATCAAGACGCAGACCGTCTACGCCTTTATCCATCCACATATCTAAAAATCTTAAAACCGCTTTGCGAACGTCCTTGCTTTCATAATTAAGATCAGGCTGATGAGAATAAAATCTATGCCAGTAATAACTTTCCGCAATCGCATCGTATGTCCAGTTCGATGTTTCGAAATCTTTAAAAATAATCCTGACGCCTTTATATTTTTCAGGAGTATCAGACCACACATAGTAATTCCTCAATTTGCTGCCCTTTGGAGACCTGCGCGCAAGCTGAAACCATGGATGATTATCGGATGTGTGATTTATTACAAGCTCTGTAATTACACGTATCCCTCTATAATGTGCTTTTTTTAGAAATTTTGTAAAATCTTCCATAGTGCCATAAAATGGATGAATCCCTGAATAGCTGGCAATATCATAACCGTCATCTTTTAATGGAGATGGATAAAACGGAAGAAGCCAAACGACATTTACACCAAGATCTTCAAGGTAATCGAGCTTTTGAGCAAGACCTTGAAAATCGCCGATGCCGTCATTATTGCTGTCGAAAAAAGAACGAACGTGAAGTTGATATATTATCGCGTCTTTATACCATAAAGGGTCGTCAGCAAGTTGTACCTGGCGAGAAATCATTAGCTACCCTTTATGTTTGACGTAGGCAAAATATTCATTGTTAATCATCTTACAGTTTTTTAAAGTTCGGCAAATAAGTAGATTGCTTATTTAGGCACATACTTTTACCTGTAAGCTTATTTTCATTCAACTTAGAGGATTATTCTTATATGACTTGACAGCTTCTAATGTTTTCATAAAGAGAAATGAAAAAATTAAAGAAGCTTAAAAAACTTAAACCGGTCTTTCTGCAGGGGTTGATGGCTATCATTCCGATAGCCATAACTCTATACGTCCTTTTTTGGCTGGTTAGTATGACAGAAAATGCTTTCGGCGGAATGATTAGAGCCGTAATTCCGGACAAGTTTTATATCACTGGTATGGGGGTTGTGGCAGGTTTGCTGATTATAATGGGCATTGGATTGCTTCTGCGGTTTTATGTTTTCAAAAAATTATTCGTTCAGCTCGAAACCATGTTCGATACTCTGCCGATTATTAAATCCATCTATGGATCAATACACGATTTAATGAGTTTTTTCGATTCCTCGAAGAAAAAGGAATTCAGCAAAGTAGTTTCTATTGACTTGATGGATAATGGCTGTTTGCTGATGGGATTTGTTACAAGGGAAGATTTTGAAAATATCTCAACTCTTATGGATGGAAAAGATAACATAGCCGTTTACCTGCCTATGAGTTATCAGCTTGGCGGATATACTGTTTTTGTAAATAAGTCTAAAGTTAAAGCAATTAATATGAGCATCGAAGATGCTATGAGATTTATTTTCACTGCCGCTGTCTCAACAAAGAAAACATAAGGAGGTTTAAAATGAGAGC
>MHXZ01000079.1 GCA_001825665.1 Planctomycetes bacterium GWF2_41_51 | reverse complement strand
TTTTAGCTTGCTCATGTTCAAATCCTTTCAATAAACATGAGCCGATTATCGCGATTATCCACCGCAAAAAAAGAGGTGCTTCACCGGACGGACACCATCTATTAAATCGGCTTGCTACCTATTACCAAATACCTTATTTCGATGTTGGCGTGAAGCTTGAAGCTGATGGCAAGGGAAATATTAGCCAAATATGCGGAAGCGTTAACTATTTACAGTCTGGAAAATCGAGTTTATTGAGTCGAAATGTAATTACCCTCGACGGCATTGAAGCCGAAGGTATGATGCGTACGAATCCTGCATTATACGAAAAGCAATACAAGGAAAAATATATCAAGGGCGTAAATGTTGACAGTCCTGCCGTCATAAGTATTAATATGCATTATGCAAGTATGGCCGTCATCGAGTTTCTTGCTCGAATTCATCAATTTCGTGACGATGATAATAACCGCTTTGCCCAATTTGGCAGCAGCTTGACGCAGAGCAGGATCTATTATTCGTCCGACTTTGAAAAATGTGTGGTTCTCGCAAAGCATGTTGGTAAAGGCGACAGAACCCCTCTTTTGGATATGCCAACTCTAAGTGATTAAGCGAATATGATGCGATATCTACAGAAAATTGGTAAGTTTCTCAGAAGCGTTTTCTTTGGGGAGTCCCGCTTCAAAGCAGAGCAGGTCACAGAAGTGCCAGACAAACTCCATCCCAACAAAATATACATTGCTGGCGAAGGCGGGTACCTATGGTTTACTGCAATGGTTTGTCCATGCGGTTGTGGTGAAATTCTATACATGAATCTTGACCAAAAAAGTCGGCCTAATTGGAAGATCGAAATTCACAACGACAGAACTGTGACCCTGTTTCCCTCTATAAATAGAACCATCGGATGCAGAAGCCATTTTTACGTAAGAAAAGGCCAAATCCAATGGTGCAAAACTATTATTCATTGATTTTACTCAAACCTGGGAACAAAATGGCCTCCCATTCGGTTGGCGGTGGGAGCGGAATTCAATTTGCCCTCTTTTTTGTCAACTCATTAAAAACCTGGATTTAACACTTAACTCCAATAAAACAAAGATTTAGAGTCTCTCGTTTCTTTACTATCCTCGTGAGCAACAAAGGCAATTTTAGCAGAGATATGAGGAGTTAAAAATGTAATTTATGCCGTTTTGGGGATTCCAGAACTTAGGCGGTGAGTTGCCTATGCTATTGATTTAAGGCTAACTATTTCCTTAAACTTTTTACTCTTTAGCAGAACACAATATTTAAATATCCGTTTAGAGTGTTAACTATATGGCCCAAAAAAAGTGGAGCGGTATGGCGATTGCAGGATTCGTTTTAAGCTTCATGTATATCTTGGGGATATTAGGATTTATTTTTAGTCTAATTGGTCTTTCTCACACAAAGAATGGCAAAATGAAAGGAAGAGGTTTGGCAATCGCAGGAGTAGCTATTGGAGGGTTTTGGATTTTTATTATAGGCATTACAATTCTTTGGGCGGCAATAATCCCTATGATGCAAAGCCAAGTTGAGCCAGTTGTTATTGCAAATACGGGAAGTTTGGAGTCTGATGAATATATCTCTCAAGGATTTATAGTTCATCGTCTTGCAGATATTGAATTATTGGCGACAACAAATAATCCAGCCAATATAATGATTCTTCAAGAAAATGAATTCTATAGATATGAAGAAGGCAAGGAGTACTATTATCTTAAAGGCTCATTTGACTCAAAAAGATTAACATTATCTAATACTGAAATATCTCCGGGAAATTATTATTTAATTATAGAGGGAATTGATGATCCAGTGAATTATCAATATTCAATAATAATAGAATAGTATACCCCTTCTCTTTGTTTTTTGAGTAACAGAACCCTTGAATTCCTATCTTTCTTAAAAAACCGCATTTCCTCGGACTGGAGCAGGCGAGTGGAAAAATATTTAATGTATCTTTCTATTTTTCCCTTATGAAAACAGAAAAACTCCGGGATTATCTTCGAGTATGTGACCGTTGCAACGAGCTTTTTAGAACAACCTCCAAATCGTCAAGGATCTGCTATAAGTGTTCCAAATATAAGTTCAAAAGTATGGCGATTCCGAAAACGACGACGTAGGTATTTGCCAATAAACGAAAGGATTTTAGTCTTTGCACAATTGAAGACCAACAGTAACTCAGACCATTTCTATTACAATTTGTATTTCAATATGGAATTAATTAATTTTGAGTTTGCCCTGTCGAAGTGTGTAAACTTGTTTGTCTTACATCTCATGCAACCCTTCTATAGGGCTTCAACCAACGTAAGCTGATGGATGTTTGGGCCATCTTAAAAAAGGGGTATAAAAGCATAAAGAACTTCAGAGAAGGAACAAAGTTTTTCTTAAACAATATGTTTCGGAATCGTAAGAATTCATATTTTTGTCCCTCATTTAGTTTAAACTTCATAGGCATTTCCTTAAGTTTATAGTAGAAGACATATCTCTTTTCTCTCTTGGACTCCTTTTTAAAAAGCAATCTAAGTTCTCTTGCTATAAGATTAAAACCTAATTCTTCCTTAACTTCGCGCAATATTGCCTGAACCGGATTTTCACCATATTCTATCCCACCTCCAAACAAACTCCATTTGTTAGGGTGAGGCAAACCTAACCTATTGTCTCTAAGTTGAAAGAGGAACTCACCTATAGGATTTTCGATTACTATTCCTACATAGTTCTTATTGACTTCCATACTATTAAATTTACAATGTTTAATTTAAATAATTTTAGGTCTGATATGCGATCCAGCAATCTCTTAATCTAAATAAGTGTCTTCTTGTTACTGATAAATATTTTCTACTTCTTTAATCATTTCTTCGAGTTCCAAAGATACTGATTCCAACAAACCCTTTAGCCTATCGAAACAAAATTTATTTACAGCAAAATACAAAGCATCCTCTGCTTTCTGAAAATAGGTACCTGCAAGATTTTGAGTTTTTCTTAGGGATCCAGATTGTATGACTCCTCGAATCATTGACCGATAAGCATCGTCATTAATTGTTTTCCCAATATAATCACTTGCTTTAAATCCTTTCATATCATTAGCATAGTGCAAAGGTATTGCAAATCTTCCTCTTTCGATTTCAGTGGCTCTCCTCCTGCCATGCTTACCCAACATATCTCTCACCTCTTCATAAATCCCTAAGGCTGTTCCAAGGCAATACCCAAATTTTGAAATATACTCAATTGTTATTGTATCCTCTGTACCTGTTGTTGCCGCGATTACTAAAGGCACTTCAGCGAACCGTCCATTGCTCTTTTCTGTTATTTTTATTTGTTCATCCAGATTGTTTGAGCTTTCAATATCCATTCCTACCATACCAATAACTGCATCATCGATAGAATACATATGAAAGAATTTTTCAGTATAAATACTCATGAAAGGAAATAACATTTTAAGCCCACGATGAAGAACGTATTGAGACGCTGCTATTTGCATCCAGACTCCATATTCTTTTAGAAATGTTGTTTCCCCGTTTCTTTCTTCATGTTCATCAATAGCATTGTCAAATATCGCCCCCGAACTGCATAAAACTTCAATCCCCGTTGCTAGTTCCAATCTTTGCTCTTCTGGATAAATCCCTCCAACACCTTCATGAATATAATATCCAATTGCACCCTTAAGAAAGCTCGATGTCTTATTCCTTTGGCGTATAATATCCCGCAACTTTGGATGAGGAATCTGCTCCGTCACTCGATCAATCCTCTTTCGAATCGCTTCTCTTATATGACTTGATTCTTCAAAAAAGATGTTTCTCATTTTTTATACCCTACAGCAACAGATAAGGCGCTTCCTGATGATGGCTCAAACTCTTTATCCCTCTCGTATGAGTCAAATATTTTGGTCCTCGCAAATCCTTCTTCTAGCATCCGATCTGCTATCCAAAATGGATTTTGAAAGTACTGTCTATGATCTTCCATTTCCATCACACCCTCATCAGGTATTGCATAAAAAACCCTATAGACACTATCCATCCCCCCCGTACATTTCACCCATCGCTTTGCAAGCATCCATGAATTTGTTGACCACATTTTTACTCCTTCGTCAAGATTTGGGTGATATCGTGTGTCAACAATCGCAACGCCGTCTTCTGTCAAATGATCAGAAAATCCTCTAAGGGTTTTCCTAATCCCCTCTTCCGTATCTATATAATTAATTGCACCATACATTGCACTTATTCCATGCACTCTGTCACCTAATGGAAAATTCCTCATATCACCTTGAATGAGAGTTATATTAGGATTTCTTTTTAGTGCAACATCAACCATCTGCTGTCTTATGTCAAAACCTGAAGCCTCAAATCCTTTTTTCTTCATTAACATCAAATGTATTCCTGTGCCGCACCCCGCATCAACATAACTATTTCCGCCAGAAGTGTCTTTTATTTGTTGTGCAATAAACTCTGCTTCCTTAAGGTATCTATCCCTTTGTTTTCCAAAAAAATACATCCTATCGACTAATGATGCATGCTCAGTAACCATTTTGTAGTCTCCAACTGGATCGTATATTTTAGCAGCTCTCAGCCTATCTACAAAATCTCTGTTGTTCATTTGCGAAGTTCCTTATGTTAAAGGTAGATGCCGATTTCTGGACCAGCGTTGATATTTGAATAATTCAAAATTTATTTTATTCATATCAAATGCTTCACTAACCTTTGCAAATCAAATGCTTCAGGGTAAGCTTCGGTCAAAATAATTAGAGACCTCAAACCACTTTCAAAAGGGCTATTAAATGGCTTACTCCAAAAATTTAGATTACTTGTTTTTGTCATTTTGAGGCACCCATACAAGTCTATTATTATTAGCCAATTGATGACATATCCCACTCTTGTCATTATTTTTGAGACAGCTTTTTAGGGGATGGCTGTTAATATTAATTGTTGTTGCTTGATTTGTTGTAGCCTTAACTCTTTCATATCCATTACTATGACTTGATTCGGCAATGTCAACAACTCCATCATATATTTCCTCTTGTAATTTATCAAATTCACCCTGCGGAAGTGTATCATTTGAGAATACACGTAGTGATTCTGCACAATAAAATCTTTCACGTGAACGGTCAAAATGACTTCGATATGTCTTGTGACAATTAAGTTCATCTGGATTGGAATACTGCGTATTTGCAGCATCTCCATAGGCATCAAGAAGCTGTCTTACATATCTGACTTCTTTGCTTTGGATACTACTGGGGGGAGATTCAGGTGCCGGACGTAGTGGTAATCCTCCTCCAAAGCGAGCTATGTGAAGATTTGTTTTACGATGCCGCTCTATAATTTCACTAATTTTTTTATACCAAACAATACTAAAGTCAAAATCCTCAACATATTCTTTAAATTTACCATCTAATTGAATTTCATTCTTAGCGGCAATTTTATCCTTACATTTTTTGTCCCAAATAGAAATCAACTCTTTCTTAATCTTTATTGGTTTGCTTAAAAGATCGTACAGTTTGGTTCCGATACCTTGCGGAGCTACAAAATAATATTTTCTCGGAAGAGTGAACTCTTTTATGAAGGTGTAATAACATAATTTCCCGAGCTCTACCCATATATCTCCAGGCATCAAACTATGATCGTAATGCTTACATTGATAATTATCCCAGGGGCAGCAGGTAGCTGGATCACCGGTGGAAGCCACAATATCTCTCCCCATGTCACCCGCTCCTCCTAATCGTTCGACATGGTAATAATCAGATTTTAAGGATTCGGCCCATTCTTTTATGAATTCTTCCCACTCATTCGGACTGTAAAGTTTGATCCTATCCACCGGGCTTACTATCGGCCCCATTACAACGCTTTCTGTTGTAAGCTCCATCTTAGAATTAACTTTATTATCACTAGCCATACTCTGTCCTTGAGTTCATCTGCATATTTTACTGTTCACAATTTATTGAATTTCCGAGAACAAATTTCAAGTCATAGCCGGACTTGATTATATCATCAGGTATCAGTTTGTATTCCCATTTAAACTGTTTTTCAACATCTGAGGCGAGCTTACACCAGCGAATCGCCGCAATAGCTTTATCTTTTACTTCCTGATTCATTTGAGGCTCAAGTTCATTTCTTGCCTTGACTTCAATAATGTATTTTGTCATATTCGTTTGAACAATAAAGTCCGGATTGTAGTTTCGCCCTTTATATAAAATTGGGATATTTCCCTCCGGTGGACGAATCCACTTCACCACATCATGGTCTTTCTCCAAGATTGCAGCGAAATCTTTCTCAGGCGTAGAGTCAAATGTAACTTGTGGATAGAGTGATTTCACAAAACCTTCAAACAAATAACGCTTCACATCAGAACGAGGCACCTGCTGCGTATAAGGCACAATACCGTCTTTCTCAAGAACGGTTTTTGAATAAGGCCTGAACTTTATAAAGCCGCTACGAACCTGTGCTTCGACTTTGGATTCATCCTGTATATGGCTTTCGACCTGATTTTTAAGGTCTCTGATAATCGCATCCCTATAAAGGTGAGTAATCTTTTTGAAATCATCTGCGGACTTATCAATCTGAGAGATATAGCCATCCACTAAAGCCAATACAGCCTCTTTGTCATTTGCAACATCCAACTCTTCAATTGTATCTATCAATCTGCCCGCCAGAAAAGCCCTTGGATTTTCAATTTCCATAACATCAAGCTGTTCGCCAATTCTTTCCTCACCACTGGCAAGCTCATGCGTCAATACTCGCTGCTCAACCAACTCGAACGGACCAATATTTACTTTTACATCAAAAGGTTCCAGCTTTCTGTCTGTGTAAGTTTCGGTGATAATGTGTGGCACATCGATACTTGCTCTGGCATATCTTCGTAATCTATCTTTTAAATCCGCTTCCAGAACGGCTGGATCAAATTTCTTTGCTGCTTCTGTTGGAGCCGCAACTTCAAAAAGTGTCGGCTGTTCTTTTATAACCTGCTTTACTTCTTCTGATTCTGCACCCAGCTTCGTAATCATTTCATACCTTGCAGTTTCCTCGGCAACAATTTCCTGCACGACTTCATTTAGCCTTTGCTCATTTGTCAATTCCGATGTAAACAGAACATTACCTCCTTTGGAAATGCGGTCCAGAACATTATCTAAGTCAATAAACTTATGAGCTACCGGAACTGTCTTGACAGGCCTTAAGTCATCTTCATTAAGCTCTTTAAATTTGAAAATGGGACTGTCTTTTGCTTCTTGTATCAATTTGGCATATTGATCGTGAGAAATAATCTCAAGGGCATCGAGGTCGTATTCTCCGGTTATTTTCCCATCAAAAGGCAAACGCAAGCCTCGTCCTATCGTCTGTTCAGTCAATATTTCACTAATCGAGGCTCTCAATGGAATAATGGTGTAAAGGTTCTTTACATCCCAGCCTTCTTTGAGCATATTAACGTGGATAACGATTTCAACATTACTGGTTGGCTGCTCGACCGCAAGCAGCCGGCTTACATTTTCATCGCTTTCAGCGCCCTTTGTGCCGGAATGGATTTCAATAACTTTCCCAGCATACCTTCCCTCACAAAAACTATCAGATTCGATGAAGGCTTTAATCTGGCCGGCGTGAGTTGTATCTTTTGTTGAAATCAAAACAAAGGGTTTCACCATAGGCAGACGATTGACCTGACAATATTCGGCTATCAGTGTCCCAGCCTACTTTAAGAGACCGGCCAGACTGGCGACGAAGCAGGCCGGACTCATCGCCGGTTTCCAGAAGGTACACATTGTGGACGAACCAACGGCAGGGGCGACCTTTTACGGCCTTTCCAAAGGGCTGGATCAGAAAATTGCTGTATTCGACTTTGGAGGCGGCACCTTCGACATCAGTATCCTGCAATTAAAAGCTGACGCAACTATCGAACAGATCGCCGTCGATGGCGATTCTGAGTGCGGCGGCAGCAATATCGATGAGGCCATCTTCCAGCGGGTTCGTAAGTTTGTCGAAAGCAAAGGGGATAAACTTGACCTTCAAAAAGATCAGGCCGAATGGATGGAAGCTCTGGATGCCTGCAAACAAGCCAAGGAAATACTGGCACATAAGGACACCGCGGTTATCAATCTGAGAGTTGGCAGTCATCGACATTCGATGGAGATTACCTACGACCAACTCAAGGATGATGCTGCCCCTGTCATCGAAACCTTACGGCAATGCTGCAGCAGAGCCCTTGAAAAGGCCGAGATGAATGCTTCTGAGATCGACAGGATTATCTTGATGGGAGGCAGCAGCCGGTTGCGGTTTATTCCAGAGATCGTGGAAGAAATCTTTGGTAAAGAGCCCGTAACGGATACCGATCCTGATATGGCTGTGGCGAAAGGCAATGCCATCTTGGCCACTGCGTATTTTGGTAAACCAGACAGCATTTTAAGTATCGGAGAGTATCGTTACCTTGCTTCTTCGATTAAGCCAAGCATGATCGCAGGCAGAGATTTATGTGTTGCGGCGATTACCAAAAAAAGTGCTGATAATCACACAGAGTACAATTGCCCTATCATTCCCTCCGGGGCGAAGCTTCCTTTTGAGGCTATCGAGTGCTTTAGCCCCATTGATGCCCAACAAATGACAGTGAAGGTTAAATTGATCGATGGGATGCCGGGAGAGTTATCCAGCAACTTCACTCCTCTGCAACAAGTTGAGGTGGATGTCCAGCCAACAAGTGGAGATGAAAACCATGGTCGTATTGAGTTTAAGGTGACTATGGACACTGAGGGTATGGTGGACATCAAGGTTCGCGACAAGGTACTCAATAAGCCGGTACCTATTAGGTTCAAATTCCACACAGGACTTTCTGACAGTCAGATTAATGATCAACGAAACCAGCTTGTTTCCAGGCACAGCAACTAAAGAAAGGACTATAGAGTGAACATTTTATCAACGATACAGGCTTTCAATAACAAGCTGCAATCGGCGATCAATGGTGACCGGTTTGGGATTTCCCAAACCGGCCGCCAGTTGGCGGCTCTGCACGATAGTATTGCCACACTCATTATTATCATCATTGACTGCTCGATTAGCATGCAAACTGAAGATTATTTGCCAAACCGACTGGAGGCCGCGAAGGATGCTGCCATTGAGTATTTAAGTACCTTGGTAGGGCAAAACGCAAATGCCAACATAGCGGTAATCGCGTTTAATGATGAAGCTAAAGTCATGGTGACTCCTACAGCGATTAACAACTCCATGGAGATTATCCAGGGTATACGGTCGATCAGGGCAGAAGGCAGTACCAACATTGGTCAGGGCTTACAACAGGCAACAAGCTTACTGCATAGCCACATAGACTTAAACGGTCGAAGTCAGATTATCCTTTTGACCGATGGTTTCGGCAATTGCCCGATCAGCATCCCTGATAAACTCAAACAACGGTACGGTGCCGTCATAGATGTCATCGGTATCGGCGGCAGCCCCGAGGACGTAAATGAATCTCTACTACGAAAGGTGGCAACGACAGAGCCGGATGGCACGAATCATTACCGCTTTATCGCAGATGCACGCACATTAAAACAACACTATCGCCAATTGGCTACAGGCCTGATTTGGAAAGGAGACAATCAATGACAAAGACAGATGCTCATAAAATCTTAGGTATTTCCGCTTCTGCCAGCCCCAAATCGGCAGAGAAAGCCTACCGCCAAAAGCAGCAGGCGCTTCATATCCGTATATTGCCGGGCAATCCCAGTTCAGTTCGTCAGCGGGCCCTGTCTGATTTGACCGAATTGACGGCAGCCTGGAAGATCATGCAAACGAAACAACCGAAAACAAACAGGCCTAAAAAGCAAAGAACAACGACTACTCGACAAAACACGACGAAGGCAACAACCATTTGGGATGTAATACAGGAGTTGTCCCAATATTGGGATAGTTTAGTTGAAATGGTGCCATTTCCAAAATTCGTAACCAAGCTTTTTCTCATCGTTTGGTTCTTACTGGTCATTACTGTTTTATTCATGCGTTCAGCGAAAGGAGTATAGAAAATGGGTTTACTAACAAATTTATTTATCAGCGTGGTCAACCTGGTATTTGTCGCAATGGATATTCTGCTATTGATTTTTTTAGCAAAGGCCGTCTACCAAAGATGGAAACCATCCTGGCTGAAACAAATCGTCGATGTGCTCGATCCGTTGATATCGGTTGTGCTGGATCGTTTCCAGCGGTTGGTGTCAAGGTATACCGACAAAACGTATTCGCAGCGAACATTATTTAACCTGTTGGTTTTCTCTTTATGGATCACACGCTTGATGCTTGTCATCCTTCTATAACAAGTCAGAGAAATCAGAAAAGAAAGAACTGTACAATGGTTACTCTCACCATAATCGATGTATTAGAGATAATCCTGTTGGTGCCGATTTTAATCGCCATTGGAGTTCTAGGGTTTCGCTCTGCAAATGAAGTTCTGGGACTTAATAAGCTCGGATCTCTGGCGTCTTCGATATTGATACCCGCCATCATTGGGATGGGTCTCAAACATCATATGATGAAAATCGTTCTTCTGCCGTCTGCCGTCTTAGGGACAATCGTCATAGTGATTAAGCTGATGTCATTCATCGTGGCCCTTAGGAATAAAACCCAAAAAAGAAGAAAACGATAACCGTAAAATGCCCAAGTGACTGTTGGCAAGTCAGACAAAGATGACTCTATTAAAAGATTGGACCGGATATCGCTGCCCGACAGTTAACAGTGTGTTAGATTTCCGGGCAAATTCCGTCGAAAGGCACCGCAGGGTCAGAACAGTATGGTAGATTCGATGCAATGGAAACAAACAAAGTTACTTCTAAAACTCGAAAAGAAAGGATCGGATTATGTTAGCAAATGTTGAAAATTACGGCTGGTTAATCATTCTGCCGCTACTGGGAGTTGTGTTTATGGCAACATGGAACGCACTGAACCGGCACTCCACTTTTTCGGGGTTTGGCAGCTTTATGATCGCCCTCTGTGTGGCAATGCTGTTTATTGTTGGGGTAGTGGAATTTTTCCCGCAGCAGCATGAAAGTCCACCTGGTGCCACAGGAGTCTTGCAACAGAATCTCCCTTCACAAAACCAGGAAGACACATTCCATACCATCTTGTTGCCTTATCTGGCGTTGGGAATGAGTTTTCTTCTGCTGCTCGTAGTCGCAAATCTTGCGATGTTCGCCGATGGTGTAAGCAGCTTTTTCAGACCATTTTATGGTCACAAAAATAAGGCCATTGCAATAGATCAACAGAGAAAAGAAAACCAGATAACGAAGGTCAAAAGTGAAATTGTTGTCAAATAATCATTTAAATCATAGGAGTACAATTATGAAAACTTACGAATGGGAATTGAAGAATGGTATCAGTCGAACAAAAGAATTTGAGAAAAAAGGGTTAGCTCAATTTGCTGTCAATATTGGCCTCAAATGCGGACACGCATGCACATACTGCTCGACAGGTGCAATGCTCAGAGTCCACCACGCATTTAAAGAATTAGGCTTATCGGCATTTGATAATGGCTACGCAATTGTCGATCCCACCACCCCTCAACGGGTGGCTCGTGATGCCCGCAAGATCAGGAAAAGAGCGATGGTTCAACTCTGCACAACTGTAGATGCGTGGTCGCCTGAAGCGCAGGAACATGATCTTGGCAGAAAATGCCTGGAAGCGATTCTTTCAGAGCTTGACTGGACGGTTCGCATTTTAACCAAAAATGCTGCCGTAAAAAATGATTTTGACCTCATCGAAAAACATTCCGACCGTGTACTTGTTGGCTTAAGCATTACAGCAACGCCGGATAAGAGCAATCGCATCAAGATAATTGAACCAAATGCATCCAGCATCGAAGAACGAATGGAAACCGTTAGGCAAGCCCACGAACGAGGATTGCGAACCTATGGAATGTTCTGTCCGATCTTACCTTCGGTTGCGGATTCACCTGCCCAAATCGATGAATTGGTTAAATTTGCCGTTGACTGCGGCGTTGAAGAAATCTTTGCCGAAGCCGTCAATCCGCGAGGCAGAGGCCTAATACTAACAGAGCAGGCACTTGAAGCCGAAGGCTACCGTGTAGAAGCTGCTGCTATTAAGAATATCCGCATAAGGCAAAACTGGTCGGATTATGTAGTGCGTTTAATCAAGAATGTACAACGAAGTATGCGGAAATACTACGACATTAGTAAGATGAGGTTTTTGCAATACCCCTCAGGATTAAGTGAAGAAGATATTATCGAAATCAAAAAAGACGATGCCGGAGTTGTCTGGCTGTAATCAACAATTAGAAAAATAAGATATCCGTAAAATGTTGAATTTGTAAACACAAATATATCCACAATAACAGATGATAAGCATAGCTGAAAAAAATCCTAAAAAAGCACTTGCGCCCGACATAAAAGGTGTGGTAGAATTTCGTAAATACACACAGCGTGTCTGGTCCAAAGTAGCAGGAAGGCCGATTTCCGAAGAAGAGGCCGACCGGATAATAGAGGATTTTGGCCAGTTTTTACAGGTTTTAGCTAACAAGGGCAGCAATTATGAAAAATAACATGCCATTAAGACTGCTTAACATCTGCAGGGTATCATCGAATGAACAAGGCGAGGGGTACAGCCTTGAGGCACAAAATCAGGCCAATCACGAATGGGCAAAACGCAAAGGTTATACAATTGTCGATACGGTTCAGTATATTGAAACCGCATCCAAGCAAAAAGAGAGAAAGAGGTTTCGGGAGATTATTGACAGACTCCGCAAAGATACAACAATAGACGGAGCAGTATTTCACAAAGTAGACCGTGCATGTCGCAATATTACGGATCTGGCCATGCTGGAAGCTTTGGAGACAGAGAAAAACAAACAGATTTTCTTTGCTACACAGGAGTTCCCCCAAAACGCAGCAGGCCGACTCAGTGTAGGCGTAATGGGTGTTGTGGCCCGATGGTATACTGATAATCTCCGAGAAGAGGTCAACAAAGGTTTTCGAGGTAAAATTGAAGCCGGTGAATATCCCCACAAGCCCCCATACGGCTATCTGACAGTCAAGGAATCAAAAGATTCCCGACTTCCGACACCTGATCCCGAAAAAGTCGAAAATGTCCGTACAATATTTAAGTTGATGGCAACTGGCCAGTATTCTATCGATACACTTCGAGAAGAACTTTTCAAACGTGGGATGTATTTTTCTGCAAAAACACGCAGGTGGACACGTTCTCATTTGGCGAGAATGCTTCGTCACCCATTTTATATTGGCAAAATACTTTGGCATGGTCAGATTTACGAGGGCAAACATGAGCCGATTGTAAGCGAGAAGGTTTGGCAAAAAGTCCAGAATGTTCTCGATGGCCGCAGCAATACCAAATCTCTTCAGAAACGAAGTTTTACATACGGTCATGGGCTGATCAAATGTGCTGATTGTGGTTACAATGTAACAGCGGAAACGCACAAAAAACAGTACACATATTATATTTGTGCTCAGCGAAGACATACTGACCATGTTGAAAAACCGGCATGGGTTCCGGAGCAAAAGATTGAATTGCAAATCGTGTCCTTGCTGGAAAAGCTGGTGTTACCCAAAGACATTTATGACTGGGTCTTGGAGTACCTGAAAAGGTCTTCAATTCAGGAAGTCTCTGATGTTGAAAATGAATTGAAGTCGTTAAAAAGGAAGATATCTGAATCGCAAAAGACCGTAGATGCTATTCTGCTTAGGGCCGCTCAAGCACAAGACAGCCTCGCTGATGGATTCATGAGGCTGGCACAAGAGCGGCAAAGTGAAGTAACTTTGCTGCAACATCGTTTTGAACAGGTCAAATCAGGTGTTCAGGAAGATAACGGCAGACCGATGAAAATTCTCGAACTCACACAAGACCTTTCAAGACAATATGTTACGTTCAAACCGCCACAAAAACGCCAAATCGCAAATTCGGTGTTCTCGAACTTGGAATTAAATGGCGTAAGTCTTTGTGCAGACTACAGGTTACCGTTCGCAATACTGGCAAAAAACGCGAACCGTCCTGTTGAATACGCCCGACAGGATTCGAACCTGTGACCTTTGGTTTAGGAAACCAACGCTCTATCCTACTGAGCTACGAGCGCGTAAGTTGCTGCTAATAAAATGGTTATGGCTTTTTAAAGACTTTGCCAAGATACAATTTTATTGCAATTTTGTTGGGTATTATATCTAAATTATTTAACATGTAAAAGTGAGAAATTGATAATATTAATGATTTTGAGTAAACTTAACAATCTCTTGCAAAACTACAACCCCTGGAGTGGTATAAAATATAAAATATAAAATTTAAAATAGAAAGCAGTAAAATGAAAAAGCAAATGACTGAAATGAAAAAAACAAGCTGGCAGGAACGTTACCATGCTTCGGAGATTTATACATTGCGATGTAAGGTTTATGATACGCTGGGAATGCTGGGGAAACTGATTACCGCAATCGGACAAACACAGGCTCATCTTGGCGATATCAGCACGATTGGAATCGAAAGCCATAGTAAGATAAGAGATATTCAGGTTTACTGTTCCAATAAAGACCACCTGAAAAAACTGCTCGATAGTGTAAATAAAATTGATGGAATTCAAATATTAAGCGTGAGAGATGATGTGTTGGAAATCCATCGACGCGGCGCTATCGAAATGAAAAGCAGAGTACCAATTCATAATTTAACAGATTTGAGAATGCTTTATACGCCGGGAGTTGCATCTGTTTGCAACAGGATTGTTGAAGATCCGAATGCCGCATGGGAATTGACTGGTATTTGTGACAGAGTCGCAATTGTAACAAACGGAACAGCGGTGCTGGGATTGGGCAATATTGGTGTGCTCCCTTCATTGCCGGTTATGGAAGGAAAGGCTGCAATTTTTGCTGAGTTTGCGAATATCAGCGCTGTTCCAATTCTTGTTGATTCCAAAGAGCCGGATAAAGTTGTTGAATTAGTAAGTATGATTGCCAAAAGTTTTGGCGCTATTCAGCTTGAGGATATATCTGCGCCGACTTGTTTTGAGATAGAACAAAAATTGCAGGCCAGGCTGGATATTCCTGTTTTACATGACGATCAGCATGGGACGGCTACGGTCACTTTGGCGGCTTTAATCAATGCATTAAAGAGAACCAATAAAGAAGCGAAAAATTGTACGGCGATTATTTTGGGGGCCGGTGCAGCAGGATATGCGATTACAAGAATTCTTTCCGAATTCGGGATTAAAGACATCGTTGTATATGACTCCTTTGGTCCTATTTATAATGGCCGAAAAGAAAAAATGAACATTTACAAACAGCAGCTGGCTGAGATTACTAACAAGATGAATATCAAAGGCAATCTGATGGAAGGTTTTAAAGGCAGAGATATTTTTGTCGGAGTGGCTCAACCAAATGCGGTGTCGAAACAAATGATTTCTGTGATGGCAAAGAATCCACTGGTATTTCCTCTCAGTAATCCGGTGGGTGAAATAAGCGTTGATGACGCATTTGCAGCCGGAGCGGCGATAGCGGCTGACGGCAGAACGATTAACAATGCATTGGCATATCCGGGTTTGTTCAGAGGTGCACTCAATGTCAAGGCGAAAGATATTACAATGGAAATGCAATTGGCGGCAGCACGTACATTAGCGGAAATTGCGCCGGAAGGAATGCTCCTGCCGGATATACTTGACAAAGAAACGCATAATCGTGTGATAAAAGCGGTCGAAGAGGCTTATAAAAAATAATCATTTTTGAGATTTATCGTAATATCTGATGCATCGATGGGGATGCTTATGTGAATCCTCCGCCTTCATTCCATGCTTTGCATATTACCGAATCATAAGGACTATCGGTATCAATCCACGACAAAAGTTTTTTTTTCTTGATCCAAACGTATGTCGTGCCATAAGAGTTTTTCCTGTGCAAACGCAATGCTTGAAAACAGATATATACAATTAATAGTTTAGTTATATTCATAATAAATGACATATAACTTTGTTTGGTAATTTTGTCAATTTCAAAAGTGATGGACAACTTTTATGCGAAAATGAGAGTTTTGAATATGTATTTGAGAGTTTGGTTTATGTAATTTTATTGCAAAAAATATGTCTTTATATTATCATACTATTTTTGGAGATGGAATGAAGTATCTGTCGCTAAGCATACAATTATTTGTTCAATCATTAATTTGTGTTTGCCAAGGTTCGGTCTTAGACGATTATGCAGCTTTAGCAGACCCATGTTATTCTTATTCCCTGATAAGCAGCAGTAGTGATCCATATACCCAAACGCAGGGTTATACGCTGCGACTTATCTCGCAACAATGGAGAGATGAGACAGAAGTTGATCATACTATCTGGAATCACTGGATGACGGTAATAGTGCCGAATACATTGCTCGGCCCGACAAAAGACACTGCGTTGATTTACATCGATGGCGGCAATCACACCGATTCCGCTCCCGCAATCGATTCTCAGTATCGATTGCTTTCCGCCGGCACACGTTCTGTAATCATTGTTTTAAAAGGCGTTCCCAATCAGCCTATTCGTTTTCTCGATGAATCTTCCGGCCGAACAGAAGATCAGATCATCGCTTATTCATGGCGAAAATTTCTGGATGGCGGTGATGTTAACTGGCCAGTTCAGCTTCCAATGGTGAAGGCAGTAGTGAAGTGTATGGATGCGGCAGTAAGTTTTGTCGGCAGCAGTGCAGGCGGAAGCAGAACGATAAATCATTTTGTCCTTACCGGCGGTTCAAAAAGAGGGTGGACAGCATGGCTTACGGCGGCAGTTGATTCAAGAGTTATCGCAGTCGCTCCAATAGTCAGCGATTTATTGAATATGAAAAAATCGTTTGCGCATCAATGGGGGTGTTATGGATTCTGGGCTGGTGCCTTGTCACCTTATACGGAATTAGGAATTTTTGACGAATTTGATTCTCCTCGAAGCACAGAGTTGATAAATATTGTTGACCCTTATGCGTATAGTGATAGGTTGACAATGCCAAAATTCATTATAAACGCATCCGGAGATGATTTTTTTGTCAGCGATGGCATTCAATTCTATTTGAATCAGCTTGAAGGAGAAACATACCTGCGACACGTTCCCAATACAGATCACTATTTGTCGGGAGCAACTACAAGCGTACTTAATTCAATAGTTCCATTCTATTACACAGTTTTAAATAATTTGCAGCGTCCGCTATTTTCATGGACTGTAAACCAGGATGGTTCGACAACTCTGACAGTAACAGATACGCCTTTGTCTGTAAAACTCTGGCAAATAACAAATCCCAATACAAGAGACTTCCGGCGAATTACTACAGGCTCCAACTGGAGCAGTACTGTTCTTACAGGAAGCAGCGGAATTTACACCGCACAGGTAAATGCGCCTGCAAACGGATGGACTGCTTACTTTGCGGAACTAATTTATTCAGGCCCATCGATAGGGGGGATGGCTTACAATTATACTTTCACAACTGAAATGATTGTTTTGCCTGAATATAAACCCTTCGAGGCCGATTTCAATAGGGATACTTCAACTGATATTGAAGATTTAAAAATATTAGTGAATTCCTGGTTAACAGAAAATCACTATCGTGACATTTCACCCCGGAGAGGTGTCGGAGATGGTATTATAAATTTAAAGGATTTTACGAATTTCAGTCTTCATTGGCTTTATTAGCCTTATGAAATTAAGAAACAATGGAAATGAAAATGAAAGCCCTGGTAAAGTATGGTAATAATCCTAATCAACTGGAAATTCGAGATGTGCCGGTTCCAAAAATTGATGCAGATGATGTATTATTGGAAGTTAAAGCTGCCGGTATTTGCGGCTGGGACATTGAAATGTGGCAGCATAAAATGGCAACATCTTTTAATGTGTCGATAATACAGGGACATGAATTTTGCGGGGTTATCAAAGAAATCGGAAAAAATATAAAAGATTTTAAAATCGGTGAACGCGTGGTCAGTGAAACGGCCGCGGTGATTTGCGGCAAATGCACACAATGTCTGACTGGTAATTATCATCTTTGTCCAGGCAGAAAGGGATTCGGTTACGGAGTTGATGGCGCCTTTGCAGATTATGTTAAAGTTCCCGGCAGATGCCTGCATCGTATTCCTGAAGGTGTAAGTTTTGACCATGCCGCACTGACTGAGCCTGCTTGTGTGGCATATCAGGCGATTGTGGTTTTATCAAAGATTCAGGCAGGAAAAGCTGTCTTAATAATTGGTCCGGGACCGATAGGTCTGTTCAGTGTACAAGTTGCGGCTGCTTGCGGCGCGTATCCGATAATGGTGGCAGGAACGGATAAAGATATTGCAAGACTTGAAAAAGCAAAGCAGCTTGGGAGCGATTTCGTTATCAATGTTTCTTTGGAAAATGCAGTTGAATTTGTAAAAGACCAAACAGGAGGAGAAGGCGTTCCTTTGGTTGTAGATGCCGCCGGAAATGAGAAGTCATTGCGAATGGCATTAGATGCCGTTTCGTCCGGCGGGCAAATAACTAAAATCGGGTGGGGACCTAAACCTGTGAATTTCAGCCTTGATACATTGCTATCTAAAGCGGCTCGATTGCAGGGGACTTTCAGTCATAATTGGCCAACGTGGCAGGCTGTGCTTGCGATGATGAGCAGGGGGCTGATAAAAATTGAACCAATGATTAGCCACAGAATCGCTCTTGATAAATGGGAAGAAACATTTAAATTAATAGAAGAATGCCATGCAACCAAGGCAATTATATTGTTTAATCGATGAAAAGAGAACGGAGACAAAAATGCCAAAAATAGTAATGAAAGGCAACAAGTTACCAAATATCCCATGGCAGGACAGGCCGAAAAATAATTCAGATGTTGTCTGGCGATACAATAATAACCCTGTAATACCAAGAGATCTGATTTCATGTGCAAACAGTATTTTCAATAGCGCTGTTGTGCCATTTCAAGATGGTTTCAGCGGTGTTTTTCGAGTAGATGATCGTTCAAGAAATATGCGACTCCATAGCGGAAGCAGTAAAGACGGCATTAATTTTCAAATTGAGTCAGAGCCTATCAAATTCATCTGCGAAGAGCCGGAAATTGCAAATTTTATAGAAAGCTATGACCCGAGAGTATGCTGGATAGAAGACAGATATTATGTTACTTGGTGCAATAATTATCATGGATATACAATTGGAGTGGGATATACGTACGATTTCAAAAAATATTATCAGCTTGAAAATTCGTTTTTGCCTTTCAACAGAAATGGCGTTTTGTTTCCCAGAAAAGTAAACGGCAAATATTTAATGTTGTCACGTCCCAGTGATACTTCACACACGCCTTTCGGTGATATATTCATAAGTACAAGTCCTGATATGATTCATTGGGGCTGCCACAGACACGTGATGTCTCCTAAAAATGGTAAACTATCGTGGCAATGCACCAAGATCGGCGCAGGGCCGATACCTATCGAAACTTCCGAAGGCTGGTTGCTTTTCTATCATGGTGTTTTAACAAGCTGCAATGGTTTTGTATATCAAATGGGCGCTGCATTGCTTGACCTTGAAAAGCCATGGAAAGTAATTTATCGAAGCAAAAATTATCTGCTTAATCCGCGCACGATGTACGAATGTGTGGGCGATGTTCCTAATGTCGTTTTTCCGTGCGCTTCATTGCAGGATCCAGCAACAGGAAGAATAGCAATTTATTACGGCTGCGCGGATACCGTAACAGGTCTTGCTTTTTGCAATGCAGATGAAGTATTTGAATATCTGAAAAATAATTCAGAGCTATAATTCAAAAACTTGTTTAATACTTATTTAATCTTTTTCAAGTTTGTCGTACCAATTGAGTTTCATAAATATCGAAGTAACAGCCATAATAATGAGCGATATTGTCATAGCTTTGAAATTCTTTATCACCAAGTATATGGGCGCTAAAGTAAAAGTAAGCTGCCAAACGATGCCGACGGCTACATTTATCATATCCCTGCCGAAATTTTTGTTCGGGACAAAATTGGGATCTTCAGCCAGCACAAGTTCTTTAATAGGTCCCCAGAAACCCCATGGACGGACCTGCTTATAAAACTTTTTCAGTGTTTCTTCGTTTTCTATTGGGGTCAATAAACTGCCGACAATTGAAGCTACAAGGCTTAAACCAAGTAAAAATGGAAAACCATATATTACTGGAATATCCTTTACTACAGGAATAATTGTCATAAGTATTGAAGCGATAATGCCAATCATCATTCCGGCAAAATAACCGAAGCCATTCAAACGCCACCAATGCCATTTCAAAACATTCGGAGCGACATATCCGCCATAAAGTCCGGCGACAATCCACATTACCCACTGGTTAATCGATTCTGTCATTAAGCCGAAGGCGATACCGGCGAGAACTATAATCACTGTAACAATACAGCTTATGACAATATATTTTCTGTTTGATGCGTTTTTGTTGATATAGCCTTTATAAATATCGTTAACGATGTATGCGGCGCCGGCGTTAATCGTTGCGCTGAAAGTGCTCATGAATGCGGCAAGCAGACCGGCAAGCAGCAGCCCCATCAGACCAACGGGAATAAAGTTGCCGATTACATAAGGCAGTATCTGTTCGAAATCCACATTTTCGCCCATTTGGTTAAGCTGTGGGCTGAAGAATACTATCGCCAGAACTGTAATACCGGCGATAAGTAAATATCTCGGTATAAATAAAACGAACGAGACAGAAGCGCTCATCATAGCTGCGGCTTTTGTGCTTTTACAAGAAAGGACTCTTTGCAAATCGTAATTTGGGGCGGGGCCGGCCATACTGGCGAGTACTCCTTTGAACAGCACCATCATCATAAATATTGTAAACAGCGACCATCCATCTTTCTGAATATGAGTATTGGCGGCATTCAATATTCCTGTCCAATCCATGTTCAGTTTCCAGCCAAACCACAAGTTTTCCCAACCCGCTGGGACGACGGCGTCAATGGCTTCAGGTGAAGTGCGCGACATCGCGATAATACCAACTGCGACGGAAGCGACACACATAATCAAAAACTGTGCCACATCAGTTATAACAACTGAGTACATACCGCCAAGCATTGTATAGAGAGTGGTTACGCCTATGATAGCAATTGCATAAACGTGCGGCGAGACATCCCAAGGCAGGAACACTGCTGCGAATTTACCGATGCCCTGATAGCCGTAGCTTGTAAAACCAATTACGCTGACCAAGGCAAAAATTACAACGCTGAAATACGATAAATCAGCGCCTACGCCATTGCCGAATCTTGTGCGAATCCATTCAGCGCCTGTGAGCACATTCGAACGTCTGAGCCAGACGGCAAGATAAACCATGAGAAATATCTGATTGAACGTAGGCCAAAGCCAGGGGATAAATGCGCTCTTTATGCCATAAACAAACAGCAGATAGACCAGCCACATTGTTCCGCTGACATCGAACATACTCGCGGCGTTGGATATACCGAGCATATACCATGGCATGGATTTATCGCCGAGAAAATATGAATCAAGATTTTTGGATGCCTTGCGTGTTACCCAAAAACCGATCAGTATCATAGCGACCATATAACCGGCTATAATAGCGGTATCTATCGGATGAACGTTCATTTATCTTTCCTTTCTGTACCAGTGTTGAATTAATTTTTCGGCGGGTTTGCCGTAAACTCCAAAACCTATGTGTGTGTCCGCTTCTTCCAAATCATACAGATGTGCTGACCATTCCCACCATGTAAAACCGATAAACCAAGGTTTGTCCCAGACGCTTTCAAATGCTGCCTGATAGTAGTTGCTCTGTTCAACGGCATCATAAATCATATTGGGGTCTTCGTGAGTCCATGGTGCCGCTGCGCATCCTTTGGCGCTGCATACGCCAAGCTCAATGAAGAAAATCGGACGGTCATATTTTTTACTGACTTTTTCAAGCCGGTCCACGATTGGAAGCCATCTTTTTTTCATAGCATCAACGGAACGGTCTGCCGGCGGCACTTTGCTTAAATCGTCTTTTAGAGCAATTAGTACGTCGTCTGTGCCGACGGGATAATAAGCGCTTATACCTATTACATCCACAGCATCGAGCCACGCAATTTTGTCTTCTCTGCCGTGATTGGCATTATAAACCAAAGGGCCGCCATATACCTGGCGTATTTCAGTAATCAGGTTTCGCCATCTGATTTCAAATTCCTCTGTTGATTCCATCTCGCAGCCAAGACAGAGCATTTCACAATTTGTTTCCTCGGCGATTTTGGCATAATGGAGTAAAAACAATCTGAAGTCAGACCACCATTTGTCCCATTTGGCCATATTCTTAATACCCGGCAGGTCATCAAATTTTATCCATGCACGCCACGTACCATCGTAAACATTTACCACAGGTTTAAGGGCCACCTTGAGATTGTTGTTGCGGGCAAGCTGAATCGCTCTTTTGATTTCGGCGTCTGTCGCCATACGGCTGAAACTGTCGCCCCATCGGATTTGGGGAATATTCGGTTTATCCATTTCAGCGCCGAAAGATATGCAGACCCAACCGGAATTGGTAGCTACAAGTTTCTTCATAGAATCCGCAGGTTTTTCGCCGAGATATTGACCTCTCCATCCTGTCCAGCCCCAAGTAAAACCTTTAATAAAACCAACAGGCGAATAGGTGTGATTAAATTTTGTTTTCCAGGCTCCATATTTTATTCCAAGGCGAGAAATTTGAGCTTTACCTGTGAATTGAATTTTTAAATATTTATACTCTCCGGATGAAAGGGCACTTGTAAAGACAACCGGAGTTTGATAATCGTAATCACCTTTGCCCATGCTGAAGTTTTGAGATTCGAATTTAACAGATTTGAATTTCTTACCATCTTCTGAAATGGAGAATTTAAAATTATGAACGCTACCAGGAAAAAATGAAAAGACTTTAAATGAGATTATAGGCTCATTAACATAATATACAAGTTCTGAACCGTTGGTTCCGGCAAGTCTGTGACTATCTTCTTTGAACTTCCGTGTCTGATTATTTTCAAGCGAAACTTTGCCTTTACGGCTTTTGATAAAATTAAAATCCTGCATCTCATCGATAAGTGTTTTACAATAAATATAAATAGGCCCAACAACATTCGATGCATCTGAAATGCCGGCTCCGTTTTTAGCTTTAACTCTATAATAGCATTTGCTTCCTACCGGCGCTTTGGTGTCATTGAATAAAGGCCTATATTGAACATCGGCATCGGAAATGTTTTCTCCGGCGATAATCCAGGGGCCGTTTTTGTCGAAAGCTCTTTCAATGATGTAGCTTTCCGCACCGGCGCTTCCCTGAAAACTTATTCTCGAATTATCAATGATGTCCAAAAGCAGGGGAGCGGCTGGTTTTTCAATCCTCGGGAGCGATAAATTTCTTGTCTCGAACGCTCTGTTTCGCATAAGGCTCATCAGATTTTTCTCATCATAAGAAGAGCCAGATTCGAAGCCCGGCCAATGATAAGCCTTGAATAAATCGCCGCCATAAGGCTCGTGATGCCAATAGAAACCGCCATCGCGATTGCGGAAGCGAAGAGACCATATTAATGCGCCGCTTAGTTTTTGTTCGGCAATGGTGTTCAAGATTGCTTCGATGTTTTTAGTTGGGAGAAAGCCGAATTCACCTACAAAATACGGTTTTTTGCCTCGGGCTTTTTGGGCGTTTTTCTTTATCTGCGATATTGTTTCTTTAGGATCTTTTGAATAGTGATGTGTTGTTACAATGTCGATGTTCTTGTCTTCGAGAGCACTGTCTTGCAACATGGTGCTGTGATAACCATCGATAACAAGATGGTTCTTATCGATGCTCTTTATGTATGCTGCTGCTTTGGCTGTCCATTCGGAAGTCGATGTAAGCTCATTGCCAGTCTCCCATGCAAGAATTGCCTTGTCATCTTTATATTTTACACCGGTGATAGTATTAGTGCGATTCAATACGAAGCTGATGATTTGTTTGTAATCTTCAAATAACTGCTCATCTGTCCAGAAATCATTGAAGTTTTTATTTCTAAATTGTGCCAGGGCCGGGATTCCTCCCCACCATTTCCAGTTATCGATGAAAGGAAAAATAACTCTGATGCCTTTTTTATTTGCGACAGCCAGAACACAATCCAGCGATTTAAAAGCTTCTTCATTAAATTCACCAGGTGCTGTGATATGTCTGGGAATATTTGGATCTTCACCTTTTTGGCGTATGGATAAAGTGTAAGTCCTGACAACCTGACCGCCCATTTGACGAACCGCTTCGAGCGCATCGTTTATCTCGAACTCATCTGATAACCGCCACGGATTGGTTTGTTCAAAAGCCATATTATCTTCATTGTAGTGCAGGCAGGGAATATTAAAGCTGATAAACTTTAACTCGCCGTTTTCGTCCATAAGCTTATCGTTTTGTATGTAAACAAAACTTTTGAATACACTTTCTGCTGCACAAAAAGATGCAAGGATTAATATCAGGATCACAGCGAGTTTTTTCATTATATGTTCCTTTAAGTTATTTCTTTGTTAATGGTATCGGCAGTGATGTGTCATTATCATTCACACCGTCATTCCATTTAAGCGGGGCAAGATGAACGCCGCCCTGACCCCATCCGCAATGGCTTATATACCATGAACCATCGAGATCGCGAATGATTTCAGCGGCATGTGTCCTGAGAACCGGAACGTTGGGATCATATTCCCAATTGAAAGGATCTGTGCTGCGATATCCTGTTGTTTCTGTATAGCCGTCGCCTGGGCCTATGAAGAGATAATAATATTTTCCTCGGCGGATTACCTGCGGCGATTCGGTGTTGCCGCCCCATGAGCCAACGCCCGGGTCTGTATAAACAAGTTTTTTGTCCGACCAGTGAATAAGGTCTTTGCTTGTTACTGCAAAAACGACATGGTTTCCGCCCTGAGGCGTGCTGTTGGCAGTGTAGTACATCACCCATTTGTCTTCCATTTGGTAAATAAACGGGTCGCGCGCATCGTAACCATCGACAACCATCGGATTTGCAGGATGTCTTTGCCAATCGTAAAGATTTTTTGAAGTAGCGAGATTAATTTTATATTTGTCGTTTCCCTCATTGCTGCCTGCACAGTAATACATGTAATAAAGGCCGTCATGGAATATTACATGTGGAGCCCAGAGATGAGTTTCTCCGGCGCTTTCGTCGACAGTCAACGCGAAAGGTTTCTTTTGCCAGCCGCCGGTAAGGCTTGATGAAACGGCGTGAGCTAAATTGTCTTCATCAATCGGGTTCAACGGCTCTGCATGTGTAATGCCGAACATGTGCCATTGTCCGTTGGAGTCGTAAATAAAACAATGGTCGTTGATGTACCATTTTTCATTTTCACCGACAGACGGGTCGTATATGAGTTTGAATTCGCCGGCAGAGACATAATCTTTTCTTATTTTAAGATAATCAATACCAACCATATATACCGGTATCGCGGCGGGATTGGCGCCGATAACTTCAATAGTAATTATGTTTTGACCTTTTTGTAATTGGTGAACGCCTAAATCAATTTCGCCAGTGGTTATAACTGCGTCTTTGTTGAATAAATCGACAGGGTTATTTATCTTGCTGTCATTGAGATAAAACTGGATAATTCCATAGTCCGCTGCTTTGGTCAGCCTTGTCAGAATTCGATACTTTCCTTCTTTTTCGGCATCGATGGATAAATTCATTTTATCGCCGATTTTTTCGGGTGTCCACCAAAGCTGCTGGTCATCAGTCCATTTTTCAGGGGCGAAAGAACGCATGTCCTGAGCCTCTGTACGTCCCGGCGGTTCAGAAATTAATTTCATGCCATCGACGTCGAGAGGATAAGTCAACTTAGTATAAAAATCGACTCTCTCGGAATAATCTGCCTGGGGATATTGGTCGGTAGGGCTGTCAAGATACCAATATGCGACACAACTGTATTGTGTGGGACGCTGGTCAACGAAATATTTTTCTATAGAGCCTTCGAAAGATTTCTGGAATGGGATGTTATCGACGATGTGCCATCTGTTAACGGAAATATGTCCCTGATTCTGCTCACTGATGGTTTGATTATGGTAACAGTTTACGAAAAGCGCAGGGTCGCACCATGCGTAACCGAAATAATCTTCGGAACCAGTGCCGAAAGTCGAGGGGAATTTCTCGCCATCGACAAAGAATTTTTCATCGCCTTCTCCCCACCATTTTCCGCGAGGATTCCATATTTCTAATTCAACGCCGACAAATCTGCCTCTGCCTTGTGTGAGGAGCATTGTCCAGTCTATTTGTCTTTCCTTCTCTGCCGGTAAAAACATATTTCTGTGCCATTTGGCGTGAAATCTCGCGTATGCTTGAGCAGGTTTATTTAAATCTGTATGTGATACTTCGAATTTTATTTGTCTTTTTTGCTTGCCGTCATTTGTGATTTTAATTACAGCCTGCTGAGAAAAAGGCATAAACCAGTTACTGTAAAACCATTGCGGTGTCATACCCATTGGGAAAGAATTATAAGAATTGATTCCCGGAGCAGTGCCGAAGAAATCTCCAAGCGGAGACCAGACCGCAGGTTTGCTGCTTTTATCCCAGAAAATGCTAATTGTCAGTTCTCTCAATATTTTTCTTTGCTGTTCGATATCAGCGGGCATATCAACAGGATAAATTTTCAGTGAAGTTATGGCTCTTGCGCCATCGATTTTGATTAGCTGCTCTGTTTTGCCTTTTGCGATTTCCAGTAAGCCTGTTTCTTTCTTAGCGTTTGGGTAGCGGTCAGCTAACATATCAGGGCCGCTGGAAGAGAGCAACGCATCGGCCTTGTCGAGTGTCTGAGATTCTTCGGCAGTAAGTTCGCCCTTGAAAGTCGGAACGATTGTATCCTTCGGGAACAAGGTATAATTGAAATGATAATATTCGCCGTAATTTTTATCCGCGACAATTTTACAGGATTTCTGGAATGGAATCGGAACGTAATTGTTGTGGCCGCTTGCAACGGTATGTACTAAAGCGGGGCGGTTGAAAGGTTTGTTCTTTCGGTCAAAATAACCTTTGAACGGCAAATCCACGGCAGGTGTTTGAGAACCATCAAGATAAATGCGGACGTGTCCATCTTTCGGAGTCGCAGACCATATTCTGCGAATACAGCCGGGGCCTTTGATTTCAGCAAGAACCAGCTTTTCATCTTCAATTCTTATCCAGCCAGCCCCTCCGTAACCATCGCCATTATAATCCCAATTGATATATTTACCGGTATTTGCGTCGTAAACACTGTTTCTATCGTAGCTTGACCATTGTGCGCAAGATTCTCCGTCAGCAGGTAAAGTTGCGAGATATTCAAGGTCAGTGAGGCTATTAATAAAATCAAGATATGTTAATTCCTGAGCTGAATATGAAATGGAAATACAGATTAAGATAATGATGAGTGAATAGATTTTTTGCATGACAAAATTCCTTTTTGTGAAAAATTATTCATTAAGTTGAAGTAACGCAGCCGCTGCCCAAAGAAGCGGAGCCTGACCGTGGAAATCGCCGGTGATTCGGGGGCGATTTAAATAATAGTCATAAGAGCTGCTCTCATCGGTTCCGCAGCATACGTCGGTTAACAATCCATTTTCTATTTTATTTACCAAACCGTGCCAGCCTTTAATTGCTGAAGTTTCATAAGATTTATCCAGCCACCCATTTTTAACACCTGTTGCGAATGAGAATGTGAACATTGCTGAACAGGAGGTTTCTGTAAAACTATCCTTGTCAATAAGTACCTGGTGCCATAAACCATTATCATCCTGGTATTTTAAGAGGCTTTTCATTAATTTTCTATAAATATTCATTAAATTATCGAATTTTGGATGATCCTTCGGTGTGTTTTGTAATGTGATTGTCAGTGCGGAGGCTGCCCAGCCATTTGCTCTTCCCCAAAATACCGGAATTTTGATGGTGTGCTGAAATAGTCCATTCTGCTGCTGTAATTTTTCAGCGTAGGCTAATATCTGCGTAATAGCTCTGTCAAGATAGATAGATTTTCCGGTTGCTTTATATGCCTGAACCTGCAGAACAGAAACCATAAACATGTCGTCTGTCCAAAAACGTGAATATTTTGCCAGGCCATCATCACGCGGGTTTGTCCATTCGTCCTCAGCTAATGACAAAGGCAACTCAAGATAATCAGATTTTTTTGTGAGGAGGTATAATTCAAAGCCTAAAATTCCACATGCGTTTTTGTCAACGTGGCCGGGGATTATGGTGTTTTTGCTCAAATAATGGGTATAGTTTTTGACGATTTTTTGAATTAAATCATTATTTTTTGAAGAATTTGCATATAAAAGTGTGCCGAAGTTGGCAAAAAAGGACTCATATTTGAAGTAAATTTCAGGTTTAACCGACTCCAGAGCTACTTGATCAGCGGTCTGAATAATGGAAGATTTGTCGAGATTTGCGCCTGCGGAAAGTGAGGCAAAACAATACAAAGGTAACAAGCTAAGAAAATATCTCATTTTTAACTCATTTAAAAAAGTAAACAACACTTGAAAGCAGCACAAACGATTGTACAATATGATAAATTATAATCAAAAATTTGTCAAGAAAAAGGAATATGTGCATGAAAAAGCAGCTTAAATCGGCTTTGCTAATGTTATTTTTTACAACATCCGGACTGTTGGCAGAAAAGGATGATAGTAAATATTTGCAAGCTGTTAAGGTTTGTCTCGATAATCTCATCAAATATGGAACCGATACTTACGGTCCTGTGAAATCACCGATATTTGTAAGTATTCTCGATGTCAATTCCCGAACTTGTCCGCAGGACCCCTTGGCTTTTGACGAAAAATGGCGGGTGATAAGAAGAGAACGCAGGAATCCGGCAGGGGCGAATCTGCTTTGCGATCAGGCGACTCTCAAGACGATGTTTGCGGTATCGCAGATTTCGGGGGATAAAACATATTCAAGAGCGGCTAAAAAATATATCGATTACTATTTGAAAAACCTGGTAGATAAAAAAGATTTAATCTGGTGGGGCGGGCACAGGCATTATGATGTTTATGAAGATAAAATGACGGGGCATTTGTTAAACTGGCATGAAGTTCATGGCGGGATACAAATACAATGGGAAATACTTTGGGAGGTAAACTCTGAAGCTGTAAAAAAAGAAATCGAAGCTATGTGGCAATGGCATGTTATTAACAAAGAAACAGGCGAAACGAATCGTCATGATGACGGACAAATTGGATGTGATTTTCCTTTGACTGCAGGGAGTATTATCGAATCGTTCGCCTTTTTATATACGAAAACCAACGATAAAGTCTGGCTTGAGAGGTCTAAACTTCTTGCTAATTATTTCTGGAACCTGCGCAATAAAGAAACAAATCTTATCGCAGAAAGACCTAACGCGGGGGCGGGAAGATTTGACGGAAGTGCTTTTGCGACAGATATAAGCGGGCCTTACTGTCATAGCTTGCTGGTTACTTATCGGCTTACAAATGAAAATGTTTTTAAAGAGCAGGCGACAGCTTATCTCGATGCTTATAATAAATATGGTTTCGACAAAGAAAGCGGGAAATTCTGGGGAGCGTTAAAACTTGACGGCAAGCCTATACCGGGACCGCGACTTGCCGCTTCGGCAGAGCCTGAACAATTCGGAAACGCAGAACAATACGGCCAATATGAGCCAAGAGGGTATTTGGATTTGTGGGAGCCGTATATTCTCGGAAGTCAATTTCCGCTTGAAACAGCGCAGTGTTATGCAATGGCATATCAAATGGGAAAAGACCCGAATATGCTAACAGGGGCAAAACGATTCGCAGACTGGATTGAAAAGACACCGACGAATACGTGCGAAACGGAAATTTCGTGGTATTCGGAATATACAAAAACTTTCGGCAAAGAAGGTACTTATGCTGAGAAGTATGGCAGAACTATATCGTTCTTTGTCGATATGTATATCCTGACGAATCAGCAGAAATATTTAAAGCTTGCACAAAAGTTTGCTGATGAAGCGATGAAAAAATTGTACACAAACGGTCTGTTCAAAGGCCACCCTGCAAAAACATATTATGAGGCTGTTGACGGAATTGGGAATTTATTATATGCGCTAGTCGAGCTTGACCAGACGCTGAAAGGCAAAGTTCGGGGATTCGATCGCGATAACTGGTGACGAAATATTTTTTTGATTATTTATTTACTTTTTTAACTGAATCCAAAGCGTCTTTGAGGCTTTTCTCAATCAACCCATACATTTCATCAATATCGGATTCTTCAGCAATAAGTGCCGGAGCTACAGCGAACCACGACGGGTCGATTCGCATAATCAGGCCATTCTTTATAGCAGTTTGTTTTAAAGCTTTGCCCAGTTCGTCGAAAGGTTCATTTGTTTTTAAATCTTTAACAAGTTCAACGCCAAGTAAAATTCCTTTTCCTCGTATTTCTCGTATAACACCGTATTTTTTTAGCCCTTCGAGTTTATTGAAAAGATATTTACCAATTCTCTGTGCTTTTTTATCCAGTTGCTTTTCGGTGATTTCATTTAATACGGCTATGCCGACCGCACAAGCAAGAGGGTTGCCGGCATAAGTATTTCCGTGCGCGAATTCAACGTTACTTCCAAGCTTGCCCAAAAATGCTTTGGATAAATCTTCATTCGCGATCATTGCGCCAAGAGGTATAACACCGCTGCTGAGACCTTTTCCTCCGCATATAATGTCTGGAGCCACATCATAAGTTTGAGCAGCAAACATATTGCCGGTTTTGCCATAGCCTGTTATTATTTCATCGAATATTAATAAAACATTGCATTTATCACAAATACCGCGCAAAATTTTATAATATTCCTGTGTCGGTGTGATGATTCCGCCGGTATTTCCCACTGGTTCGACAATAATTCCCGCAACTGTATCAGGGTCTTCGTGAATGATTACATCTTCGAATAATTTAGCTGCGAATCTGTTACATTCCTGCCAATCCGAAAACCTGTCTCGCAATTGATTGGGATTTGGTACTTTCGGAAAACCGGTCATCAAAGGCTCAAATTTTGTTTTTCTGTGTCCTGTTCCGCTTGCGGACATTGCGCCAAATGTGCTGCCATGATAACCCATGTACCTGCTGATAAATTTATATTTTCCGGGATGGCCTGTTTGTTTGAAATATTGACGTGCAAATTTCAGAGCTGATTCGACACTCTCGGAACCTCCGCTGAAAGCCTTGACGTATTTAAGGTTTCCCGGTGCAACTAAGCCGAGTTTGTCAACAAATTCAAGTGTAACATCTGAAATGCCGTGCAAAGGGGGCGCGAAAGTCATAATCTCGGATTGTTTGCGCAGTGCTTCAATAATTCTCGGATGACAATGCCCGAGAGAAGCTACGAAAATTCCGCCGATGGCATCGAAATATTTTTTTCCTTCGATATCAAAATAATATAAACCTTTTGCAGATTTAAAAACCAAAGGATTTTCGAGAAAATCCATTGTTTGTCTGTAATCCAAAAAAGTTCTTTTAAGCAGTTCCTGCTGCCTATCGCTTAACTTCATATTATCTCCTTACAAGTTTCAAAATTAATTCTGGCTGACTATTTAAAACGCTATGATTGATATGTATGTGCTGTGCCAGATATTTTTTAGCATTGTGCCAATCTTGCTTGAGTAAAGCTTTAAGGATTTTTCTATGTTGTTTGACCGCCAGAATTCTTGACTTTAAATCTGTGTCTTCGCAAGTAAAAAGGATTTCATAATACCTTCCATAATGCTCGAAAAAATCTTTTATGTATCTGTTTCCTGATTGTTTTATCAGATAATTATGGAAAGAATTGTCGGCTGTGACATTTTTGTGTTTGTCATCAATTTTATTTTGCTCGAGCATTTTTATCAATTCATCCTGCTCTAAATGGTTTTTTGCCAGGTCAAGGGCTTTTAATTCCAGGATTTCGCGAACCTGTAAAAAAGCTGCCAGGTCTTCTTTGTTAAATGAGCGGAGTTTCCAGCCGCATCGGGGGATATGGTCAATTATTCCTTCACCTGCTAAACGGTTGAAAATTCTTCTAATGACGGTTCTTCCGGTAGCATATTTTTTTGCCATTGCGCTTTCACGCAGGAAGTGAGTTTTTTCGCTGAGGCTTTCAACTACCAGTTCTCTTGATATTTGGCCGTACAAATCAGCAGGTGGGCATGAAACCTGTTCGAAATGTCTATTTACATTATGGCTCATTTTATGGCTGTTTAGTTTTAATCTGCCGCTTTTGTCTTTTATAAATATGCTTTTTTCGAGCAGCAAATCTATTGCCTGCCTTATCGGAGTAATGCTTACGCCATATTCGGAGCATAAAGAATGCAGAGTCAGTTTAGTCGGCAGCGGTTTGCCATTTAAAACCCGGTTTTCAATATCATTAGTTATAAAATCTGCCCATGTCATTTAATTATTTTATATGTTATTGTGCACAATGTCAAATTTATATTGTGTACAATATTAAAAAACATCCTATGCTTGCATTTGTGTAATTTTTGATGTAGAAAGTAAGTTTAGATAGGACTTCTTACAGGTTTAAATGTTTATGAAAATAATTATTGCACTTGATTCATTTAAAGGCAGTTTGACAGCAACTGAAGCATGTGAAATTGTTTCGGCTGCTATTAAGGCAAAATGTCCAAATGCGCAAACGTTGTTAAAACCGATGGCGGACGGCGGGGAGGGAACCGCAAAAGCGATGATTGCCGCAAGAGGCGGGAAGTGGATTGCCAAAAATGTGATGGGGCCGTTGGCTGGAATGGAAGTCGCAGCAGGGTTTGCTTGGTTCGAGAAAGAAAAAGAAGCAGTTGTTGAAATGGCTACGGCAAGCGGGATTGAACTTTTGAAAAAAGAACAGCTCAATCCTCTGAAAACGACGACATACGGAACAGGGCAGTTGATAAAAGCTGCGTGTGAATATGGAGCACAAAAAATATTGCTTGCCGTTGGCGGAAGCGCAACGGTTGATTGCGGGGTTGGAGCAGCAATGACCTTGGGATGGGAATTCCTTGATAGTAATAATCGTTCGATTGGTTTTGGCGGTGAAAAATTAATCAATGTTGCTAAAATTATAAAACCCGAGCAGTTAACATTGCCGCCGATAGAAGTTCTGTGCGATGTGAATAACCCGTTATGCGGAGATAAAGGGGCTGCGATAATCTTCGGCCCCCAAAAAGGCGCAACACCAGAAATGGTCGAACTTCTGGAAAAAGGATTATCGCATATAGCCGATATGATAAAAAAACAAACAGAAAAAGATATAAAAAATATGGCAGGAGCGGGGGCGGCAGGAGGATTATCGGCGGGTGCTGTGGCATTTATGGACGCCAAACTTGTATCTGGTGTAGAAACCATAATCAAAGAAATCGAACTTGAAAAAAATATGGTTGATGCCGATTGGATTGTTACGGGGGAAGGTTTGTTCGATAGTCAATCATTAAACGGAAAAGTGGTATCAGGTATTGTTAAAATTGCGAGAAAAACAAACACCAAAATTGCTGTAATTGCAGGCGGGGTATCATTGTCCGAACCGGAATATCAGTCATCCGGTGTTCATAAAGCCATTGCGTGCAGAAAAGCAGGAATGACACTGGAATATGCCATCGCAAATTGCAGAGAATTGCTCAACGCGGCATCTGTCGAATTTGTTAGTTTGATTCAATAAAAAATTAATCAAACACTAATGTACCGAAAAATTCCGGCCGGTGAAAATCAGGTTTTGGCAATTCAACTTTGGACCAGGTCAACCAATGAGGATGAGAGGTGGCATCGGCACATTTATAAAAATTGGCTCGCCATTTAACTCCTGGTGCCGGTTTTATAATTTGCGTATAATTTTCGAGCATATTAATAGGCAAGTCGTACTTTAGCGTCCAGTTTATTGGTTGTTGAATTTCCGGTTCAACTATTTTAGGCATTGAGGCGGATATTTTGATTTTTTCGCAGTCCTGACCAGAAACGTTTTTCTTGTTTTCGTTTCTTGCTGTCTGGTGAAACATGAGCATTGTTCCGCCGCAGTTGATTTCGACGTTGAAATAGCCTTGGGAAATATCTTTGCCGGGCGTGAAGAAAAATTCAACACAACTGTCTCTGCATACCGGATCGTGCAATTTATTATGTGTCGCTTTCACATATTGATCTTCGACTTTAAAAAAAACGTAAATGTTTTCATTGTCGTAAAGAAGTTTTGTCTGTACTTTTGGGAAATGCTCTGGTTTGCTTCCCATGTAATTAGATATCTCCAGAATCTCCACATTATTATATCCAATGCCATTCCAATCGTTTTCAAATTTAAACAATTCGGATGTTTTTTTCACGTTGTAAATCATTCTGTTTCCTTAAAAATTGTCTGTTCTGAAAGGAGATGCGGGCAAATTCTTTTTGTTATATAAATTACATTCTATATAATCTGTCCAGCCATAGCGAACATGTTTTGGATTTTTAATTTGGTCTGACCATACTAAAACAGTTCCGTCTTCAATCGTTGCGTTTGCCCAAACGAATTTTCCATTTTCACCGGCTATTGCAAAACCTTTCAGCGATTGGCGTTTTGGCGTTTTAAGGCCTGACTTGGCATAGTCGAAGAAAATTCTTATTTTATCGTCTTCAATTTGCATACTTTTGTATATAGGGCCGGAATATATTATATTTTTATAACCATAATCTTTGGCAAATGCCCAAATCGCAAGACGTTTGCCGACTTCCTGTTTGTTTTTGGGATGGATATTATTCGGCTCACCGATGTCCATAGCAACAGCCATTCCTGTGTTTGGCAGAGATAATGTCATTGTTTGAGCCTCTCTTAATAAAGCCCAATTCGATTTTGTCAAATCAGTCTTTCCGAAAGCTGCAAGCTGAACATAGTAAAAAGGAAAATCTCCCTGCTGCCAGTCATTTCGCCAATTTGAAATCATCGCAGGGAACAATGTTCTATAAAGAATTGCGTTATCGGCATTAGATGCGTTTGACTCGCCCTGATACCATATAACACCTTTAATCGCAAATGGGATTAATGGATGAATCATTGCGTTATATATACTTGCGGATTTTTGTTCTTCTCTCAACTCAAGAGGGGGCTTCGGTTTTCTTTTTGCAGGTTTACCGGCAGCGACTGTTTTCATTACTTCTTTTTTCCATTCGTTGAGAGTTTGAGCGTATTGCTTTTCATAAACGTCTTTATTGGCCTTATTGTTGGCATCAGTTATAACGTACTGTTTCAATGATGGATCATTAATAAGAGTATCCTTGCTTGTCCATGATTGAGCAGGCGTTCCTCCATAAGAGGAATTAATAAGGCCAACAGGAGTTCTCAGTTTTTTATGAAGTTTCTTCCCGAAGTAATATCCGACAGCACTGAATTCAGCCGCTGTTTCAGCGTTACACTCGACCCACTGGCCAAAACAATCATTCTGCGGTTCTTCAGCCACCGCTCTTTTTACGCTGAACAATCTGATATTAGGGAATTTTGCTTCCAATAATTCTTTATCTGCATTGGTGGATTGTTTAACAGTCCATTGCATGTTGGACTGTCCGCTGCAAAGCCAAACCTGACCGATGAGAATATTAGTTATAGTTCTGCTTTCTTTGCCGCAGGATATTATCAGCTTGCATTTTTTACCTTTTTTTGGGGTTTTGATTTTTGCTGTCCATTTGCCTTGGTCGTCTGATTCTGTGACGATGGTTTCTTTATTCCACGAAGGGCAAATTGTAATTTTACTGTTTGGTTCTGCATTGCCCCAAATCGGAGCAATTGAATCTGCCTGCAAAACCATATTGTCGGAGATAATCGAAGGAAGGGTAATCGCAGCGATAGAAATTGAAGATGAAAAAGCAATAATTGCCAGGCATAAAAATCTTTTCATTTGTAACCCTTTTAAAAAAATCGGTAAAGTATTTAATAACTTATTATAAAAGGATTATCGATGAAAACAAGCACCTTAATGGTTTTAATTTGCATTAGATAATGAGTATAAGATTATTCATCTTATAATGCAAAGTAGTATTTGATTGTCCTGAATGCATAAAAGCCTATTTAGAGATAATTTTTAATCCAGCAATTAATGACTATTGACTAATGGTTTATAATTTCCTATTATCATTGGTTTAGGCCTTTATAAGGAGTATTATTGTGGCTCAAACAGATGATTTTCGTAATATTGTTTTACTTGGACATGGCGGCTCTGGTAAGACGAGCATTGCCGAAGCGATTCTCCATAAGACTGGCAAAACAAACAGGTTAGGCACAGTTGAAGAGAAGAATACTGTTAGTGATTATGATGATGAAGAGAAGGATCGCGGCAATTCGATTCACTCTGCCATTATGCACGCAAAGTACAATGGAAAAGAAATAAACATTGTGGACACGCCGGGGTATCCAGATTTTATTGGCGCTGCATTAACTTCAATACCATCCGCTGACTTTTGTGTAATAGTAATAAATGCGACCACCGGCATTGAAATCAACACGCGAAAACTTTTCCAGGCTGCTGAAGAGGCTGGAAAAGCGAAAATGATAATCATCAATAAACTTGATTCTGATACGGCCGATATACCAGAACTGCTCAAGATTATTCAGCAGACTTTTGGTACGCAGTGCAGGTGTGCAAATCTGCCGAGTGCAGACAAATCATCAGTTGTCGATTGCCTGACGAAGAGTTCCGGCGATGTTCTTTTTTCTGATGTTGAAAGTGCTCACATAGAGCTTGTTGAAAGTGCTATTGAAGCTGACGACAAACTGATGGAATCTTATTTGGGTGGTGAACAGGTATCGCAGGAGCAAATAGCGGAAGTTTTTGCTAAAGCGCTTGCTATGGGCAAAATAATTCCCGTTCTTTTCACCAATGCACGAAAAGAAATCGGCATAACCGAATTTCTTGATTTAGTAACTACTTATGCTCCTTCTCCGGCACATGTAAAACCGGCAAAGTTAATTGATGGTGAGAATGTAACCGAGCTTCATGCTGACCCCGCAGGGCCATTGGCAGGACTTGTTTTCAGGGTTGGTCTTGACCCTCGTTCGAATATGAAGTATGCGACAATGCGAATTTTCAGCGGCACATTAAAGAGTGATACGGCAATGCTGAGAAACCACGATAAAAAAACAATTCGCCCCGGCCACGTTCTGAAAAATCAGGGTGCCGAAATCAGTGAAATACCTGCTGGTATCGCTGGTGATATCGTAACTCTTGCGAAACTCGAGGAGTTGCAGATAGGTGACCTTATTCACGACGGCAAAGTTTCCGGCAAATTCGAAATGCCTCATGTGCCTGCACCAATGTTTAGTTTAGCTCTTGAACCTACATCAAAAGGTGATGAACAGAAATTAAGCACCGCGATGGAAAAACTGACAGAAGAGGATGTTTGCTTCAAAGTCAGTCGTGACCATCAGACACACGAGCTTGTTATAAGCGGTATGGGCGATTTGCATCTGCGTGTTATGCTTTCCAAAATGGAAAAAAGATTTAAACTTTCTGTTACAACCAAAAAACCGAAAATTCCATATCGTGAGACAATTACAGCAAAGGCGGAAGGCCATTATCGTCATAAAAAACAAACAGGCGGTGCAGGCCAGTTCGGCGAAGTTTTCCTTAAAGTCGAACCTGCTCCCCGCGGCTCGGAACCGACTCTCCAGTTTTCATGGGATATTTTTGGCGGCTCAATTCCAGGCCAGTTTGAAGCTCCGATTCTCAAAGGTATTCAGGAAATCATGGAAAATGGCGCTGTTGCCGGCTTTCCGATGAAAGATGTGAAAGTATCCATAACAGATGGTAAGCACCACCCGGTAGACTCGAAAGAAGTTGCGTTCCGCGCAGCAGGTAAAGGTGCATTTCTTGATGCAATCCAAAAAGCTAAACCTTGCCTGCTTGAGCCTATTGTAAACATTGAAATTACAGTCCCAGCCGATTTTGTCGGCGGCATTGCAGGCGATCTGTCCAGCCGTCGAGGCAGAGTACAAGGTCAGGATATGCTTGCAGGTAATATGATGCTTATAAAAGCTCAGGTTCCGTTGTCTGAAGTCGCAAGTTACGATAGCCAGCTAAAAAGTGTTACCGGCGGTCAGGGCAGCTATTCGATGACTCTTAGTCATTATGAAGTTGTTCCGCCAAACGTGCAGCAGCAGGTTATTGCTCAATACGCGAAACAGAAACAAGCTGAAGCAGAATAAAATTGCGTGGGCTGCCTTCACAAGCAGCCCCACTCTAAAATAAAAATGAGTAAAAAGCTTTCTAATAAAGGAAGCCAGGAAAAGAAGGCAATAGACCCGGTCTGCGGAATGACTGTGCAGCCGTTGCAGGCAGCGGCAATAAAAACTTACAAAAACAAAGATTATTATTTCTGCAGCAATAAATGCGCACAAAAGTTCGAAGCCGAACCCCAAAAATTTCTTTCAGAAAAACCTGCTGCAAAACCTTCTGAAGAAACTGATACAGACGCAATCTATACTTGCCCGATGCATCCCGAAGTACGCCAAAAAGGGCCGGGAAGTTGTCCGATGTGCGGGATGGCGCTTGAGCCTGAAGAGGAAACCGCGGAGGAAAAGTCGAATCCGGAACTGATTTCAATGACGAGGCGATTCTGGATTAGCGTTATTTTGACTGCACCGATAGTGTTTATCGCAATGGGGCATCATATCTTTCCAAAGTTTATTGAATCGATAGCTTCAATGCACGCTCTGCATTGGTTTGAATTGATGCTTGCGACTCCGGTGGTTCTCTGGTGCGGCTGGCCTTTTTATGTCAGGTGCTGGCAATCCTTTGTAAATCGCAGTTTGAATATGTTTACACTCATAGCTATTGGTGTTTCGACATCTTATATTTACAGTGTGATTGCATTGATTGCACCTCAGATTTTTCCCGCTTCATTTCGCAATACAGCCGGCGGAGTAGATGTTTATTTTGAACCTGCCGCGGTGATTACCGCTTTAGTGCTGATGGGGCAGGTGATGGAACTTCGGGCGAGAAGCAAAACAAGCAGTGCGATAAAGGAACTTTTAGGCCTTGCTCCGAAAACGGCCAGAAAGATTTTCGAGGATGGCTTAGAAAGAGATATTGCAATCGAAGATGTAAAAGTTGGCGATAGATTACGCATAAGGCCGGGAGAGAAAATTCCGATTGACGGTATTATTCTTGAAGGTTCAAGTTTTGTCGATGAATCGATGATTACTGGTGAACCTAATCCGGCTGAGAAAAAGCAAGATTCCAAGGTCGTCGGCGGTACAATCAACGGCACAGGCGGTCTTGTGATGCAGGCTGAGCGCATTGGCTCTGAAACAATGCTTGCGCAAATTGTAAAAATGGTATCGCAGGCGCAGCGCAGCAGGGCACCAATTCAGAAAGTTGCCGATGTTGTGGCATCATATTTCGTACCAATGGTTTTCGCAGTTGCAGTAATAACGTTTATTATCTGGTCGATATTTGGCCCTGCTCCGCGTTTTGCGTACGCTCTTGTTAATGCTGTTGCTGTTCTGATTATTGCCTGTCCGTGTGCACTTGGTCTTGCGACGCCTCTGTCGATAATGGTCGGACTCGGCAGGGGAGCTAAGGCGGGCGTTTTGATTAAAAACGCAGAAGCATTGCAAAATCTGGAACGCATCGATACTCTGGTAATAGACAAAACAGGCACGCTCACGGAAGGAAAACCAAAGGTGGTTTCCATTAAAACAGTCAATGATATTGATGAAAATCAATTAATTGCTATGGCTGCGAGCCTGGAACGTCATTCGGAACATCCGATTGCATCAGCGATAGTAAACTATGCTCAAAGCAAAAATATTCGGCTCAAAGATGCTGATGATTTTGAATCGATTACGGGAAAAGGGGTTCAAGGAACACTCGAAAGTAAAAAAATTATAGTGGGGAATCAGAAATTCATTGAAGAAAGCGGAGTTGATATTTCACCTATTTCGAAACAGGCGGATTCACTTCGGCTAGAAGCGCAAACAATCGTACTGATTGCTGCTGATGGAAAAATAAAGGGATTGATGGGAATAGCCGACCCGATTAAAGAAACGACTCTTGAAGCTGTTAGAGAGCTTAAAAAGCAAGGCATTGAGTTGGTAATGCTCACAGGAGATAACCGCACGACTGCCGAAGTGATTGCGAAAAAACTCGGTATAGAAAAAATTAAAGCGCAGGTTCTGCCGCAGCATAAAAATGAAATAGTTGTGCAGCTTCAAAAAGAAAGAAAAATTGTGGCGATGGCCGGTGACGGCATAAACGATGCTCCTGCTCTGGCTGCGGCAAATGTCGGCATTGCGATGGGAACAGGAACGGATGTTGCTATGGAAAGCGCGGGAATTACACTTGTTAAAGGCGATTTAAGGGGGATTGTCAAAGCTGTTTTGCTAAGCAGGGCGACAATGAAAAATATCCGGCAAAATATTTTCTTCGCGTTCTTTTATAACTCCGTTTCGATACCGATAGCTGCCGGTTTGCTTTATCCCTTTTTTGGAATTCTGTTAAGCCCTATTATAGCCGCGGCAGCGATGAGTTTAAGTTCGGTATCGGTCGCAGGCAATGCCCTTCGGTTGCGAAAATTTAAATTATAAGTCAAATCTTTGATGTCAGTGCATTAAGTACGGCCTTGCGAATCACTTCCATCGGACAATCGCATTGTGTGAACATTTTGAATTGTTCGGCAGCCTGATTTATGAACATCTCAGCGCCATTTACAGTTTTCGCTCCTGCTTGTTTTGCCTGTTTTAAAAGCAGAGTTTCCAGAGGATTGTAAACTGTATCAAAAATAGTCTGTGAGGCATTAAGGCATTTGGTTGGCAGCGGGCTTACATCCGTTTTTGGGTACATTCCTATGCTTGTGCAATTTATGATTATTTCCGCATCACTGCCTTGAATTTCATCTGCTTGTGCAAAATGGCATTTGAATTCTCCGGCAAGTCCCCGAGCTTTTTCCATCGTGCGATTGTAAATAGTAATTTTCGCGCCAACATCAGCAAGTCCGGCGACGATAGCTCTTGCGACTCCGCCAGCACCGAGAACGGCTATAGATTTTCCTTTGAGCTGCTTTTTCGATATTCCCATCACCTGTGTCAAGGCATCCATAGCGCCTGCATAATCGGTGTTGTATCCTGTAATTCTTTCATTGTCTCTGATAACAAGAGTATTGACTGCGCCGATTTGTATAGCCACCGGTTCAATGTATTCTCCTTTTTTCTGCGCGTATTCGAGAGCATTGACCTTGTGCGGAATCGTTACGCTAAATCCTTTGAAGTCGAGCCATTTTCGAGTAGTAACGTTATCGAGAAATGAATTAAAATCCATTTGCCCGCCTGCAACCCAAAGTGGAAGATATACTTTGTTCATATTTCCAGTCGCAAAGCAGGCATTATGTACCTGTGGACTAATCGAATGCCCGACAGGGTCAGCAATAACACCGAAAATTTCTGTTTCTTTATTGATAGTATCATAACGATACAGCTTTTTCATTTTTTCGATTGTTAATTGTCCCGGTGCAGTTTGAGTATTAGCTTCTGTGCTTGCAAAGGTCAGAAATGCTCCCAATTTTTTCGTAATTATCCTGCTGATGATTCCGGCAGGGCCCATACATATCGCAATTGCTTTTCCTCCATATTCATGCATTATATCGAAGGCGGCGAAACAATCATTTATATGATTTGCCTGGTATGCAGTCTTGGCGATTGCCTCGGGAAAGACAGAATACATCTCCTCGTAAATTTCAGCTAAATTTTCGAATGGTTCTTTAAAATTATGTTCTGAAAGAATGAGTCTTGTTTTCTTATTTCCAGCTAATGTTTTTTTTATATCATTGCCGAAATCATCTTTTAGAAAATTGGCGAATTCACAATCGATTAAATCAGCGCCCAGTTTGACGGCCTCTATAAGTATCTGTTTTCGCAGGTCTGCTGATAAATTATTTTGTCCACCCTGAGCAGAATCTCTGCAAGTAACAATCACAGGCAGCGAAGTTTGTTCTGTATAGGCGATTAATTCCTTTAATTTATCAATATTGAGGGATTCAATGTAGTCTGTCCGCAGTTCAAGCATTTCTGCTCCTGCTCTTACAGCCGAGCCAATCTGCTCTTTGCAGCTTTGTAAGTTTTTGCCTGAAATTGGTACTGTCAGATATGTCATATATTAAAGGCCTTAATCCAATTGCTGGTTGACTCTGTCCATTACAATATTTATAGCGGTCAGATACGCTTTTGCGATTGCTTCGAGTATATCGATCGAGCAGGAAGTTGTTCTAACCTGACGGTTGTGATATTCAGCGGTAATATTTACCTGTCCCAGCGAATTTGTACCGTTGACGATGGTATGAAACTGAAGATCTTTCAGGAAAATACGAATGCCTGTTGCTTCTGAAATCGCGGTGCAAATCGCATCAGTTGAGCTGAAACCGGCGGCTTGGGAGGTGATATGCTCCTTTTCGGGTGTCTCGAGCACGACTGTTGCGGCAGGCAGAATATTTGGGCCAATGGTGGTCTTGAGAGAAACAAGGTCAAAACCGATTTTCGGCTGGACACGAATTTCGTCAGCGATTGCCGCGATTTCTTCGGCAAAAATCAGTATCTTCATTTCGTACAGATTGGCAATTCTATCGAATAAATCTTTAAACTGTTCATTCGTAAGCTCTTTCCCCCTTGCCGCAAGCTGCGCGTGTATGATTTCCGGTATGGGCGGCTTGGCTGCATCGAAAAGCGGATTGTCGCTAGCTCTCATTGTCATACCTGTAATTTAACAAAAAAGAGGAATTGTTGCGACAAAAAAGTCAAAAATATATCTTCTTGCCCAAACGGCTTTTTGTATTTAAAATGGCTTAATTATGCAAATTATTGATAAACTCGATAAAATTGATGATGGTATCAGGCATTGCTGTTTGACGATTGGTAACTTCGATGGCTTTCATCGGGGACATCAGGAAATAATCCGTGTTGCCAGGGAAACTTCTGAAAAGCTTGGCAATTGCCCTGTGGCTGTAATGACTTTTGACCCTCATCCGACCGCGATTCTTCATCCTGAAATGATGCCGCGAATTCTCACACCCTTGTCATTGCGTTCGGCATTGCTCGAATCGGCCGGTGTCGATTATTTGATAGTCTTGAAAGATAACTATCAAATGCTGACTCTTTCACCGCACGAATTTGTCGAAAATTTTTTAATGAAGTCAATATCGCCGAAAGCTGTAATCGAAGGCGATGATTTTCGCTTTGGATACGGCCGAAGCGGTGATGTTTATATCCTTAGTCAGATTGGTAAAACTTTTGGTTTCGATGTCATTGTTGTAAAACCGGAGAACGTGCAAATTGACAACGTTTCAATGCGAATTTCAAGTACGATGATTCGTCATTTGCTGCATAAAGGCAATGTTGCAGAAGCGGCGGCGGCTTTGGGCAGACCATACAGGCTCATGGGAAATGTTGTCAAAGGCCGCGGAAAAGGTACAGAATTGGGCTTTCCCACAGCGAATATCGACCCGCACGAACAGATTATTCCTGTAGAAGGTGTTTACGCCGGTTTTGTTTCTTTGGCGGATTCGGTTGAAAAATTGATTACACTGAATCAGAAATTGCCCGCAGTTTTCAGTCTTGGAAGGGCTAAAACATTTGTCTCGGATCATCCGATGCTTATAGAGGCTCATCTTTTTGATGAAAACATCGGCGATTTATATGGAAAATATCTCGCAATGGATTTCGTTGATTTTATCCGTACGCAGCAGAGATTCGAATCTGAACAAAAACTTAAAGAGCAGATTGAAAAAGACTGTCGAGTTGCGCAAAATATTTTATTAAACGAATAAATAATTTGCATAGGAGCATAAAATTGAAAGGACTCGCAAAATGATGGAACGCAGTCGCGGCGGGTACGCAATGATCCTCGGTATTTTTATTTGCCTGTTGATTGGAATGCTGTTTTATTACAGGTCTTTGATCGGCCCCGGAATAGATATCGACACCGGCGAAAAAACAAAAAATCCGCCATGGAAGCAGTGGCACAAACTGCAAAAACTTGTAGAACGCGGCAAAATTGGCAAACCTTTTCCAATACATCCG
>MHXZ01000078.1 GCA_001825665.1 Planctomycetes bacterium GWF2_41_51 | reverse complement strand
TAATACCCGCAAAAGGAGACACACGCTTTCATAAAATCATTGCGAGGATTTTTTTGTGGCTTTAGACACAAAATACGACGAAGCAATCTCAATGTTTCAAATTATCAGAGTTACCAAATATACAGTATAAATCCGTAACTAAAAAAAATCCTTTTAATCAGTGTAATCAGTGATTGAATAATTAGTGTGAATTCGCGTCGAAGCGAAGCGGAGACCCTTGGATTAATGGAAAGTTTTACCTCGAAAAAACTTTTAGAGAGGGTCGAATAAAACTTTAAAGGGGGAAGAATCTTGAATACGATTAACGTTTGTCGCAACCGAAACGAGCCTCATTTTAATCCCGTAGGGGCAACCGCAGCCGTTTAGACGTAACCTTTAAAAATACAATATAAATCCATCTCTAAAGAAATCATTTTAATCAGTGTAATCAGTGATTAAATAATTAGTTTCCCGATAATTCCTTGCTTCTCTTCTCAGCCGCCTGAAGTGCTTCGTTGACAATCTTTGAAAAATCATTTTTCACAAATACTTTCAGCGCCGCTTCAGTTGTTCCGTTTGGAGATGTAACTTTTTGACGGAGAACTTCTGGTTTTTCTCCCGCTTTTGCTCTTTCGATTGCCAGCATTGCCGCGCCTTTAGCAGTTTGCAAAACGGTCTTTTCTGCAAGCTCTTTATCAAGCCCCAGCTTCTCTGCCGTCTTGATCATCTCTTCCATCAGCAGAAAGAAATACGCCGGCCCAGACCCACTCACCGCCGTCACCGCATCGAGAAGTTTTTCATCTTCAACAGCGGCAACGAGACCGACCGCCGAAAAAATTCTTTCAACCTCGCCAAGCCGTTCTTTCGCGGATTTAGTCGCGTATAAAACCGCCGTCCCCTGACCTATCAGTGCGGGCGTGTTCGGCATAACTCGAATCACAGATGAATACCCGAGCGTTTTGCAAATCGAATCGGTAGTAATTCCCGCCGCGATAGAAACTATCAACGTATCATCGCCAAGAGAACTTTTTATCTCATTCAGAACGGCCGTCATATTCTGCGGCTTGACACTCAATACAAGAATATCGACAGCTTCCGCCAGTTGATTATTAGTCATAAATGATATGTTGTATTTGTCTGCAAGCTCATTGACCCTGTCTTTGCGCACATCGGAAATAATGATATCTTCTGCGTGATAAATATGAGCATCGATAACGCCCTTGATTATGGCTTCCGCCATATTCCCCGCGCCAATAAACCCTATCTTCGACATTTTTAAACTCCCTTGTCATAAAGAAAATTCATATCTATAATCTTATCTATAATAAATATTTAATCAATAAGTCAAAAAATAAGTACTATGTAAATCTGTGTTAATCCGTGTCTGCTTTTTTTCTTCTGTTTTCTTCGTGGTGAAAATTTTGGTCCGCGAAATCCACGGTTAAAAATCCGTGCGCAATCCTGATGAAAATTGACCAGATTGCGTCAAAAGAAGGATATTAAAGACCCTTAACCTCTATATAAAATGCTTTATTTTTATATACTTTCTCACCATTTTTCTCGATTTTTAATCAAAATTATTCAAATTTTTTGTATTTTTTTCAATTTTCATATAATTTGTTGTAAGTTAAGCAATTTTATAGGTTTAACGATTTTAAAATTAACATAAGTCCTTATTTTATGTATAAAATCACACGCGGAACCAAACCCTGAAAGTTGCCAAAAAACTTCGTTTTCAGCTCAAAAACGAGCCTCAAAACTTGCGCATTATGTTCTGTATGACAATTGGTTAAATATAAAAATCCCTATATCATTTGACTTTCGTATATATGAAATGATAGAATAAATTTATGCGGAAAATTGAAAATCCTGTTTTAGCGCAACTCTTTATGGAAACGAGTTTTGTGCCGCGCCAGCAGCAGATAAAGCAGCTTTCCGCCGCCGAGTCTCTGTATAAAATTGTCTCGTCCGCTCAGGAATATCCTTACGAATTTATATGTTTTAAAATAACCGGCTACCGCCCCAAACATTCGCCTGCCGTTAATTCCATAACAGGCGCAGACCTGTTAAAAAATCTGCCAAAATATATCCATAAAGCAAGCTCCAGACTTCATTTACGGACTGACCAGGAATCTGAAAAAATCTATACTCTAAATGAACTTGCCGTCCATTTAAAGGTCTCAATCAGGACTCTTGAACGCTGGCAATTGCGTGGTTTAATCGGCAGAAAATACATCTTTCCCGATGGTATTTTGAAAACTGGTTTTTCGCAAACCATTGTCAATGAATTCGTTGCGGCAAATCCATCGCTCATACACAACGCCGCCAATTACAGCACTATAGAGCCGAAAATAAAGAACGAGATAATAAAATATGTTGCACAAGTTGCTCAGCAGCAGAGACTTAGCAGAACCGCGGTAATAAAAAAAGCCTCCGGACAATTCGGCAGGGCCGTTGAAACAATTCGATTATTAGTTTCAGATTACGAGAAAAACCAGAAAAAACAGATATTTTCCAATCATCGTTCTCAAATTGAACCGGCCGATTCCGCAGAGATTTTCAGGTTATATCAAAGCGGCCAGTCCGTAGATGAAATTGCCGCAAAGTACGGCCACAGCAATAGTTCCATTTACCGCATTATCACCCAGAGGCGTGTCCGAAAGCTCCTTGCGACAAAGATAGATTACATTCCAAGCGATGAATTTTCACAGTCTGATGCCCAGGAAAAAATTCTTTCCGACCAGCTTTCAATCCGCAGAACGCCGCGCAAAATCCTCGCCGACCCATCGGCAAAAATAAATCAAAACGATTGGCAGATATTTATCGAGGCTGTAAAAAAGATTCCTATGTTGAATAGACAGCAGGAGTTACAGCTTTTCCGCAGGTATAACTTTTTGAAGTATCTGGTGGCAGAAAAAATGAAAAAAATCAATCTTCACAGCTTTTGCGGTAAAATCGCCTATCAAACTCAGGAACTGCTCGAAGAAGCAGGCAGACTTAAAAACATTATTATTGAAGCAAATTTAAAGCTCGTAGTGCGAATCGCCGGCCGTCATAGCGGCGCAAATATAGGCGATTTAGTCAGCGAAGGCAACATCGCTTTAATGCGGGCAGTTGAAAAATTCGATTATACAAAGGGTTTTAGATTCAGCACTTACGCATCATGGGTAATCAGCAGAGCATTTGCAAGATACTTGCCGGGTGAGATGGCAAAAGCAGGTCAGCTCGGCTCCGAACTGACTTTGGAGGATTCACAGCTTGCGGCCGTCGAAAATAGCGGCATCGACGATGTAGAAAACGCCCATCGCAGTCTTATGCAGGTTATGGAAGAAAATCTTTCCGAACGGGAACAGCATGTAATTCGTTATCACTTCGGGCTTTCCGGCACAATGGTCAAAAAGGATTTTAAGACCCTCAAACAAATCGGCGAAGATTTAGGCTTAACCAAAGAACGCGTCCGCCAAATCGAACTTGAGGCTTTAAGCAAACTCAGACAAACTCTCAGCCCTGAAGAATTTGAACTGCTGACAAGGTAAACTTTCCATTAATCCAAGAGTCTACGACTTGCGCAGAATTTGCGATTTATGCGTCCTCTCTAAAAATTTCTCCACCCCTTTTAAAGCTTTATTAGAGTGAAAAACTCTCTAATAAAACCGGGGTCTGCGACTTGCGCGGAAATTGCGATTTTGGAAAAGAATGCGCAAGTTTTATACCTTGTTTTGAGCTGGAAACGAGGTTTTTGACTCAAAAAAATGCCACTTTTTCTGCTTCTATTTTCTACGTAAATAAAGGACTTATGAACAAATCACAAAATATAACTGCTTGAAAAACCAGCAATTACATCGAATTTAAAGAAAATGAAGGAATTGTAATAAATTAGCATTATTTACAATAAATTTTAAAAAAAAATGGTCTAAAAAACATATCAAAATGCGACATTATTTATAGTAATTCAGGGGAGACAATAGGCTACTTTTGACGCAAATTGGCAGTTCCGGGTACTAATTGCAAACAGTTTTTAGCCACCACGAAAATCACGAAGAAATTTTTTAGTTTTTATTTTTTTCATTTTTTTCGACTTCACCCATGCGAAACTCCTGAATGAATTTACTATGCTGCAATACAGTATACTGCATACAAGTATAGAATAATTTTGGAGTCTCATGAAAATATTTTCAGCCACTGATGAACACGAATATAATCCTGAATTTGTTCACCACACCTGCCTTCGCAGGTGCAGGATCCGAAAAAAGGAACACGAAGAACGAAATTTATTTTTTGAACGTTGAACACTGATACGGATTGCAAAGATGCAATCCTACAGGGGCAGGCATATCAAAATTCAAAAAGTAGATGTCTCGTTTAGTTCTGATTTAAAATTGAAGGATGAAAATTGAAAATTACTTCTGAGCATCCAATCTTAATTTTTTATTTTTTCTGACCCCTTTAATTCTCTAAGGATTGTGTTTTATTCCTATTTGTTTCATTTTAATTTCATCTATTTTTTGAATTATTACTTTTTTACGAGGATCATTTCTTGATAATTCCGATTTCATCTCTTCTAAAATTATAATGCAACGTTCATAATTTTCATTTTTTTCATAATGATCCTCTAACAGTTTAAGGTCACCGATATTTAAATTAGATATTTTTTCTGATTCTTTAGTAGTATTCATAGAGCTAACTATGGGGATTAAAAAGAAACTTAAAAAAACAGCAAAAACAAAATATCCCTCATGCCCATTTGTAAATATTCCAGCAATAACAAGTATAAATACCATTAAAATCGCGGCACACACTAAAATTGTTTTTAAAAACTCACCAGTACTTTGTACCTCAGGCAAAAAGAGATTTAATTGCAACAATTGGATTCCACCCAATATTGTTCCAAAACACATACCAATGATCAGAAATAAAAGACTTTGTCTTAAGTTTTTATATTTTGGAAAAACATCCTTAATTTGTAGAACAAGACCTATTAAGCTTGCGATTCCAGTTATATATGTAAACAAGTTCATATATTTCTCTTCAAAATAAATTGAATATTTTTCAAAACCCGCTATTTTTCATTTTCGATACATTGTTTAATTTATTTCAACTAGAGAGCTATCTATATCTTCCAGTTTTTTATCAAGGATCGGTAATGGTCCTTTAAGAAGATTAAGATTTACGCCTCTTACAGATTCTGATATTGAATTTTCTGAGACCATATAAGAGCCGGATGTGAACCAATTTGAATAAATTTTGCCATCAGGAAAAGCAAATTGAATTGATACTTTAATATTTACCTTTTTTTCGGGAACACCATCAGAATTTATTATTTCTGGAACATCTTTCATAAATTCTTTTGGTGGAGATTTTGCTTTGTATGAGAATTCCACGATACTGCCTGGATTAATTACTGATGCACCTTGGACATCACTAACAGGATATCCTTTTGTTGAGCCATGATACCATGGAATTGAATATTCAACATATAACCCTGTAATATACACGGTTTCTTTGCTGGCATTGCAAATCCCAAATCTTGTTTTATTATCCTTAAGATACGGAGGCAGAGTAATTGCTCGTAGACGACGAGGCCGATGAAAGAATTGCATATATAAAGAAAATATTGTTAAGCAGAGAGCTATAATTGCGATAATGTGATCCAAAACATAACTCAAAATATTTAATATCATTTCCATTACATTCCTTTTAAGCTAATTTGTAGGCGATTTGTTCGTCTAAAATATCTTTCACGGTTATTTGGTGCGATTTTTTTTGCCATTATACGTCCTTGTCTGAATGATTTTATTATATCCCTGAGGAGAAAGGAGACAAGGAAAAATTAGAAATGCGTAAAGCGGGGGGGTACTGCGGGCGCTGACGCTTAGGGCTCGGAGAGTTGTTAATGATTTGGGCGGCAGAACGATTGAGACCCCGCCATCAACTCCGCCCTAAAGGCGGATTTCAATGGCGAGGCTAAACAAATTCAATTACCCATCGCTAACGCTCAGGGCTCTGAACTTCCGGCGCTTAGGGCTTCGGAATGTTTCAGGTTAATAGTTTAGCGAGTTTGTCCAGAGATTCGTTCCAGCCTTGTGCGCACATTTCTTTTTCCGAATCCGGAAGTCCTTCGTGTGTAATCGTCAAATTTGTTTTTCCGTAAGATTCTTCAAACGTTACCGTCATAAGCATTTCAGGCGGAAAATCAGGACTCATCGAGTATAGAGCCGCTGAGATAATATTGCCCTGATTATCGGAAAAGCTGTCTGTACAGACAATTTTTTCCATTGGGACTATTTCTTTATAGGTTCCCGTGCTCCAGTAATCCTTGCCATCCGGCGAACGCATACAATTGAGATATTTGCCGTCGATACGTAAATCTATTCTGGCATAAGGAGTTGTGAAATCTTTTGGTCCCCACCATCGTTTAAAAAATTCCGGTTCAGTCCATGCCCGCCAAACAAGTTCGCGCGAAGCGTCGAATGTGCGAGTTATCGTTAATTCTTTTATGTCATGAAGCGTTTTCATTTGTTTTCTCCAATATTAAGTTGCCTTTAAGATTTATACGAAAATAAGAACGTGTTTGTACTAAGGAAATATTTGCCCAATATTTGACATTCAGGGTCAAAACGGTAAACTGCTGAGGAATATGAATAATGAAATTGAAAGAAATCTCGGCCCGCAGCCCATCATTGATATTATGGCAAAGCATAATTTAAAGCCGCACGACCTTGTAGCGGCTTTGCAGGGGCAGCAGCTTACGCATAAAATGGTTACCAGAGCCTGTAAAGGCAGAAAACTGACCGACAACAGCAAATGCAAGATTCTAAATGCCCTAAATCTTGCCGCCAAAGAGAACTACGCATTAAGCGATCTTTTCAACTACTAACGACAGTCTCTTGCCAATCGCCTCTAATTGCTGTATTCTCTGAGTATGTTTAAGAATTTAAAATCAAAATTGATTGTACTTGACGGGCCGGATGGGTGCGGCAAAAGCTCGCAGCGAGATCTGCTTGCACAATTCCTTACTGAACATAAAGTTAAGTTCTCCTGTTTTCGCGACCCCGGTTCAACCGTAACCGGAGAAAAAATCCGGGATATTTTGCTTCATTCTGATAATCATATTTCTGACAGGGCAGAACTGCTCCTTTATATGGCAAGCAGGGCACAGCTTTGGGATGAATGTATCGCGCCAGCGATTAAGAAGAAACACTGCGTTTTGCTTGACCGCTGGGTTTCAAGCACCTGCGCATATCAGGGTTTTGCGGGAGGGGTTGGAATTCAGAAGGTAATCGATATTGCTGAACATTCGTTAGAACGGGTTTGGCCGGACCTTACAATCATTCTCGATGTTGACCTCAAGACCGCAAAACAAAGAATGAATCGCAGTCTTGACAGAATGGAACAGAAAGCGGCCGCATACCATAGAAAAGTCCGGGCAGGTTTTCTTAAGTTAGCGGAGATGAGAAGAGATATCGTTCTGGTTGATGCGACAAAGGATATTCAGACCGTTCACAAACAAGTAATTCAGACCATTTCATCATTCTTTAAAATCAAAAGTAAATGAAACTTGCGGATATATTTTGCCAGGATAAGGCGGTAAACACACTGACTCGGGCGTTTGAGACGGGCAGGCTGGCACACGCGTATATATTCGATGGTATAGACGGGGTGGGAAAATTCACAACGGCAAAGGCTTTTGCGAAACTTCTGCTTTGTCAGACACCTGTAAATAATGATAGTTGCGGAACTTGTGAATCGTGCAGGATGCTCGATGCCGATAATCATCCCGATTTTCATCATATATATAAGGAGCTAATTGCGTTCAGCAGCGACCCCGCCAATCGAAAAAAACAGCCTATTGATTTGCCGATAGCGGTTATTCGCGAGTTTATGATTGAAAAAATGCAGATCCGGCCGGGCCTTTCAGCTTCGAAGGTTTTTGTCATCAGCGAATCGGAAAAATTAAACACCGCAAGTCAAAACGCATTATTGAAAATTCTGGAAGAACCGCCGAACAAAAGTTTTATTATTTTGATATGCAGCAAGCTCGATAATTTGTTGCCGACGACGAAGTCACGAAGCCAGATTGTGCATTTCGGGCCTTTAAGCGAAGAGAAAATCATCGAAAAACTTCCTGAGGTCAATAAAACAGAAGCTAAGTATTTGACAAGACTTACAAACGGGAGTCTGGGGCAGGCGGAAATATTGGCAAAACTTGAACCTTCGTTTTACGGGATAAAAAAAGAATTAATTGATAAGTTCAGCAAATTTCAAGTTGCCGACAGCGTCGATTTTGCGCAATGGATAAACGCAACGGCAGGGCAGCTTGCCGAGTCGTGGATGAAACTTAAGGCAGGGACGAGCAAGTCGGATTTGGGCAGGGCGGCAAAGAAAATCTTCTGTTTAGTGTTAATATCGGCTTTTTCGGATGCGATGAAGGTTTCTTTCGCGGGTGAGGAGAAAATAACGAACTTTGAGCAAAGTCAACAGGTAAAGTCTATTGTTAACAGATTCGGGCAATTGGGGTGCGCAGATTTGATTGAGCTATGCTATGAGACTATCCGCTTTATCGATGCTTCCGTTAATGAAAAGCTTGTTTTTGAGCATTTGTTGCTGAATTGTGCAGAATCTGGTATAATAAGTGTTAAATAAACGATTTTAATGATTATATCCTACTAAGGGAATTATGAACGATACAATAGATTCTAAAAATAAACCGAGCCATCATCCTGTTGAGAAGAAAATGCTCGTGCGATACGGCAAAATGGGGACCACCGGCTGGTTTACACATGAAGAAAAAAACATGCCCAAGGCCTCCACAAAGGTAATGATTAAGTCTGAAAGAGGTCTTGAAATTGGGGAAGTTGTGGGCAGGTTCTGCTATAAATCCTGCGCTTTTAAAAAGAATGAAGATGCGGTCGTTGATTATTACGCAGTCGGCAAAGCGGATTGTCCGGTTACTGATGGCGGAAAATTTGTACGATATGCGACTGAACAGGATTTGAGCGACGAGCATCACATCAATATCGGCGCAAAGGAAGAGCTTCGCAAATGCAAACAGATTATAAGTGAATTGAATCTACCGATGAAACTTGTGGATATCGAGCATATTTTCGGCGGCGAAAGAATAATTTTCTATTTTACGGCTGAAAACAGAATCGATTTTCGTGAGCTTGTCAAAAGACTTGCGAAGGAATTTCAGACTCGAATCGAGATGCGGCAGGTTGGTTCGCGCGACGCGGCGAAAATCGCGGCTGATATTGAAGTTTGCGGGCAACCATGCTGCTGTGCAAGGTTTTTGAAGATTTTGAAACCTGTGAATATGAAAATGGCGAAACTGCAGAAGGCGACGCTTGATCCGGCGAAAATTTCGGGATACTGCGGCAGGCTGAAATGCTGTTTGAGATATGAAGATCATACTTATAGAGACCTTGTTAAAAAATTACCAAGGAAAAAGGCGCGGGTGAAAACGTCGCAAGGCGAAGGAACCGTTATAGATGCGCAAGTTTTAACGCAGCTTGTTTCAATCAGGACTGATGATGGAACTGTGTTTGCTGTTCCTGCGGAAGAAGTTGAAATCATTCAGCAGCCGACAGGAAGACCTGAGCCGGAACATGATGATATCGAATTGGATTCCGAAGAATTCAACGAGCAGGAAAATTCTGAACATCAGGATGGAAAGCAATAAATGAACAGGAAAATTGTTGTTACTTCGGCGCTGCCGTACGCCAATGGGCCGATACATATCGGTCATCTCGTAGAGTATTTGCAGACGGATATCTGGGTGCGATTTCAAAAGGCCAATGGGAATCAATGCCTGTATTTTTGCGCGGACGATACTCACGGCACACCAATAATGATCAGCGCACGCAACGAGGGAATACAGCCTGAAGATTTGATAAAAAGAATTTACGCGGAACATACACAGGATTTCGCGAAATTTCATGTTCAATTTGATAATTTTTATTCCACGCATTCAGACGAGAACAGGCAGCTTAGTTCGCAGATTTTCAAAAGCCTCAGCGATAAAGGTTCGATTGTAAAAAATGAAATCGAGCAGGCGTATTGCGAAAAAGACAATATGTTTCTGCCTGACAGGTTTATTCGGGGGACATGTCCGAAATGCAAATCTGAAAATCAATACGGCGATTCGTGCGATAATTGCGGGGCGACATATCAGCCGACGGATTTGATTAATCCGGTTTGCTCGAATTGCGGGACGAAGCCGGTGATTAAGAAAAGCATTCATTATTTTTTCAGGCTTGCGGATTTTCAACAGCAACTTAAGGATTTGATGGCTTCGGGATATACCGGCAAAAGCGTCGCAAATAAACTCGATGAGTGGTTTTCGGCGGGGCTGAAAGATTGGGATATTTCGCGCGATGGGCCATATTTCGGGTTTAAGATCCCGGGCGAGGAAAATAAATTTTTCTATGTTTGGCTCGATGCTCCCATCGGGTATATTGCGAGCTGCAAAAATTACTGCGATAAGAACGGACTCGATTTTGATAAGGTGTGGAACGGCGAAGAGTATGAGCTTTATCATTTTATCGGCAAAGATATTATGTATTTTCATGCGCTGTTCTGGCCGGCGATGCTGATGGGCAGCGGGTTTAAAGTTGCGAAGAGGCTTTTTGTGCACGGATTTTTGACGGTTAACGGCGTTAAGATGAGCAAGTCGAAAGGCACGTTTATTAAAGCATCGACTTACGCAAAATATCTTGACCCTGAATACCTGCGATATTATTACGCAAGCAAACTGACAGATGGGGTTGATGATATCGATTTGAATCTTGAAGATTTTGTCGCAAAGGTAAATTCTGACCTTGTCGGAAAACTTGCGAATCTTGCGAGCAGGTCTGTGCCGATGCTTGGAAAACTTGGCGGAATGCTCGGTAGCGTAGATGCGGCTGGAAAAGAATTAGTAAATCAGCTTGCAGCGGCAAAGCAGCAGATAATTAATGATTATGAAAAACTGGATTATGCTTCGGTTATAAGGCAAATCACGGCGCTTGCGGATATCGCGAATCGTTATGTCGAAGTAAATCAGCCATGGGCTACGCTAAAGACCGATGCGGAAAAAACGCGCACGACACTGACGGTGATTTTGAATGCAGTGAAAGTGCTGGCGATTTATTTAAAGCCGGTGCTGCCGGTGTTTGTTGAGAAAATTGAAAAGATACTCGGCGTTGCGGCGATGACGTTTGCGGATGTCGAGAGTTTATTGGAAAATAAAAAAATTAACGAATATGTAAGACTCGCTGAACGAGTCGAGAAACAGAAGGTTGACGCTATGGTAGAAGAAAGTAAAAGTGAATCGGTGGTTAATAACAATCAGGTCGAGCAGAAACCATTAGTAACTCTTGATGAACCGCTCGAGGCGGAATGTACGATTGACGATTTCAAGAAGGTTGATTTGCGAGTTGCAAAAGTTCTTCTGGCGGAAAAGGTTGCAGGTGCGGATAAACTGCTGCATCTTGAACTTGATATAGGCGGAATAACTAAGAATGTTTTCGCGGGCGTATCGCAGGCTTATCAGCCTGAGCAGCTTGTCGGCAGATTAGTGATTTGCTGTGCAAACCTTCAACCTCGCAAGATGAAATTCGGCGTTTCGGAAGGAATGGTTCTTGCGGCAGGGCCGGGCGGAAAAGAAGTATTTATGCTCGGAATCGACAGCGGTGCAAAACCGGGACAACGAGTGCATTAATTTTAACCACGAATTAACACGAATATACACTAATTAATACTAATCAGTGTAATCTGTGATAAGCTTATGAAGAAGAGTATACAGGAAATTGCGAAGAATGACGGGAGGTATTCGCTGCGGGCATTTGGGTTCATTCAGGAAGGACTGGAATACGCGGTGAAGAAATTTCATGGACTCGACCAGCCGGTCGATGAGCCTCATCATATAACAGGCAAACAACTTTGCGAAGGACTTGCGGAATTCGCGGCGGATAGGTGGGGCAGAATGGCGAAAGTTACGCTAAATCAGCTCGGCATGAAATCAACCATCGATTTTGGAAATATCGTTTACCTGATGGTTGAAAATAAATGGATGCACGCCCGGCCGGAAGATTCAATCGAAGAATTCAATGATGTTTACGATTTCGAAGAAGTTTTTGAGAAAAATTACGAATTTAAGGCGACAAAATAAACGCAAATTATATTTGTTGATCTGAGATTGCTTCGTCGTCTGTTCGCTTACGCTCAAGACTCCTCGCAATGACAATGTTGCTTATTTTTTATTCGGCGGCGATGTTTGAGCCGGTTTCGATGTCGCAAAAACAATCGGGTGCGAGTTTTTTTAAAATCCTTAAAATTTCTGTGCACGCGATACGAATTTCCCATTGAGCTTTTTGGCTGGTACGAATTTTTATTATGTGCCGCCATTCACGGAAATTTGCAGTTACGACAATTTCACTTGTGCAGGCATTTGGCAATACAAATCTCGCATCCTCACGCTTTAAACCTTTGTCTCGCCATTTTTTATACATCTGTCGAATGGATTCCATATCGGCGTTGAATTCGGCAATGTGCTCTTTCGGCAGAGTTTCAGGAATAACGAAATTGAAATTCTCTTCATCGACATATCGCTGCGATTGCTGTGAGACGCTCATTAATCTGTGGCGGACAAGCTGGTGGGTCATTGCGCGCGAGCAGTTTTCAATGCGGAATGTTGCGCAAGCGTGCTCAAGCGGTGAATCGTGGCCCATTTTAATGAGTCGCTGGATGAAGTCGCTTGCGGAGTTTGCTCCGATTTTGTCAAAACTTAAATAACACGTTCTGCCTGCTTCCTCGATGAGCTTTTCGGCATCGGGAGTAACGGCAAGTAATGTAACTTTTAGCTGATTGTCATTCATATTTTTTCGAGTCCAATTTTGCCGGCGGCGGCAAGAGCCATATTTACATTGCCGAACGGGGCGCTTATGGCGAAGCCTGCCACTGCATTCTTTATTTTTTCCATCAATTCAATCGCAATTTCAACGCCCATTTTTTTGCCGTCCTGCTGGTCTTTGGTTTTGCTCATACGCTGCAAAATTTCAGGCGGCACGACAACGCCGGGGACTTCATTGGCCATGAACTCGGCATTTTTATAACTTGTGAACGGCCAAATACCGGCGATTACGGGGATTTTACAATTTTTTGTCAGTTCGAGAAACTTAAATAAACTTTTTTCATCGAAGACCGGCTGAGTTATGGCAAATTCGGCGCCGGCCTCAACTTTCTTTTTGTAACGCAGAATTTCCCTATCCAAATCCGAAGCGACAGGATTTGCACCCACTCCTGCGACAAGCGAGGTTCGAAGCGGCAGGGCATTGCCCGCGATATCGATGCCGCAATTTAAATTGCTTACAACCTTTGTCAATGCAATTGAATCCAAATCGAAGACGGCTGTCGCATCGGGATACTCTCCGAGTTTCGGCGGGTCTCCGGTGATTATTAATACATTGGCAATGTCGACGGCCTGGATGCCAAGAAGGTCGGACTGCATAGCAATAATATTTCTATCTCGGCAGCAGATATGCAAAATTGTTTCGATGTTACAGCTTTGTTTAATCTTTATGGCGGTTATCATCGCACTTAATCTTGAACTTGCACGCGGACCATCGGGAATATTCACGGCATCAATGCCAAATTTTTCACAAAGCTTTACTTTTTCGATAAGATTCGAGACATCTGTACCTTTCGGCGGTGAGATTTCGACTGTGTAAATTTTTTCACCTGATGCGAGTTTTGCGCCGAATTTGGATTTATCTTTCAGGGCGACAGGTTTTTGCGCGACTACCTGTTTGGGCTGAGGTTTTATCTCGATTACGGCGGAACTTAAATCGGCTTTATGCAGAGGCCTGACAGTTTTAGTCATCTGTCTGATATGGTCGGGAGTGGTTCCGCAACAGCCGCCGATGATTTTTACGCCTTTTTCATAGAATCTTTTGGCGTATTCGGCCATATATTCCGGCGTACACATATAGACAGTTCTGCCATCGATATTTTGCGGCAGCCCTGCGTTAGGCTGAAGTGATATGGGTTTGGAAGTTGCTTTTTTAATAATCGGCAGCGCATCGAGCATTGCGGCAGGGCCTATCGAACAATTCAAACCTACTGCGGCAACTTGCGGGAATTCAGAGATTTCCGCAAGCGCATATTCTATTTTGTCGCCATAAAGAGTTTCGTTTTGCTCATTTATCGCCATTTGCGCGACAATCTCGAGGTCGCAGTTGTTTATCGCGCAATTTATCGCAATGAGCAGTTCCTTGAGATTGTGAAAAGTTTCAAAAAGCAGGAAATCTGCGCCGGCGGAAGCGATAGCTTTTATCTGATTGGTAAATGCGTTTGAGATATCTTTCTCCGTAATGAAACCACCCTGGGCAATGTTAATTCCGAGAGGACCGATAGAACCGGCAACGAGGATACCCGCTCCATTATCCACAGGATTGCTGCGCTGACTGTCGCGGCTCTGATCGGCGGATTGTTTTGCGATTTTGACGGCAGCTTCATTTATCTGTGCGGTCTTTTCCGCATAGCCGAATCTTGCGAGTTTTATCTCGTTTGCGCCGTAAGTGTTTGTTTCTATAAAGTCACTGCCGGCAGCGATATACAAATCGTGAATTTGACCCACCAGGCGGGGATTTGCGATATTAAGCTCTTCAAAGCAAGTATTTATGAAAACGCCTTTTGCATAGAGCATTGTGCCCATAGCACCATCGCCAAAGACGATTTGCCTGGATAAAAGTTCTGTTAAAGTTTTTGTCATTATCTTCCTGAAAAGTATAATTTTCTGATTATACACATTAAACGGAAAAGTTCAAATCCAGAAGCGATTTTAATTTTGGGTTGCAAAAATACCAATTTTGGCTATACTTGCCGAGATTAACATTTCCGCCAACGTAGGTGGAATAACTCTAAAAGGACTCGATAATGAGCGACGAAAAAAAGAACGATATGAAGAAAGTCAAGGAACTGATTGAACTTATGATTGAGAAGGACCTTGTGGAGGTGGAAATTGTCGAAGGCGATAATAAGATCCATCTTAAACGGCCGGGTTCATCTGTGACTTTTCAAACTGCAGCTCAAATGCCAATGATGGCACCGGCGGCACCCGCTCCTGCATCTGCTCCGATACCGGCAGCAATCGCGGCCGCAGATGACAAACTGGCGGATATCAAATCGCCAATCATTGGTACATTTTATTCATCGCCAAGTCCCGATTCACCGCCTTATGTGAAAGTCGGCGATCGTGTAACTGTGGAAACGGTGGTTTGCATTATCGAAGCAATGAAGGTAATGAACGAAATAAAAGCGGAAACCACGGGCACAATCGAAAAAGTAATGATCAACAACGGGCAAACGGTAGAATACGGCCAGGTGTTATTCAAAGTCAGGCTGGACTAAATCGGTTGTCGATTTTCAACGGATAAATCATGTTCTCAAGAATTCTCATAGCCAACAGAGGTGAAATAGCGTTAAGAATCATTCGAGCCTGCAAAGAGCTGGGCGTCGAATCAGTAGTAGTTTATTCCGAAGCGGACAGGGGAGCATCGTATATCGAACTTGCCGACCAGGCGATTTGCATAGGCCCGCCGGCTCCGGCACATAGCTATCTAAATATTCCTGCGATAATAAGCGCCGCCGAAGTTGCGGATGTGGATGCGATTCATCCCGGTTACGGATTTTTAGCTGAGAATGCGCACTTCGCACAGATTTGTGCGGATTGCAATATAACGTTCATTGGGCCAAGGCCGGAGTCGATGAAGATGCTCGGCGATAAAGTGGCGGCAAGAGAACTTGCGCATAAAGCAAAAGTTCCTGTTGTGCCCGGTTCCGAAGGTGAAATTAAAGACGAGAGCGAAGCAATCAAGCTCGCGAATAAAATCGGTTATCCGGTTATCGTAAAAGCAGCGGCAGGCGGCGGCGGAAGAGGAATGCGAGTTGCACATAATGATATAAGCCTGCGAAATGCTTTTTCAACGGCAAAGGCCGAAGCAGAAATCGCATTTAAGAACAGTACGGTTTATCTGGAAAAATATATTGTCGAGCCGCGGCACGTTGAAGTTCAGGTAATGGCGGACAAGACTGGAAATACGCTTCACTTTTTCGAACGTGATTGTTCGATTCAGAGACGACACCAGAAAATGATTGAAGAATCGCCATGCCCGGTGCTTGATGAGAAGACTCGGGAAGAGTTGTGTAAATCGGCGCTGAAGGTAATCAAGGAAGCGAAATATGAAAACGCGGCAACAGTTGAATTTTTGCTCGACCGCGACAAGAGATTTTATTTTATAGAAGTTAATACAAGAATCCAGGTCGAACATCCTGTTTCGGAAATGGTTACGGGAATCGATTTGATTAAATGGCAGCTCAAAATTGCTTCAGGCCAGAATTTGAACATGAAGCAAAAAGATATTACGCACAAAGGCGTTGCTATAGAATGCAGAATTAACGCTGAAGACCCGGACAGGAATTTTTCACCTTGTCCAGGCAGGGTTGATAGATTTATTTTGCCGGGCGGGATGGGCGTGCGCGTCGATACACATCTTTTCCAGGGTTCGATGATATCGCCGAATTACGATTCGATGATTGCAAAATTGATCGTACACAGACCAACAAGAGAAGAAGCAATAATTACGATGAAACGTGCTTTAAATGAGTTCCGTATTGGGCCGATTAAAACCACAATCCCGGCTTGTTTGAAAATTCTTTCGCATAATCTCTATCTGCAGAACAAAGTGGACACGAGCTTTATCGAACAGCACCTGTTATAACGAAAATCAAAATTAAAATGCAAAATTGCGGAACGGCTGCGCCGAATTATTTTATTTTTCCTGCTGCGGCAGAGGCGGAGGCTGTTTTTGGAAAAGTTTTTCCCAATCAACTTTACCTGTAAACTGCATAACAATAAATAAAGTACCAATGCACAGGATTGTTATAGTAAGGCCTGTATAGCCTTTGAAGAAAAAGGTATAAGAGAAGAATATAAGATAAATAAGCTGGGTCAGGGCAATTTCCACAAAAGCAAATTTCAAACCGACAACAAGCCTCATATACGAAATCACAAGAAACACAGAAACAGCAGAGCTTATCCAAAAAGCCCAATGAACAGATATATGGTCAATCAGGTAAGACAGCAAAAGATGAAAGCTGAAAAAGGCGGCGCCAATAAAGAAATAATTCATGGGATGTATTTTTATTTTTTTGACCGTGGTTAGTACAAACAGAATAAAGAAATACAAGAAAAGGGAAATAGGAGCGGCGGCAGTAACTTTCGTTACCCATGGGCCGGGATTTAATTTTTCAGGCATTGTCAGACCGAGCTTAACATCAGTGAGCATTTTGTCATACTTCCATACCAGTTTCCAACCGTCAACAGTGCGTTGTTTTGTTCCCGGAGCCATTGAATCGTCGGGAAAATCTATGTCTTTGAAATCGGTATTAAGGACAAGTGAGAAATTATTTACCTGGCTAACATTATAGCCAAAATTATAATACCATTTTTCAAGACCCTGAGAATCATAAGATACTTCTATTTCCTTTGTTTGATGCGGTTCAAGACGAATATCTTTTATAAGACGATTACTATTGAATGCGATTTCCTTGAGTTCGGCACCTGCGATAGAAAATCTGAAATTATCGTAAACAGCGCTTTCAGCAGGAAGGGGAAAGTCAAAGTATAAAGTGGCTGCCTGGTCTGAATTGTTCGCGATTAGATATTTACCTGAAAATTTAACGTGATATGTAGAATACCATAAAAGGCCTTTCTTGCGATGTTCAAGAGAAAACGCAACATTAATATCACTCGCCTCAAGAGGCAATTTTTCTACGGTTTTGTCTGTTGTTATTGGATGTTTTGCGGAAAGGCTCGGGGCGGTCTGAAAATGCCGTGAACCCCAGAGTTTACTTACTGAATCGCGTAACTTGGAATCCTGCGTTTCAGTTCTTGCTAAAACAGTGATTGAAAGAATCGCCCATCCGATAGAGGTGCAGATAAAAATGAACGTGATTGCCGCAATACGTTTAGACATATTAATCTCCTTATTTTAGAAGGAATAATCCATTAATGCTAATTATACGGCCGGCAATTCAGATGGTTCAAGAAAAATTATGATAAAGCAGTCTTGAATTCCTTGATGAATTTTGTAACTTCTTTTGCGATAAGGACTTTATTGTTAAGATTATCTTCGATAATTTTTACAATTCTTGAGCCGATGATGACGCCGTCGGCGCCGGCTTTTGCCAATTCTACTGCGTGCTCGGGTTTACTTACGCCGAAGCCTACGCAAACCGGAACATCAGTAATAGATTTTAATTTGCTTATTAACGGTTTAATCATATCAGAAAGAGTATCTCGGCCGCCGGTTACGCCAAGCAGCGAAACGGTGTAAATAAAACCTGTGCATTTTTCTGCGATTTTTTTCGCGCGCTCTGTTTCGGTGTTTGGAGTTACCATAAAAACGGTATCGAGGCCTGCTTTGCGAGCGGGGGTGTAAATTTCATCGACATCATCAATGCTCAAATCCGCGATGAGAACACTGTTTGTGCCGGCTTTTGCGAAATCGGCGAAAAATTTTTCTGCGCCGTATTGGAAAATCAAATTGTAGTACATCAGCAAGCCGATAGGAATATCTTTATACGCTTTGACTTTCGCGATGAAATCTTTTGCTTTTTCGACGGTTATGCCTGCATTTAGTGCGCGAATGTCAGCTTTTTGGATTGTGGGGCCGTCGGCAATCGGGTCTGAAAACGCGATGCCAAGTTCGAGAATATCTGCGCCGCCATCAATCGCAGCTTTTACAATTTCAAGACTCGTATCAAAATCAGGGTCGCCGATAACAAAAAACGGTATCAATGCGGGATGATTTAGCTGCGCGAAAGTTTCTTTATACGTCCTCACTTGCTGTTCCTTTCAACTATGTCAACGTCTTTGTCGCCTCGGCCGGAAAGATTTACGACAACTGTCGTGTCGACGGGGAGTTTGCCTTTCTGACTGTAAACCCATGCGAGTGAATGCGAACTTTCCAGTGCAGGCAGAATGCCTTCGCATTTTGTAAAGATGTCGAAAATATTCAAAACATCTTCATCTTTTACGGCGACATATTGCGCTCTGTTTATATCTTTAAGATAGCAGTGTTCGGGGCCGACGCCGGGATAATCAAGTCCTGCTGAAATAGATTCAGTATCGAGTATCTGACCTTCTTTGTTCTGCATCAAATACATTTTGGTTCCGTGCAGAATGCCGACTTTTCCGGCGTTTAATGGAGCGGCGTGTTTTCCTGTTTCGATTCCTTTTCCGGCCGGTTCGACGCCGACAAGTTTTACGTTTTTATCTTGGACAAATGCGCTGAAGATTCCAATTGCATTGCTGCCGCCGCCGACGCAAGCGGTAACGATGTCGGGCAGTTTTCCGATTTTTTCGAGGCACTGTCTGCGGGCTTCAATTCCGATGCATGATTGAAAATGTTTGACGATGACCGGATAGGGATGCGGGCCGCAGGCGGTTCCGAACAAGTAAAATGTATCGGCAACGTTTGCGGTCCAATAGCGAAGCGCTTCATTGATTGCGTCTTTTAAAGTTTCTGTTCCGCCTTTGACGGAGATGACTTCTGCGCCGCAGAGACGCATCTTATGGACGTTTACGCTTTGGCGGTCAACGTCGATTGCACCCATAAAAATTTTTGTCTGCATTCCGAACAGAGCGCCAATCATCGAAGTTGCAAGACCATGCTGGCCGGCGCCCGTTTCGGCAATCAGTTTCGTCTTGCCCATATATTTTGCGAGAAGTCCCTGGCCGAGACAATTATTTACTTTGTGAGCGCCGCCGTGAAGCAGGTCTTCGCGTTTGATGTAAACTTTGAAACCGACAAGTTCGCTGAAGCGGGTAGCATAATATAATGGTGTCGGTCTGCCTGCATAATCTTTGTAGAGCACGTCGAGTTCGGAGGTGAATTTTTCATCTTTGTAAAATTTGTAAAAGGCGTTTTCCATTTCCTCCAATGCAGGAATTAAAACTTCGGGAACATAAAAACCGCCGAATTGTCCAAAACGTCCGCTGTTTTTCATTCAACCACCTTTGCCACAGAGTTAGTTTTATTTTTAGCCACAGAGAACACAGAGAAAATATTTGTCATTGTGCACCTTTGCCTGTAATGACGGATTTCATTTTGCCGAAAAGCTCTGACATTTTTTTATGATCTTTTTTGCCGGGAGTACTTTCAATGCCGCTGCAAATATCAATTCCGTAAAAACCCTGGCTGATTGCCTCGGAAATATTTTGGCTTGTGATTCCGCCTGCAAGGAAAGTTCTTCCGAATTTATGCCCTGTGAGCTGCGGCAGTAATTTCCAATCAAACCTTTCGCCTGTACCTCCGTAAAATGCAGGATGATATGCATCGAGTAAAAGAGCATCGGTTGCGAAATTGCGGGCGTATTCGATATCTTTGCCGTCTTTTATGCGAATGGCTTTGATGATTTTTGCGGACATATTGTCGAGCGATGCGCAGAAGCCAGGACTTTCGTCGCCGTGAAGCTGAACCCAATTGAGCATTAAGTGAGTTGCAGTCTTGCGGATGAAATCCGTGTCTTCGTTTATGAACAGCCCGACAATATCGACATACGCTGGAAGTTTTCTGATGATTTTTTCCGCTTTTAAAGGGTCGATATAACGCGGACTTTTGGGATAGAAATTAAATCCGAGTAAATCCGCGCCGAGCTGAACGGCTGCCATCGCGTCCTCGGAGTTTGTAATACCGCAAATTTTAACTTTTGGAACCATCATTATTTTTTTCCATTCGAAATTTCAATCAATTTTTCGAGACACTGTGCCGCCGCTCCGGAGTCGATTGCATCTGCACCTTTTTTAAAACCCTGATGCAAATCGGCGGCGAGGTCTGCAACCATTATAGCGGCTGCGGCGTTTAAAAGCACCATATCTCTGGCGGGTCCTTTATTTTTTTTGTAAAGAACATCTTTTATCAGGCCTGCATTATAGTCGGCGTTACTGCCTGCAAGTTCGGCCATTTTTGGCGACTGAATACCGAATTCATCTGGTATAATTTTGTAAGATATTTTTTTCCTGTCTTTTATTTCTACCACTTTCGTAGGAGATGTAATGCTGATTTCATCAAGGCCGCTGCCGTGCACAATCATTGCCCGTTTAACGCCGAGAATATCAAAAGTATCAGCGATTCTCTCCAAAAGCGATTCTTCCGGCACACCCATAACCTGCGCCTGTGCGCCTGCGGGATTTGCGAGTGGGCCTAAAATGTTAAAAGCTGTTCTGAAATCGAGGCTTTTTCTTATCGGCTGAACAAATTTCATCGCGGGATGATGCATTGGAGCGTACATAAAACCGATGTGCGCATTTTCGATACATTCGGCGACAACATCCGGCGGGCAATCGATTTTTACGCCCATTGCTTCAAGTACGTCGGCAGAGCCTGATTTGCTCGTAATGCCGCGGTTGCCGTGTTTGGCGATGTATGCTCCGGCTCCCGCTGCAACGAAAGCTGCGGCTGTTGAAACATTGAAAGTCTTGAGCGGTGCGCCGCCTGTTCCGCAGGTGTCTATCATAAATGGTATCTTGGTGGTTACTTTTACGGCGTGGTTTCGCAGCGATTGCGCCAGACCGGCAAATTCGTTTGCAGTAGCTTTTTTCATTCGCATAGCGGCAAGGAACGCGGCGATTTGAACTTCGGCGACTTCGCCTTTGAAAATGGTATCCAGCAAATCTTTTGCCTGGCCGTACTTTAAATCTCCGCCTTCAAGAAGTATTTCAAGATATTGTGTAATTTTTGTCATAATGCAACTCTCCTTGTCTTTAAAGAAATATTTAAAATATTTTGTATGATTTTTCCGCCTGATGGTGTGAGGATACTTTCCGGGTGGAACTGAACGCCGTAAATTGGTTTTTCTTTGTGCTCGAGTCCCATCACGATATCTTCATATTTAGCTGTAACTTCGAGGCAGTCGGGCATTTTAACGGCACAGAGACTATGGTATCGACCCGCCTGTAATGGATTTTCCACATTTTCGAAGATGCCTTTTTCGTTGTGTGTAACTTTCGATGATTTGCCGTGCATAACTTTCGGAGCGTGGCCGACGACTCCGCCGAAATGTTCGACTATTGCCTGATGGCCGAGACAAACTCCGAAAATCGGGAGCCGGTCTTTAAAATATCCGATTGCTTCAAGGGTTACGCCTGCGCTGGATGGATTACCCGGCCCGGGTGAAATGATGAGCAGGTCGGGCTGGAATTCCTGTTCGATTTTTTTCAGCGTTTCAAGCGGTGTATCTGCGCGATAGACTTTTGCGATGCAGTCTCTTTTACAGAAATCATCGACAAGGTTGTATGTAAAGGAATCGAAATTATCTATGAACAGGACTTTAGGGTTATTTGTATTCATAATTAATTACCTCTCACTGCCCGCAGGCAGGAATTTGCTTTATGCTGTGTTTCCTCAAATTCGGTTTTCGGCACACTGTCGTAAACAACGCCGCCGCCTGCCCTGATATAAGCGGTATGGTCTTTTATCTGCAATGAACGTATAGTTATACAACTATCGAACTGGCCGTCAACTGTCAGGTACATAACTGCGCCGCCGTAATAGCCTCGCTTGTTTTTTTCGAGCTTTCGAATGATCTTCATCGCCTCGATTTTCGGCGCGCCTGTGAGCGTGCCCATATTCATTGTCGCAAGATACGCAATTAGAGCATCGAGTTTATCATCGAGCGTTCCTTTTACATTACTGACAAGATGCATAACCGATTCGTATTTTTCAACGATGAGCAATTCATTTACAATGCGTGTTCCTTTTTTGGCGACTCGCGCGATATCGTTGCGGGCAAGGTCAACGAGCATCATGTGCTCGGCAAGTTCCTTGCGGTCAAGTTTCAATTCCGCTTCGTATCTGAAATCTGTATCGGGGTCAAGTTTACCATCGATTTTGCCGCGTGGTTTTGTTCCTGCAATCGGGCGAATCTCGACCTGGCGATTTTGAGTTCCGCTTACGCGAAGATTCAATTCGGGACTTGCGCCAGTTAAAACTGTATTTGGCGTATTGATATAAAACATATACGGCGAGGGATTTAGTTTACGAAGTCTTTTATAGACATCGAGCGGTTCATCCGGGCAGGGTTCGATTATCGTTCTGCTTGGAACAACCTGAAAGATGTCGCCATCAACGATATGTTTTTTTGCGGTCTCGACAATTTGTTCATATTCAGCTTGCGGAGTATCGGTGCCGGGCTGCGGCAGTGTACCGGTATATTTTTCCGGTTTGGGCATTTCGGTTTTCAACGCGTTGAAGTATGTGTTAAAACAATTTTCCGCATCGGTCATAATCTCGTTTTTGTTATCGTCTGTTACTATTACATTGACAATGATGTAAGATTTGCCGGTTTTATGATCCATCAGGAAAATATTATCGGCAAAATAAAGTTCGTAATCCGGTACATCAATCAGGCTGGATTTGTTCGGGGGCAGGTTTTCGAATTGGTCGATAAAATCATAACTCAATGCGCCGAGCATACCACAGGTTACGCGGAAAGGTTTGCCGGAAAGTTCGAAAGCGAAATTGACTGCACGAATAACATCCATCTGGTTTATTGATTTCAGGCGGGACTGTTCATCGATGATGCCGTGGTCGAGACTTAGAGTGCCGGTGATTCGGTCAGAGTCGAATTTTATTTCTTTACAGAAAGTAAAACGCTCTCTTGCGGAAGTATCAAAATATCTAATCATTCTCCTGCCTACGGGACTGAGCGCTATAATCTTAAAATCCCTGCCTTGACCGGAAAGGTAAAGGGCGGGATTTGCGGTTCCAAAGGTCAATTCACCTTCGTCTTTGCCGGCAAGATGGTCTTTGGATTCGAGCAGGCAGCAATGTTTTTTTCTGCCGTAATCGCTTAGTTTGGCGAAAAAGTCAACCGGCTCGGCCACTTCAATTTCTTTGACCAGCGGGATAATTTGTCCTGTTTTCGCCTGGTCAATCCTGTTATTTAATTCTCTCATTTTTGTCTCTCGCATTAAGGTTTAAATATATACATCCCGTTAGACCTGCCCTGCATCTTAAGCAAGACCATGAATATATTTTTGTATTCCCATGTCAAAACAGGTCTAACGGGATACAAAAAAAAACGGCTTGTTGTCGCCAACAAGCCGTGAATCTTTTCTGTATTAAAATGTCTGTATATTTAGACTATGCTCACCGCTCATCAGCTATTTTCGACGAGTCGCCACCAACCAAACGAATAATTTTTATGTTTTAGTGCCATAATCTTTAAATATAATACCAAAACATTGCATATTTGTCAAGGGGGTATGTTAATTTTTTTGTTTACTTGCGAAACAAGGGATTATTACTTATATTATCCGTAAATTTAACGAAATGGAGCAAAAAATGGGTATTATGAAATATGATGCGTCTTTACCGTACAAAGTAGCTGATATATCGCTTGCCGAATGGGGCAGAAAAGAATTGAACCTTGCCCGCAATGAAATGCCGGGGCTTATGTCTCTTCGGGCTAAATATGGCAAAGACAAGCCGCTGAAGGGTTTGAAAATCAGCGGGTCGCTCCACATGACAATTCAAACTGCGATGCTGATTGAAACGCTGGTTGAACTCGGCGCAAAAATCAGGTGGGCATCGTGTAATATATTCAGTACTCAAGACCACGCCGCTGCCGCAATCGCGAAAGAAAAACTTGCTGCGGTTTTTGCCTGGAAAGGTGAATCGCTGGATGAGTATTGGTGGTGTACAGAACAGGCACTAATCTGGCCGGATGGCAGCGGGCCGGATTTAATCGTTGATGATGGCGGAGACGCGACACTGTTTGTCCATCAGGGTGTGAAGGTTGAAAAAGACCCATCACTTTTGGATGTGCCAAGTGATAATCATGAAATGCAGATTATTATGAGTCGTCTGAAAGCATCGGTTGCGGAAAATCCGCAGCGTTGGACGAAGATGGCCGCTGCAATTAAAGGTGTATCGGAAGAAACGACAACTGGTGTCGGCAGACTTTATCAAATGCAAAATGACGGGACACTTTTATTCCCGGCAATTAACGTCAATGATTCGGTAACAAAATCTAAATTTGATAATCTTTACGGCTGCCGGGAATCGCTTGCCGATGGCTTGAAAAGAGCGACTGACATTATGGTAGCGGGCAAATGTGTTATCATCTGCGGATACGGCGATGTTGGCAAAGGCTGTGCTCAATCGATGCGGGGCTTCGGTGCACGTGTAATCATTACGGAGATTGACCCGATTTGCGCATTACAGGCTGCGATGGAAGGTTACGAAGTTAAAACGCTCGAACAGGTCGTAGAAGAGGGCGATATATTCGTAACTGCAACAGGCTGTTGCAATGTTATCCGCGGCGAACATATGGAGAAAATGAAAGATGAGGCGATTGTCTGCAATATTGGGCATTTCGATCATGAAATACAAATGTCATACATTGAAAAAAATCCAAAATGCAAAAGAGTGAACATCAAGCCGCAGGTTGACAAATGGACCCTACTTTCCGGCAAGAGTATCATAATTCTGGCAGAAGGCAGGCTTGTAAATCTTGGCTGTGCAACCGGACATCCGAGTTTTGTAATGAGCAATAGTTTCACAAATCAGAGCCTTGCACAGATAATGCTTGCAAAAGGCGGCCTTGAGAAACGAGTTTATACGCTGCCGAAAAAACTTGACGAAGAAGTAGCGAGACTGCACCTTGGAAGGCTGAACGCTTGTCTTTCCACCCTGACTGCTGAACAGGCAAAATATCTCGGCATTCCGGCTGAAGGACCGTTTAAATCGGAGCATTACAGATATTAAAATATCTGTAATTAGAAGCATCTATCGTTGAGATAAATTTGCATTCAAATCTATTATATGCATTTCAGGACATACCCTGATTATTCATAATTCCTTTATTCGTAAAATAATATGCAACCTTATTTTTTGGAAAGGAATTAAAATGGGACTTTTACGCTGGGCTATTATTTTCTTTGTAATCGCATTAATCGCAGCTTTGTTTGGTTTTACCGGAATTTCGGCGGCAGCTTCTGGAATGGCGAAAATTCTATTTTACATTTTTTTGGTGCTGTTCGTTGTTTTCCTTTTATTTGGGATTTTGCACAGGCCGAGAATTCACTAAAATGGATGAACTTATTTTTTCCAGACGAGGCGTTTTGAAGTTTGCAGCCGCAGCGGCTATTTCCGGTACTGCGGGAAGACTCTTTGCAGAGACAAACATAATTAATAATAATATTAGAAAGGATAAAATTATGGATATGAACAGTTTTGCAGGTGCGTATGAAAATGGCCAATATACGCTTCCTGAGTTACCGTACGAATATGACGCTCTTGAGCCATTGTATGATGAGGAGACTGTGAGAATTCATCATGATAAGCATCATGCGAAATATGTGAAAGGTTTTAACGAGGCGCTCTCAAAACTTGAAAGCGCGCGCAAGAGCAACGATTATACCCAGATACAGGCGATTTCGAATGCATTGGCTTTCAATGGGAGCGGGCATATTCTGCATACGCTTTTCTGGCATTCGATGAAGCCGGGCGGCAATGAAGGGAAAATACCATCAGATTTTAAAACCGCTTTGGACGAAAGTTTCGGGTCGTCAAATGCGGCAATGCAGCAGTTTGCTGCCGCATCAAAAGCAGTGGAGAGCAACGGCTGGGGAATTCTTGCATTTGAGCCTGTTTCGCAAAAACTTTTGATACTGCAATGCGAAAAACACCAAAACCTGACTATTTGGGGTGTTGTGCCGGTGCTGGTATGCGATGTGTGGGAACATGCGCATTATCTTAAATTTCAAAATGATCGTGCGAAATGGGTAGATAATTTTATGAAACTGGCAAATTGGGAGTTCGCGGCACATCGACTCGAAGAAGCGAGAAGTGCTTCGGCGGCTCTTCGCGGATAATTGCCAGCGTAAGGAGATATTTGATGAAAGCGATAGTATTTCAGGGTATTGGCGATATCGTTCTGGACGATGTCGAGGAACCGAAACTACAGCATCCACAGGATGCGATTGTGCGCATAACTGCAAGCGCCATTTGCGGAACAGACCTGCATATAGTTCGGGGAACTTTGGGACCAATGATTCCCGGCACTATACTTGGGCACGAAGGTGTCGGGGTTGTAGAACAGGTCGGCAGAGAAGTGCGGAATTTCCGGCCGGGGGACAGAGTTGTAATCGCTTCAACGATTGCGTGCGGTTTCTGTTCTTATTGTCGAAGCGGATATTATTCACAGTGCGATAACGCAAACCCAAATGGGCCGAAAGCTGGTACGTGTTTTTTCGGCGGGCCGCAACTTACGGGGCCGATAGATGGTTTGCAGGCAGAAAAAGCGCGCGTGCCGTTTGCGAATGTGGGTCTTGTAAAAATTCCGGATGATATCAGCGACCGTGAAGCGATTGTGCTTTCGGATATTTTGCCGACCGGTTATTACGGCGCTGATATGGCGAGGATTAGACCGGGGAGCACTGTAGCGGTGTTTGGTTGCGGGCCGGTAGGATTGTTTGCTATCAAATCTGCGTTTCTAATGGGAGCGGCACAAGTCTTTGCGATAGACCGCATAACTGAAAGACTCGAAATCGCTCAGAAACTCGGCGGCGAAATTATCGATTTTGACAGCGAGGACCCGATAGAAGCGGTGTTCCATATGACTGGCGGAATCGGAGTTGACAGGGTAATAGATGCCGTGGGAATCGATGCTTCGCATCCGACCAAAGGACCCGGTTGGAAACATGAAAAAGAAATGAAACAGAAATTCAAAAAGGAAGTAAACGAAATCGCACCTGAAATAAATCCGGAATGGCCGCCGGGAGAAGCTCCCAGCCAGGTTCTGCATTGGGCAATTAAGATTGTTGCCAAAGCAGGTACGCTTTCGTTGATTGGAGTCTATCCTCAAACAATGCAGCATTTTCCCATTGGCGAGGCAATGAATAAAAATCTGAAAATCAACATGGGAAATTGCAACCATCGCAAGTATATCCCGATGCTGATGGAATTAATTCAAAACGGCGAAATTAAACCGCAGCAGGTAATTACGAATGTTGAACCGCTAACCGCCGGAATTGAAGCTTACAAGGCTTTCGATGAACGAAGGCAAGGCTGGGTCAAAGTAGAACTGATTACGTCAAAAAGTTAGAGAAGTAAGGAATGAAAATTAAAGAAGTTAAGAAGCAGGGAAAATTGAATCGATTCCCTGTGTTCTTTGTTTCTTAATTCCTTACTTCTTTTTTATTTAATAGCCAAAAATCTGGAAAATATTATAATTTCTAAAAAGATTTCTTCGAGATTCATTATGTGGGAACATTTTTCTCATCAGTCGGATATAGGTATAAGAGCAAAGGCTGGCATTCTCAGCAGAGCCTTTGAAGATGCCGGTCTGGGCTTGACAGCGATTATCACCGACCCGAAAGACGTGGAAACATTGGAGCCTGTAAATATAGAATGCGGCGGAGAGAATGAGGAAGTCTTGTTCTTTAACTGGATGAGCAGGGTTATCTATGAAATGGATATCAGAAAAATGCTCTTCGGCAGATATGAAGTCAAAATTGAAAATTTAAAACTTTCAGCAATTGCCTGGGGTGAAAAAATAAATTTTGACAGGCACTCACCCGCGGTCGAGCCAAAAGCGGTAACGTTAAATCAATTAAGTGTAAAAGAGGAAAATAAAGAATGGACTGTTCAATGCGTGATTGATGTATGATGGCAAAGCCTGAATTAAAACGTGTTTCGGAATATTGCTGGCGAATCGAACCGAGCGGCAATATGAAAGTACCCGGCGTGATTTTTGCCGATAATAATTTGATTAATGATATGGATGAAAAGACGCTGACGCAGGTTCGCAATGTCGCTGCGCTGCCGGGAATCGTTAAAGGTTCATTCGCGATGCCGGATGCTCACATGGGGTATGGTTTTTGTATCGGCGGCGTTGCGGCGTTCGACCCGGATGCAGGCGGTGTAATTTCCGGCGGCGGTGTAGGATTCGATATTTCCTGCGGCGTGAGAACATTTCATACCGGAATGACACTCGACCAGTTAGAAGGCAATAAAGAAAAACTTGCCGATGCTTTGTTTCGGGATATACCCGCAGGTGTCGGAAGCACTGGAACAATTTCGCTCACCAGTGAAGCGCTTGATAATATGCTGACAGGCGGTGCGGTATGGGCAGTTGAAAAAGGTTTCGGCACAAAGGAAGACCTCGACTACATCGAAGAACATGGAATGATAAAAGGCGCGATGCCGGGGAAAGTTTCACCTGATGCAAAACGCAGGCAGCGGGATGAAATGGGAACACTTGGCAGCGGCAATCATTATCTTGAGGTTCAAAAAGTTATCGAAGTCTACGATTCGCAAATCGCGGAAGGTTTCGGAATTAAAAAAGGTGATTGCATGATAAGCATTCATTGCGGCTCGCGCGGCCTTGGTCATCAGATTGGCACGGATTATTTACGGCAAATGGCTTATGAAGCGCCGAAATATGGAATCGAACTGCCGGATAGAGAACTTGCATCAGTTCCAGTAAATAGCCCGCTCGGTCAGGATTATCTTGGCGCAATGCGTGCGGGCATAAATTGTGCACTTGCCAACAGGCAGATTCTTACTGCACTTGTACGAAAAACTTTTGCAAAAATATTTCCGAACTCAGAATTGAAAATGCTTTACGATGTAAGTCATAATACCGCGAAAGTCGAAGAGCACCAGGTAAATGGAAAAATGAAGCATCTTCTCGTTCATCGCAAAGGCGCTACTCGCGCTTTCGGCCCGGGCAGCAGCGATTTGCCGCCGAGGTATAAATCTTTTGGCCAGCCTGTTCTTATCGGCGGCACGATGGGAACTGCATCGTATATTCTTGCAGGTACGGCTGAAAGTGAAAAGCTCGCGTTCAGCTCAGCCTGCCACGGCGCGGGAAGAAGTATGAGCAGAACGGCCGCATCAAAAAAATGGCAGGGCAGTACGCTTATGAAAGAGCTTGCTCAAAGAAAGATAATAATTAAATCTCGTTCAATGCGGGGCCTCGCTGAGGAGGCGCCTGATGCCTACAAAAACGTAAGTGCCGTGGTCGAGGCGACATCAAACGCCGGCCTCGCAAGAAAGGTTGCGAAATTAGTCCCCCTGATTTGCGTTAAGGGCTGATTTTTCTGCGTTTAAACTCTTTTCAGCTTTTCGCTGTAGAATGCCGCGAATTAGTCTTGCTATGCCGACGGTAAGGAATATCAAAGCGATAAATAATCCAACGCCTGCATCGTCGTTGAGTTGACATTTGGTAACCGATAACACAACGACTATTAAACCCAAACCCATTAAAGACAGCCCGATTCCTGCACTAAGGTTTATTATCCAATTAGAGCCTTTCTTTTCAAGGGGTCCGAGTTCCGATAGCGGAGTACCTTTCTCAATTGCAGCCATAATCTGCTGATGCTCGAGTCGTTTTTTGTTCAGGAAATACCATGTGAGCATCACAATGAAAACAATTACCACGATAAAAGGTAAAGAGCCGATAATAAAAGGCCAGGGGCCTATATCGACAGTTCCGCCTTCGGGACCACCCTTGATTGTCAAAGCTAATATTTGTGGTAGCATATCTATTCCTTTCTTTAAAATTATTTAATCTTTATCGAACCGCTGTGTGTTTTAAAACTTAAATTATTTCTTCCGTCTCCGATAGTGCCTTTCAGCTTATTTTTGCTTTTTTCAATTATTGTAACAGGCAAATCTGTATTGATTGAACCGCTATGCGTTGAAGCTTCTATTACTGCGGAGAAATTTTCAGGAGCAGCAAAGCTGATACTGCTGTTATGTGTTTGAGCCCATATATTGCAGATGGCTGAAGATTGTCCGGTGCAGGTTATATCTATGTTTCCATTATGCGATTCAAATTTTAAATCTGCAAGTGCGCCGGTATATTTTATCTTGCCATTGTGAGTTAATAAATTGGCTTTGTCTTGCGAACCGTTAATCTTTATTTCGCCATTATGTGTTATAGCCTTTATTTTTCCGGCAATATTATCGATGTTTATTTTACCATTATGAGTTATTAAATCTGCTCCGCCTGAGGCACCCTGAACAGTTATATTTCCGTTGTGAGTAAGGGCTGATATTTTGCCAATATTGGCGGCGTTAATTTTGCCGTTATGAGTTTTAAGCGATAAATTTATTTCCGCAGGTAAAATCACATCCATATTGATAGTCATTTGGACAGATTTTGGGATATCCGATCTGTCAATTTTTACTTTGATAGCGTCTCCCTCGGTTACCAGTTCAAATTTTACCTTTTCTGCGAATTCTTTGGCTTTTTCTTCATTTTCAGCTTTGATGTTGATTTCAGCAGCTATATTGCAGTCCGTTGTTTGAGAACCAGTGATATTTATCTCGCCATTGTGGATTTTAGCATCAAAAGAACCGGCATGCGCAGCCGGAATGATTAAATTGACCTGCCTTGAGTATCTGGCTTCGGCATTACAGATGCCTTGAATTACCAGAACTGCCAAAACAGCGAAATTAATGATGATTTTCCTATTCATAAATAATCCTTTCCAAAAAAGTTTTTCCGTAACGTTAGTCGCAGGAGTTATTATAATGGTTTCAGAAAAATATTGAAACTTTTCGATTTTTAGGACGACTAACCTGTAAAAGGATACATTTTTGACTTCTAATACAGGCCAAACTGAGAAAGACGGTTTATTACATCGGCTCGTCAGCGGAGACAACCGGGCGTTCGCTGATTTTATAGAAAGATACCAGCAGGAAGTTTTTCTCTGCTGTCGGACGCTGGGGCTTGACAACAATGAATCGGAGGATGTCGCAAGCGAAGCATTTCTGGCAGCATACAAGGGGATTAGGAAATACACCGGCAGAGCAAAATTAAGCACCTGGCTGTGGAAAATAACATACAATAAAGCCATTGATTGCCTTCGTGGAAAAATCCGCAGACAAAACCTCCAGGAAAATTTGCAGAAAAACTACAAAGAGGAAACATCTGATACAACATTTGCTGAAAATGGCGAATATATATGGAACGCAGTAAAGAAACTTTCCCTTGACCAGGCATTGGCCATAGTTTTATATTACAGACAGGAAAAAAGCATTAAAGAGATTGCGAGTATTATGCGAAAGCCTGAGAATACTATTAAAATAAATTTATTCAGAGGCAGGGAAAAACTTAAAGAACTTTTAGGCGATAAGGTTGAAGGACGCTGAATATGGCAGATAATGAAAAAATATTCGATGACATATTGAGAAAAAATTTAAAGAAACATTATGAATTGATTTCCGATAATTTTGCGGAACAGCTTTTGGTCAGGATTGAAAGAGCCGAACAGCAAAAAACTTTGAAGAAAGTTTGCCTGCAGGAAAAAATTTCATTGGCTGCCTTTATATTGCTGCCATTGATAATGATAACAATAATGATTGCGTTTCCATCTAAAGTTGCCGGCACAGGACAAATGATTACAGGATTAGTGCCTTTGATTTTCCATGTCATTGCAGCAATGATTAAACAATGGCAAATGATTGTTTATTATTCAATCGGCTTTTTAGCATGTTTGTACGCTTTATACCAAATGCTTGGCGCGGAAAATTAATTACTTTTCCAGTGCAATCAAATCTTCATAGCTTTGACGTTTGCGGATAACTGAAAAATCACTTCCATCGACAAGCACTTCAGCAGGAAGACGTCTTGCGTTATAATTGCTTGCCATTGTATAGCCATAAGCGCCGGCGGTAAAAATCGAAATCAAATCTCCGCGTTTGACCGGCGGAATTGCCCTGTCTTTTGCGAAATAATCAGTGCCTTCGCAAATCGGCCCGACAACATCAACAAATTCCAAATCTTTGATATCAAGCTTGTCGGTTCTTTTCAGAAAAGAAAATTCTTTTGCGACTTTCGCAGGCCAGATAAAATGAAATGCCTCATAAAGACAAGGCCTGATTAAATCGTTCATTCCTGCGTCAACGATAACAAATTTTTTGCTGCCGCCTTGTTTGAGATATAAAACTTTAGTAAGCAAAATGCCCGCATTTGCGATAATGCTTTTGCCGGGTTCGAGTACAAGTTTCAATTTTTTGTCTTTAAGCAGAGGAACAATGCCCTCGGCGTAATCGGCTGCGCTTGGAACTGTATCGCTTTGATAAGCAGCGCCGTATCCGCCGCCCAAATCGATCATTTCAACTGTAAATCCTTTATTCCGCAGCGAATCGATAAGCGGCAGAACTTTCGTTATGGCTTCGCAATAAGGGTCGATGGTTTTTCCGCCAGAACCGAGATGCACGTGAATCGCGCACAGACTTACATTTTCATTTTTGCCGTATTGTGCAAAAACTCTTTCCGCACGTTCGATATCCACACCAAACTTGCTTTCTTTTTTGCCTGTTGTGATATGTTTGTGTGTTTTCGGATCAACATCCGGATTGACACGCAGAGCGGCTTTTGTTTTTTTGCCGGTTTGTTTTGCAAGGCCGATGAGATTTTCAAGTTCCGCTTCCGATTCGATATTGAAATATCCGATTCCTGCGTTAAGGGCAGCTATAATTTCTTCATCAGTTTTACCGACGCCGGCAAAGACGATTTTTTTCATATCAACATTTGTTTGTTGCGAACGAAAAAGCTCACCGCCGCTGACGATGTCAAAACCGCTGCCTTCTTCTGCGAGCATTTTCAAAATATTAATATTTCCGCAGGCTTTAACCGAGTAACAGATATTCGTATCCAGGGCGGAGAAGGCTTTCTGTATTTTTCTGTAGTGGTCAAGAATCGTCGCTTTGCTGTATACATAAACCGGTGTCCCAACTGATTGTGCAATTTTGCTGACATTTACATCTTCGGCGTATAACTCACCATTTTTATATTGAAAGAAATCCATATTTCTTACTTCCTTAATTCTTTACAATTTTTCAAAAGCCAATTAAACCATTTATCCATACCGACAGTTGTTTTAGCCGATATTTCAAAAATTTTCAATTCTTTATTTAATTTTCGTGCATCGCGTTTAACTTTGCTGATTTTGAAATCAAGATATTTGGCAAGGTCAATTTTATTAATCAGCAAAACATCAGCCTGCGCGAATGAACCGGGATATTTGGCGCATTTGTCATCGCCCTCGGCGGTCGAGAGCACAACAACTCGCGCCATTTCGCCCAAATCAAAATCCGAAGGACAGACGAGATTGCCGACATTTTCTATAACGAGAACATCGAGTTTTTCAGTATCCAATTTGTGAACCGCTTTTGTGATTTGTTCGGCGCTCAAATGGCAGGCGCCTTTGGTTTCAATCTGTACCGCCTGCAATCCCGTTTTGCGGATTCTGTCTGCATCGAATTCGGTATAAAGGTCGCCTTCTATAACAGCGAGATTAAGCTTATTTTTTAGAGCCTTTGCTGTTTGTTCGAGAATTGTTGTTTTGCCGCTTCCCGGCGAGGAAATCATATTGATGCAGAGAATACCATTTCTTTTGAAATATTTTCTGTTCGCTGATGCGAAATCTTCATTTTTCGCCAGAATCTTTTGTTCAATTTTAATCTTCATCCCGCACCTTTCTTTGATGTTTATTCCTCAAATTCAATTTCTTCTAATAATAGCGGCGCATCTTCGCCAATTTCGACATCGCTTTTTCCGCACTTTGGACATTGAGGCTCATACAAATCATAATTAAATTTCTTGCCGCAATTCTTACAAACTGCTTTGAGTGGGATATGTTTAATTTTGAGTTTAGCGCCTTTACAGATTGTCCCTTCGGCCGCGGCTTCAAACGCGAATTCCATTGCCTCGTCATTAATCGCGTTCATCTGACCGCAGCTTATTACAACTCGAATGACTTTACCTTTTTTTGAGGGAACTTGCGATAGAATGGATTCGACAATATTTTCCGCTACCATTGCTTCGTGCATCAGCAAATCCTCGGCAATTCTCTGCCGTAAGGCATCTGTACGATTCTTCTGCCTTTTATTTTTGTTATAAGTTCCACGAAAGGCTCATCGGTTTTAATGACTTGCCCGATTATGGCTGCGTCCTTACCGTTTTTGCTTCGTTTACAAATTTCCAGGCACCGGTCTGCTTTTTCGGATGAAACGACGACTACAACTTTTCCTTCATTTGCGATTTCCAGAATATCGAAGCCCAGCATTTCCGCCGCCGCTATTGTCGATGGATTTACCGGTATGAGGTGTTCATCAATTTCAATTCCGCAACTTGTTTCTCTTACGATTTCATTTAAGGTTGCCGCCAGTCCGCCACGTGTCGGGTCGCGCATAAATTTAATATTTTCGCCGACACCGTCGATTACATTTCTGCAAATATCAGCCACAGAGCCGCAGTCGCTTTGAATTTCAGTTTCAAATTTCATTCCCTCTCTTTGCGACATTATCGTCATACCGTGATCGCCGATTGTGCCGCTCACAATTATTTTATCGCCCGGAATAATTCTTTCAAAACCGATATCAGCTTTTGGCAGCTTCAAACCGATTCCTGAAGTATTGATAAAAAGTTTATCTGCTGCGCCTGCCTCGACCACTTTCGTATCACCGCAGACGATTTCGACATTTTCCTCTTTTGCTGTTTTTGCCGCACTGTTTAAAAGCTGTCTGAGCACTTCCACTTCAAGGCCTTCTTCGATAATAAGCGACATACTCAATGCCAGTGGTTTTGAACCGCTCACCGCAAGATCGTTAATCGTCCCGCATATCGCAAGTTTGCCTATATCGCCGCCATTGAAAAAAAGCGGTTTAACGACAAAACCATCAGTTGTGAAATTTATCGCGTTTTGCCCGATTTGAAGTTCAGCAGAATCAGTTAGTTTGTTTAGGGTAAAATTTCCAAAAGCTGAAAGAATTACATTGCGGATTAGTTCGTCGGTCAGTCTGCCTCCGCCCCCATGCGCAAGTAGAATTATTTCGCCGCTCATTGATTGCGCCTTTTTCTGCGTCCATATTTGAACCACGCTGCGCAAGCGCCTTCGCTGCTTACCATACAAGGCCCAACTGGAGTATCGGGTGTGCAGTTATTTGCGAACATCGCGCATTGAGGCGGGTCGATAAGTCCGCACAAAACTTCTCCGCATCGACAGCCGGTCAGGTCTTCTTCCGGTATGAATTGAACGTCTAATTGCTTTTCGGCGTCATAATCGCTGAATTGTTCTTTGAGCTTTAAAGTGCTTTGCTTGATTTGTCCCAGTCCTCGCCAATAACCATCAACTTCATTGAAAGTATCTTCGATAATTTTTTGCGCTGTTTTATTGCCTTGCGAATTAACAGCAGCCGGATATACAGAAGCAACCGCAGGCGTATTATCGGCAAGCTGTTTGCAAATTTCCGAAATTGCTTCGATTATTTGCATCGGCTCAAAACCTGCGACAACGCAAGGTTTTCTATAAATATCAACCAATGGCTTATATGCATCCGAACCTATAATCACGCTCACGTGCCCCGGACACATAAACGCGTCTATTTGACTATTCTTATCCGTAAGCAAGGCTTTCATTGCAGGGATAACAGATTTATGATTGCTAAAGACATAAAGATTTTTAATGTTCTGTTGACGTGCTTCATTGACGATTACCGCGGTAGCCGGAGCTGTAGTTTCAAAACCAACCGCGACAAAAATAATTTTTTTATCAGGATTTTCCCTGGCAAGCCTGAGAGTATCTTCTGCGCTCAAGATTATTTTGATGTTTCCTTTTCCCGTTCTTTTTTCCAGTGAACCTTCTCTGCCCGGCACACGAATCATATCGCCGTAAGTAGCAATAATGCAGTCATCTCTTTCCGCCATCGATATGACCGCATCAATATAACCATGGTCAGTGATACAGACAGGACAGCCCGGCCCGCTAAGCAGTTTCAGTCCTTCCGGAAAAGCGTCACGCAGACCCGTGCGAAATATACTTACGGTATGGGTGCCGCAAACTTCCATAACGTTTATCCTGCGCCCAAGCGCATTGTTAGCTCTTGCTATCTGCTTATAAGCCCTGTTGATTCTTTCAAGCATTTATGGTCTATACCTTAACAAATTCCTTATGTTTTTCTGCTATCTTATCGGCTAACTGGTCGATTTTTGTATAATCATCAGCTTTCGGCACTCCTTTTATTACAAGCGGTTCGAGTAATTCAGCTTTTGTTGTCGAAAGCATCTGTTTCAACTGGTCGAGAACTTTACCTGCCCATCCGAAAGAACCCATGAACGCCATATACTTTGTTTTCGGCCTAAGTGCATTCACCAGAAACGCAGCATAAGCCGCCGCAGGATGAAGAGCTGTAAGGAAAGTTGGCGATGCAAGCACAATCCCCGCCGCATCAACAGTTTCGATTGCGAGTTTGCCGACATCCGCAGTTACAAGGTCGAACTGCTGAACACCTATTCCACGATTCATCAATGCAGTGACAAGATGGTCAACCATTTTTCTCGTACTGCCGTGCATCGAAACATACGCCACGATTACCTTATTTGCAACATCGTTTTCGTCTATCCATTTTTTATACGCATCGATGATTAACTTCGGTTCATTATATAATGGCCCATGACTTGGCGCAATAATATCGATATCCAGAGGTTTAATCTTTTCAATATTTTTCGTGATTATCGTTCTAAACGGCATCATTATTTCTGCGTAATACCGCTTATTACACTCTAACACTTTGTCGATATCCACTGCGAATAAATCTGTCGTTGCAAGATGCGAACCGAAGAAATCGCACGAAAATAAAATTTTATCTTCCCGCAAATACGTGCACATTGTCTCCGGCCAGTGTACCCACGGTGTCAAAATAAATTTCAAAGTTTTATTTCCAAGAGATATTTCTTGCGCATCTTCGACGACCATAAATCTTTGTTCGTCAATTTCGAGCAAGTCTATAAGCATCCCTTTGCACTTATTGTTCGTTACAAGTTTGGCATCGGGAAAAATCGCCAGTACATCCGGCAGAGAGCCTGAATGGTCCTGCTCGGCGTGATGGGATATGACATAATCGATTTTAGTTATGCCCATTTCCGCAAGATTTGTCAGCAAAACATCGCATTTTGGCGGGTCAACAGTATCAATCAAAGCCGTTTTTTCACTGCCTTTGATTAAATACGAGTTATAACTTGTGCCGTCCGGTAAAGGGACAATCTCATCAAAGAGCCTCCTGTCCCAGTCGATTGCTCCGACTTCAAAAACATCCGGCTTAACTTGTCTCATTTTGCGAACCTTTCATTATAATAGTTTTTTAGCCGCTTCAATCGCTTCTTTATAATTCGGCTCAGTTGTTATTTCAGGAACTGTTTGTACATATCTGATAATGCCGGCTTTATCAACTATAAAAATTCCACGCGCCAGCAGCCGTAAGTCCTTTATTAACATACCATAAGCATTTCCGAACGAAGCTAACCGATAATCGCTTAAGGTCTGGAGATTTTTAATGCCGGCACTGCCGCACCAGCGGCTTTGCGCAAATGGTAAATCCATACTTATCGCAAGAACTTGCGCGTCTTTTAACGATGCTGCTTCCTCATTGAATTTTCGCGTCATTGTGTCGCAAACTTTCGTATCAATCGACGGCACAACAGTAATAATACATGTTTTGCCGGCAAATGATGAAAACTTCACAGGAGAAAGGTCGTTTGCCGTTACTTCAAAATCCGGCGCCTTATCCCCGACTTTAACCTCATTACCCACAAGGACTACCGGATTGCCCTTCATCGTTACCATACCTTTTCGTTCCATATCGCACCTCTATAATTAAATACTAATTTAGTAATTGCCAGCTTCTAATTCATAATAAGCCTGCGGATGTGCACAAGCCGGGCAAATCTGCGGAGCTTCAGCACCTTCGTGAAGGTATCCGCAATTTCTGCATACCCATTTTTGTTTTGAGTCTCTCTTGAAAACGATGCCCTTTTCAATATTTTCCGCAAGTTTGCGATACCTGTCGCGATGCCTTCGTTCAGCTACCGCAATGCTTCTGAATACTGCTGCGATTTCCTTGAAACCTTCTGTTTCAGCGACTTTCGCGAAACCTGGATACATCGATGTGGTTTCGTGATTTTCGCCTTCTGCGGCGGCCTTGAGATTATCAACTGTCTTGCCTATAACGCCTGCCGGAAAAGCCGCCTGTATTTCAACATCTCCGCCTTCGAGAAATTTGAACATTCGTTTTGCGTGTTCTTTTTCCTGCTCCGCTGTTTCAGTGAAGATAGCTGAGACTTGTTCCAAGCCTTCTTTTTTAGCGGCTGATGCCCAATAGGTGTACCTGTTGCGTGCCTGTGATTCGCCCGCGAAAGAGGTTAGTAAATTCTTTTCCGTCTGACTTCCTTTTAAATTCATAGTTTCGCCTTTCATAAAAAAATCAATATTTCAACGTTATTTTTTTTCCTGGCATGACTTACACAATCCCTCGATATATACAACCGCCCGCAAAACTTTGAAATCACCCAAAAGATTTTCAGGTACGGATATATTGTCAAAGGTTTTGTGTGAAAAGTCAAAAATTTTTTTACAATTTATACATTTAAAATGCTGATGATTTTCCATATTGCCGTCAAAACGACGGACGTCGCCGCAGCCTTCGACTATAAACGCTGCGCCCATATCGTTTAATGTGTTAAGAGTGCGATTGACGGTATCGAATGAGACATTCGGTAATGTCTGCCTGATTTTCTCGTAAACCATCTCGGCGGAAGGATGTTCTTTTGAGGCAATCAGCGTTTTGTAAATTTCGGTTCGCTGCGGAGTAACTTTTAACCCTTTTGCTTTGCAGTGATTATGAAAAATATCAAGTTTTTCTTTTATATCATCCAACCTTTAAATCCTTTCGCTTTCTGATTAAAAAATGTCGCGAACAAAATAGTAGCTAAACCTATATAGTAATTAGAATTATTTGTCAAATAGATTTTTTAAGTATTTTCCATAAAAATATACGTGGTTATCGGACGTGAGTTAAAGTAGATAAAATTTAATATGGAAAAATGGAGAAGTTGTGTTAAATTGGGTCGTTTTTAAGTCGAAAAATATAATGGATTGGCAAATAAGATAATGAATAATAAGCGAAAAGACATTTTGACGACGGGACAAGTTGCCCATATTTGCAAGGTTGCGCCGCGAACTGTTACTAAATGGTTTGATAGCGGGCAGTTGAAGGGTTACAGGATTCCGGGCGGCAGAGACAGGAGAATACCGGCTTCTGAACTGATTCGCTTTATGAAAAGCCATAATATGCCCACCGACCATCTCGAACAGGATAATATAAGAATCCTGATCGTTGATAGCGACTGGGAGCTTGCCAATAACACAGCTGCAGAACTACGCAAAATCCCAACGTTCAATGTCGAGACCGCAAGCAGCGGATTCGATGCAGGTCTAATAGCACAAAAACTTGAACCACATGTTATTATCATTAATCTTATGGCCGCAAGTATTGATGCAGACCATATTTGCAGCAATATCAGGAACAGCCAGGAACTTCAAACCACAAAGGTAATAGCTTTCGCCGAGGGTCTTAAAGAAAATGAAATTGGGGCGGTTTTGAAAAAAGGCTACGATTCATGCCTTACAGATTCATCGGACATTTCTGAAATCATCAAGACTATCAATCAGGCAACAGCCATCATCTAAATTACCAATAACCAAGAAACAAATTCCAAACGGAAATCTGCGCCTATAAAGGGGACTTCGTTTTGTACCACAAGGCACAAAAGTGCGCAAGTTTTTGCCCCCTCCAATTTTTTTTCGAGGTGGAATTTTTCTAAATAAATCGGGGGTCTCAGCTTTGCTCCGACTTGCGCATTTTTTGTGAAAATCTTGATTTTTGAAGAAATAATAAGGGGAAAACCAGCAAAGTTGCGGGCAGGCAAAAACAACGTAAAATAAGGAGTTATGAGCGATTTTGGAAAAGTCTTGAACCGCAAGATGCTTTTAAGTAATGGTTTATAACACATTTTAATAAATTGAACAAATTTTCAAAGATTTGCATTAATTTCTGCATAAATCATAAAATTTTGATGTAGTTTTAGTATCGTTTTTGAACCAAGTTTGATGTAAATATGGGTACGTAAATATCTTATTAGTGGTGCAAAATATTATGCGATAAAATTGGTTGAGATATGAAGACGGCGGGAGTATAATTTTGTTTTGCCACTAAGGGCTAAGGCACTAAGTTATTTTTTTCGAGAGGGATTAGGGATGAGTAATTTTACATGGCTGCCGTTTTTCGAAGAGATGCTGAATGTAATCTGCACTAAGTATGATAAAAAATCACTATGCGAAGTATTCCATAAAATTTTTTCTGATTCTGGTGGACGCGAAGATTTTTTGGCAGATGATACAAAAGGTTTGCTTAGAGAAATAGATCCGCTTACTTTTATCGCATTCTTTAACAGGAATAACACTTTAGAAAATCGACTTAGATATTGTTCAAAAGCTAAAGCAGTTTTAGCATTAAATTCATTTGTCCCAACCGATTTAATCGGTACACCTTCTATTAATGCGCAGCTAACCTGGTTTTTTGGGTGGGAAAAAGATCGCAAACCTGAATATATGGAAAATCTGTGGTCATTTAGCAAGCGGTTAGATAATGACACTATTACTTCTGAGCTTTTTTATAATGTTTTACAAATACCGAATGTGGGAGTTGCAAAATTAACAACCGTGATGTTTATTTGTAAGCCTCAAAAATATTTTTCTCTTGATGGGACAAATCTATCTTTCTTAAAAAATAAAGAAATTGAAACAAAAGAGTTTTTAAGACAGATAAATTTATCAGAAGGTTTTGAGGATTACCAAGGATTACTTGAATGTCTAAGAGATAAATTCGCAGATAAAAAATTTTATGAAATTAGCTATGATGCATATAAATATAGAATTGACAATGAACAGGAAGAAGAAAGTCATTTCGGTGATGGGATAGCCGAAAAAAAGCCAAATTATTGGGCGATATCACCTGGGGTACAAGCTGGGTTATGGGAAATGTGGAAAAAAGATGGTATCGCAACAATAGGCTGGGATGAAATTGGAGACCTAACTCAATATAAAACAAAAAAAGAAATTAAAGAAGCTATTAAAAAGGAATATAAACCTACACAAGAACCAACAAACAATACGAAAACGTGTTATGATTTTGCTTTTATGTTAAAAGAGGGTGATATAGTTTTAGCTAAAAAAGGAAATTCATTAATATTAGGTATTGGAGAAGTGGTTGGGCCTTATACATTTGAAAAAAATTCATATGAACATTTTCATCGAAGAAAAGTTAAGTGGATGCAAACAGCAGAATGGTCAGTTCCAACTAATGAGTGGGATAAAACTCTTACCGAAATTACAAATAGTCCACTTCTTTCTAAATATCTTCAAATAATCAAGTATACAGGTGGACAAAATAAAATAAAATATACGAAGTCTGATGCATTAGCTCAATTGTTTATAGATGAAGAAGAATTTAATAATATTATTGATGCGTTAAAATATAAGAAGAATATAGTTTTGCAGGGGCCTCCGGGGGTTGGGAAAACATTCATAGCGAAACGGCTTGCATATACATTGATTGGGTATAAAGATAAAACAAAAGTTGAGATGATTCAATTTCATCAATCGTATTCTTATGAGGATTTTATACAGGGATATCGGCCTAATGATGATGGGAAATTTGATTTAAAAAATGGAGTATTTTTTAGATTCTGCAAAAAAGCTCGAGAGGATTTGGGAAATAAATATGTGTTTATAATAGATGAAATCAATCGCGGAAATCTGAGCAAAATATTCGGTGAATTGATGATGCTTATCGAAAACGATAAAAGAGGAGAGAAATATGAAATGCCATTAGCTTATGCAAAAACGTCTGACGAAAAGTTTCATATACCACCAAACCTTTATCTGATAGGAACAATGAATACTGCGGACAGGTCTCTTGCGATGGTTGATTATGCCTTGCGGAGAAGATTTTGTTTTATAAATCTTTTTCCTATGTTTAAGACCGAAGGCTTTAAAAATTGTCTGATTGACGGAAAACTTTCGGCAGAACTGATACAGGTGATTATTTCCAAGATGACAAATCTAAATAAAAGTATATCAGAGAATAAAATTAATCTGGGATCTGATTATCAAATAGGGCATAGTTATTTTTGTCCAAATGGAGAAAAGAGAATCTATGATGAATCATGGTATAAAATGATTATCAATCATGAGATTAAACCTTTATTAGAAGCATATTGGTTCGATGATTTAGATAAAGCCAAAACAGAAGTTACTAAACTCTTGAATTTAGAACAATGATACCAATTCAAAACATTTATTATTTATTATGCTATGCGTGGAATCGCCTGAAAGAGGGTGAAACGTTAAGGGTATCACAGCTTGAAAAAAATGAGGTTTCTTTATTGTTTGCAAAAGTTTTAACGGAAGGAGTATCGCAATTATTAAAAAAAGGATTGGACAGGGGGTATTGTGAGCATTTTGAAGAAGTTCAGATGATACGAGGAAAGATTAAATTTGGCGCAACTTTAAAAAGAAATTTTTTTAAACAGCCAAGAGTTTTTTGTGAATATGATGAATTGAGCCATAATGTATTGCATAATATGATAATTAAAAGTACGATTAAAAACATAATGCATTGCGAAGGAATCACTGATGAAGTGAATAATGAACTTAAAAATGTTTATTTCAAACTTCACTATGTTGACGAAATAAAGTTAACGAAGAATTTATTCAGACGGATCAATTTACATAGAAACAATCATTTTTATGATTTTCTTTTGAAAGTATGTGAGTTAATTTTTGATAATTTACTCCTTGAAAAAGGAGACGGCAGCAAAAAGTTTAAAGATTTCATACAAGATGAAACAATAATGCGTTCCATTTTCGAAGAGTTTATAAGGAATTTTTACAAAAAGCATTTACCGTTATATAAGGTTGGACGGACAAATATAAATTGGCGGTTTGATGTTCTTACTGATGAATCTCGGCCAGTATTGCCACAAATGCAGACAGATATTACTTTAGAGTCAAAGTATAAAAAAATAATTATAGAGGCTAAATATTACAAAGAAGCTCTCGGAGTTAATTATAACAAAAAAAAACTTAATTCAAGTAATTTATATCAATTGTTTTCTTATTTAATAAATCAAGAAAATCAAAATGATCTTATATGTAATAATTGCGAAGGTATACTTTTATATCCGACAGTGCATTCCAATTATAACTATCAGTATAAATTTATTGGACATAAAATTTCTGTTATGACAATAAATTTGAATCAAAGCTGGAAACAAATTGAAAACGATTTACTGACGTTAGTAAATTAATGGAAATGGGTAAATTCCTACTTTTCGCATTCCTAAATGTGGAGGGTTATGATAAGATTTAACGAATAAGATTGTTTTGATGGAAAACTTTATGAACCGATTAATCATCCTGTATAAGAATGCCCCCTATTTTGCACAGTAATAAATTCCTGTGCAAAATTTTTCCCCAGTGGGGGCCCCCTCGCCACAGATAAATAAAAAGTGAAAAATGATAAAATTGCTTGAACAATATTTAGGCAGCATAAACGAAAGTATATACAACAAGAAACGGCCAAGAGCGGAAGGTACTGAACTTATAACTTCTGTGATACAAACATTTGCCAAAGAAAATCAATTTGGATTTGAGAGAGAAGTTTTTCTTGGTCTGACAAGAAAAACAAATGACTATAAAGGATTGATAGATATAATAATCATAAAGCCGGATGGAACCAGATATGCAATTGAGATCGACAGCAGCAATAAGAAATGGTCTCTTGAAAAACTTATTCACGCGCATAATATCGGCTATGTTCCGGTCTGGATAAGATGGCACACTAAAATAAAAATAGAAATACCAAAACATATAAATCTAATAAATCTGATAAAAGGGAAATAATATGGAATACGCAGTAGGGAAAGCGGGGCGGGTAATAGCGGCGAGACTTTTTGAGGGTGAGAACCTTTACGACAGCATCGAATCCATCGCACTCAAAGAACAAATAAAATGCGCATCGGTTCTCATCACAGGCGGGATACGAAAAGCTGATGTAGTTGTCGGGCCGAAAGTCGAAAAGCCGAAATTAGAGGCGAACTTTTTTAATTTTCAAGGGCCGGGCGAGACGCTTGGCGTCGGGACGATTTACTGGGAAGATGATAAACCCAAACTGCATCTGCACGCAGGAATCGGAAGGGGCGATACTCATATCGTGGGGTGTCCGAGAGGCGGAGCGAGCATATTTTTAATACTTGAAGTTACGATAATCGAAATTGCCGGTATTGACGCAAGCAGGGAGGCTGATGCTGAAACTGGGCTAAGATTATTAAGAATAAAAAATAAGTAAAAGCCCTGATAGAAGAAATAAGTTAAGAGGATAAATTTACAGTTTTTGAGTTAGGAGAAAAACTGTGAAAGAGGACATTGGTAAAGTATCGGATTTTTTTTCGCATCCCATAGCTGCGGGAATTGAGCTTACCGGGACATTACATTTGGGCGACCATATTATCATCAAAGGGCATACGACGGATATTGAAATGACAGTCAATGAAATTCAGGTCGACCATAATGATGTTTCATCTGCTGGTGCGGGAGAATCTATCGGCCTGAAAGTGCCGGACAGGGTTCGCAAAGGCGATCATATTTACAAGGTATCGCCTTAGGCTTACGGTTTCCATGTTGTGCGAAAAAGGGTTTTGCCGCGGGCGGTTAACGTTTCAAAACCATTTTCTGAAACAGCCGGGTAAGAAACGATAATATCGTAAGCGGGGCTTTCTATGCCATCGACTACGAGCATCTGTTTGTCATAAGCTTTTGCCATATATATTGTATGGCTGCTGTCTGCGCTGAAGAGGATTGATTCTTCGGGGATGTCATTATAAGCTTTGCCGGGTTTGCCGTCGAGGATGGTTTGCCACATACCATTTTTCTTTGCGATGTATTGAAGGTGTTTGCTGTCGGGGCTGAAGAGGATAGTTTTTTTAATTTCATCGTATTCTTCGCCTGCGGTTCCATCGATTACGACTATATCTTTATTGCTGCGTTTGATAATGTACGCGGTGCGTGAACTGTCGGGGCTGAAGATAATGCTGCCGGTGAAATCGTCGCATTCGCTTTGCTGTTTGTTATCGACGACGATGAACCATTTGTTATTTACCCAGCCTGCGAAGGCGAAATGATTTTTGTCGGGACTGATTCTCAAAGAATCATATTTTATGTTGTCGAAGAGCGGGCCGGGGGTTTGGTCAACGATTACCTGCCACTGGAAGCCGTATTTTGCGGTGTAAAGTAAATGATTATCATTCAAGAAAATTGGCATAGATTGGCCAATCATATCGAAAGGCTGGGCTGTGTTGCCATCGAGCACGACCATTTGTTTGAAATTGCTTTTGACGGCATAAGCGAGATGATTGCTGTCGGGGCTGAAAGAGATTGAGCCTTCGAGGACTTCATCGTATGGGGGGAGGTTGGAATCATTGACGATGACCTGCCATTTGGCGGCTGTGCGCGCTCTGTATGCGAAACTTTTGCCATTGGAACTGAAGGCGAGGACTTTTCCTATTTCGTCGAATTCATTGCCCTGTTTACCTTCGAAAATTACCATTCGTTTTGTGCTTTTTCGTGCGCCGTAAACAAAATTATTATTTTTGGGGCCGAAAGCAAGGAAGCTGATATCGTCGTAGCCGGGCTGCGGTTTGCCATCGACGACGACTAACCTTTTTGAACCTTTCCATGCAATGAACGCGACTCTTTTGCCATCGCCGCTGAAGAGCGGAATGCTTTTAGCGTCGATGTTTTCTTCAAAGGTAATCGGCTGGTTATCTAAGACGACGATTGTTGTGTTTCCGTTTTTTCCCAGGTAAGCGAAACGTTTACTGTCGGCGCTGAAAACGATGCTGTCTTTTATGATGCCGTCGAATTGCGGGCCCTGGTTTCCATCAACAACCACCATTTGTTTATTGTTTTGCAGAGCGACATAGGCAATGTGATTGCTGTCCGGACTGAAAATGATTGATTTTTCGCCAATTGTATCGTAAAGGGGGCCGGGGACGCCATCGAGGATGATCTGATTTTTGGCGTTTACAATAGCGAGCAAAGCGATATGGCGGAGGTCCGGGCTTCGAACAATGTTTGTGATTCTATCGGGGATTGTGCCAAGCTCTTTGTCTGTGAAGTTTGAGGATTGAGCATAACTAAAATTGGTAAAAATTATTGCTGCGGTAATTGCGATAAAAATTAGTTTCTTCATAGCAACTCCTGTATAGAGAGCTTTTTTATTTTTCGCAGGGATAAATCAAATTCCACTGCTGACGGATTTTGTCCATTGTATTCATAAATGCTCTGCTTGTATCCCAGGGCATAATGTCGCTTTGCAATTTTCCTTCGCGCAGGCAACGCATAACTTCAACTGCCTGGTAAGTGTAACCATTCCCGAGCCGCTGGAATGAATGTTCTTTTTCCGGCTGGTCGCCGATTTTTATTAAAAATTTATCGGGCTGGAAAAACATGTGCGGCACTTTGATATAACCTTTAGTTCCATAAACGGCGGCCTGGCAGGGCGATTCGACACGAAAAGAACAATTGAGTGAAGCCATTGCGCCATTGTTATAAGCGAAAATCATAGAGCATTGTTCGTCAGTGCCGGCGGAGCAAATGTGCGCAAGGCTTGAAATTTTTTCCGGTTCTTTGCCGTAAATCATTTGCGTGAAGGCAATGACGTAAACGCCAATGTCGAGCAGAGTGCCGCCGCCTAAAATCGGATTGATGAGTCTGCCGAGCGGGTCATCTTCTTTATTGAAACAGAAGTTGGCATTAACGAGACGAACTTCGCCGATATCGCCATTGGAAATAATTTGACGGATTTCAGCGATTGCGGGGAAAAAATACGTCCACATCGCTTCCATAAGAAATAATTTATTTTTTGCTGCGCAATCAATCATTTGTGCAGCTTGGAGGCCGTTCATTGCGAAGGGTTTTTCGCAGAGGACTGCTTTGCCGCCGTTGAGGCAGTTCAAAGTATCGCTTTTATGGGCGGGATGGATTGATGAGATATATGCGATGTCGATATTTTTGTCCCGGGCGAGCGAATCTGCGCCAATATAGGTATTTGGAATATTAAACTCTGCGGCGAATTTTTCGGCGGATTCTTTTTTTCGTGACGAAACGGCGACAAGCTCGGCATCGGGCAGGATTGCCAATGCCTTTGCAAACGTGTGTGCGATACCTCCTGTACCGACGATTCCCCATTTAATTTTTTTTGTCATTGATGCGCCTATTTAAACATTGTTGATTTTATCTACTAACGCAGGAAGTTCAGAGATGCTGTTTATCTGTGTTACTTGCGGCGGAACATTTTTTTTAAAATTAGAATGAGCTTTTTTCAGAACCGGAGTCATACCCACGCCGATACTGCCGACCATATCGTTGTCGATTCTGTCGCCTACGAAAATAATTTCAGAAGGTGCAAGATTGAGCTGTTTAGCGGCAGCGAGGAACATTTCGGGATGAGGCTTTCGCTTGTTGAACATATATGAATAGTAGATGAATTCAAAAAATTCGTAAAGGCCAAGTTCCCTGATGTGCCTGTTGAGGACGGAAGCGGAAACGAAAGTATTTGAAACAATTGCCATTTTCAAACCTTTGTCACGAAGCGAAGCGAGGGTTTGATGGAGGTTCGGTTCGATTGTAACTAATTTTGCCAGCGGGTCATACCAGAGCCAGACCAGGTCTTCGTACTGCTGGTCGGTGAGCTGATGGCCCATTTTTTTGCCGAGATTTTTCATAACCTGCAATGAGTCGAAATCGTGGCCTGTGAAATGCGACCATATAATTCGCAGGTGAACGGACAGGAGATTCCTGAAAGTGTAAAGCCATTGCCAGCCGGCGGCCTGGCCCTGTTCTTTTAGCCAAATCCATGTTTGCTTTGCGGCTTTGAAAAATGGTTCGTGCGGGTCGATTTTGCCGTAGTTGAGCAGGGTATCGCCAAGGTCAAAGAGAACTGCTTTGATTTTTTTGTCAGCCACATTAAGCCATTTTATAAAGACTGGCCAAGATGGGAGTCGAACCCATACGCCCTTATCGGACCCGGGATTTTAAATCCCGTGCGTCTGCCATTCCGCCACTCGGCCAATAATGACTATGTTAGTGTCCAAAAGGGCAAAAGTCAATATAAAGAGTGGATTAGAGCTTCTAATTTAAGAAGTTCGGCGTGCGGGTGCCTGAGCGTTTTTTACGATTTGCTTCCAATCGCTATGGTTTAGAAGCGCCAGCAGGCTGTCGAAGTGGGTTTTAATCTGTTCGAAAAGCGGAGCATATTTGTCGGTCTCTTCGAGCCGTCCGGCGTTTTCGAGCTGTTTGCCAAGTTCAAACAATGTGGGGGCACCGATTGTACCGCAGGCACCTTTGATTGAATGGGCATAAAATTTAACTTCACCTGAATCGTTCCTCTTAACCGCCTCTGCGAGCAATTGGATTCTCTCCTTGTTATCTTTAAGAAAAACCGGCATAATTTCATCAACGAGAGCTTCATCTCCGATTCTCTCCATCAGAAGCTGCCAGTCAATTTCAATTTCCCCGGTCTGAAAATTCGTTTCACTCTGAATCATTCTATTCTCCTGTGAGTCCAGATTTATATTATTAACGTTTTGATTCTGCTTTTTGTTTTCAGCAGAAAGATACTTTTTAAGGGTCTCGATAAGTTTTTTCCTGTCGATGGGCTTTGTAAGATAACCGTCACAGCCAGCGGAGTAACATTTTTCATCGTCGCCCATCATAGCGCAGGCGGTAAGCGCAACAATCGGTATTTCAGGATGATCTTTTTTAATCTGCCTTGTGGCTTCAAAACCATTCATCACAGGCATCTGAATATCCATCAAAATTAAGTCGAATTTTTCTTCGGCAATTTTCTGGACGGCTAAAAGACCATTGTCCACAATTTTTGTTTTCAGGCCGACTTTTTTCAATATCAAATCGATGAGGGTCTGGTTTGTGGGACTGTCTTCGGCGACGAGAATTTTACCTGAAAGCTTTACATCAAACATTTCAGGGGTGGTTACGTTTGGTTCTTTTGCGGCAGGTGTTTTAACCTGAGGCTGTTCCTTGACGGCGGCATCAGTGACAGTTGCCGGGACATATAAAGAAAATACCGAACCTTTGGAAAATGTGCTGCTGACAACCAATTTGCCGCCGAGCATTTCAGCAATATAGTGTGTTACAGCAAGGCCCAGACCTGTACTTGAGAACTGATGATTAATCAAGCCATCGGATGTTTCAATTTGCGAGAAAGGTTCGAAAATGCGGTTCAGATTTTCGGCGGCAATACCGATACCGCTGTCTTCGACGTCGAACCTGATAAATGGTTTTCCGCTTTCTTTTGCGCTGGAAACTCTGACGCGGACAAAACCCTTCTTTGTGAATTTGACGGCATTTCCGACAAGATTCATAAGGCACTGTTTAAATCTTGAAGCATCGGCGTGAACGCAGAGATCGTCGTTGTCGGCGCCCGGCTGGCGGATGATTTCAAAAATAAGGCCTTTTTCGATGGCGGCAGGCTGCATAATAGCATCAACTGACTTGAGAACACCATTGACGTTGACGTCGGAATTGTTATCAACTTCAAATCTGCCTGATTCGATTTTAGAGAAATCGAAAAGGTCATTTATTAATCGCAGAAGCGCTCTGCTGCTGTCGCGAATAATTTTGACCTGGTTCTGCTGAACAGGGGTAAGGTCGTCTTCTATAAGAATTTCACTGAAACCGATAATCGCATTCATCGGGGTACGAATGTGATGACTCATACCGGCGAGAAACTCGCCTTTCGAGCGGGTCGCTTCGGCTGCCTGCTGAGACATAGTGTTTGCATATTTGACAGAAAGCTGAAGCTGCTGGTTTATCTGGTCAGCCTGAAGTTTCGAGGCTTCAAGCCTGGAATTCTGAGCGTCAACTTCGGTTGTAAGATGGCTGATTAAACTTTTAAGCTCATTATGACGAGCCTTGAGGTATCTGGAAATAAGTATGAAAATTCCAAGACTGATACAACTTAGCAAACATAACAGTATCAGTGATTTAATTAAACTTTCTTCTGTATTGGAATAAAACCAAAGTACAATGACACCGGCAAGACTCAAAGCTATCACGACCACGGGTATCGTAGATGTTTGTCTGCCTGTCTTGTCCATTTTAAAAAACTCCGGTTTATAGTTTCATATTTGATAAGTTTTTATCGACAAGAACTAAAGGCGACTTCTTTAAAGTGCAGCAAAAAAAGGTAAAAACAGGAAAATTTTATAACCCCTTTTGGTGGAATAACTTATGCTGATAAATGTATGATGAAATTTAAAGTGGACTAAATATTCTTAACTTATCGGACTTTTTTGCCGCTTGAAGTGCTTCAGCATTACAGCAAGGCAATTTAAGGAGAAAACCGATTTAGTACTGCATGCCCTGGTGTTAATCTCGTTACCGATATGATATAGAAAGGCGATATTATGCAAATGCCACATGTTCAAACTTGTGATATGACAGATTGTGCTTACAACAAACATAATCAATGCCATGCAAAGGCGATAACGGTAGGAGATGCCGAGACACAATCGCCAATGTGCGATACATTCTGGTCTAAAAACCAAAGCAGCAACATCAAAGCAGGCGATCCAACCCAAATGGGACACGTCGGTGCGTGTCGAATGAGCGACTGCATGTATAACGATCGACTGGAATGCGCAGCCGAAGGAGTAACCATCGGCCATCGAAGCGATAAGGCAAGCTGTCTGACGTTCAATCCTGAATCGTAAAATGTTTTATCTCGTCGTTTGTGAATCGTGAAGCGCAAAACGCGATAAACTTCGTTACATACGCATATTGACACATTAGTCTTTTTGCCTTATTATGCTCGTCTTTAATGTTTTAACAAGGAAAGACGATGAATAAGACAAATCCGGGTCTAAATGAATTAGATGAACTTTGTGTACAAACAATAAGATTTCTTTCGATGGATGCAGTCCAGAAGGCCAAATCCGGTCATCCGGGTATGCCGATGGGAATGGCTCCGGCAGCTTATACACTCTGGACTAAATATTTGAAACACAATCCCGCTAATCCGAAATGGCTCGGCAGGGATAGGTTCGTATTAAGCGCCGGTCACGGAAGTATGCTTCTGTACTCGCTTTTGTATTTGACGGGATATGATTTAAGTCTTGAAGAATTGAAAAATTTCAGGCAGTGGGGCAGCAAAACGCCGGGGCATCCAGAGTACGGTCTTACTCCGGGAGTAGAAGCGACAACAGGGCCGCTTGGTCAGGGCATCAGCAATTGTGTCGGTATGGCAATCGCTCAGAAATATCTGGCGGCAAACTTCAATAAAGAAGGTTTTAATCTTTTCGATTATAAAATTTACACCATCGCCGGTGATGGATGTTTGCAGGAAGGCGTCGCATCGGAAGCATGTTCGCTTGCAGGGCATCTTGGTTTGAATAACTTAATCGTTATCTATGATGATAATAATATTTCGATAGATGGAAATACTTCTCTGTCATTCACGGAAGACAGGGCAAAGAGATTCGAGGCTTATAACTGGTACGTTCAGGTTGTCGGCGGCGACGGCAATGATATGCTTTCGTTCGAGAAGGCATTGAAGAACGCACAGGCCGAGAAGAACAGGCCCTGCATTATCAATCTTCGCACACACATCGGCTACGGCAGTCCGAATTTCCAGGATACTCACACAGCACACGGCGCGCCGCTTGGCGATGACGAAATAAAACTTATAAAGAAAAATTTCGGCTGGGATCCCTCTCAAAGTTTTGTTGTGCCCGCTGAAGTTCTCGAACATACTCAAAAGACAAAGGCCAAAGGCGAGCAGCTCGAAAAGCAATGGAATGAGATGTTCAAAAAATATTCGCAGCAGTATCCTGACCTTGCGAAGATGATTAGCAATCCTTATCCGGAGATAACGAATCTTCCGACGTTCCCGGCCGAACCAATGGCAACACGAACGGCATCGGGCAAAACGCTTGATGCACTTATGCCGAATATGCCTTTGGTACTTGGCGGTTCGGCTGATTTGACACCTTCGAATAATACAAGATTCAAAGGCGTTGAAGACTTCCAAAAAAATAATCCGTCCGGCCGATATATTCGTTACGGTGTACGTGAGCACGCGATGGCGGCGATAATGAACGGTATCGGGACAAGCGATTTGCTTCGTGCTTACGGCGGAACGTTCTTCTGCTTCTTCGATTATATGAAACCATCAGTACGATTGGCGGCACTGAGCGGATATAAAACAATATTTGTCTTCACACATGATACAATCGGTCTCGGTGAAGACGGGCCGACCCATCAGCCAATCGAACATATCGCGGCGCTGCGAGCAATTCCAAAGATGCTTGTGCTTCGTCCCGGCGATGCGAATGAAGCAGCGTACTGCTGGAAAATAGCACTTGAAAATAAAACCGGGCCGACAGCTTTGCTTTTGACAAGACAGAATTTGCCTACACTTGACCGAACGAAATACCCGGCGGCATCGAATATCGCGAAGGGCGGTTATGTTGTCGTCAACCAGGCTAAGCCGGATGTGATAATTATCGGAGTTGGTTCTGAACTTGAAATTGCGATGAAGGCTGCGGAGAAACTGGCGACTGAAAATATCAAGGCGCAGGTTGTTAACCTTGCAAGCTGGGAATTGTTCGAGCAGCAGGATAAGGCTTATAAAGATTCTGTACTTCCGCCGAACGTTAAAGCAAGAGTCGCGGTTGAAGCCGGTATCAAAATGGGCTGGGAAAAATATATCGGCGATAACGGCGAATTTATCGGTATGACAAGATTTGGCGAATCAGCACCTTATAAAGTATGCTATGAGAAATTCGGCATTACGGCTGACGCGGTTGCGGCGGCGGCGAAAAAGTCGATGGCGGCAGCAGGAAAATAGCCACTAAGGCACAAAGACACGAAGAAATATTTATAATATATTTTTTTATCGCTGATTACGCAGATTTCACTGATTAATATTAAGATCAAGAAAAAGGCTTTCCTTTTGAAAGGATGCTTATATGGCAAAGGTCAAGACCATTGCGGTAATGACAGGCGGGGGGGATTGTCCGGGACTTAACGCAGTCATACGCGCAGTGACGAAAACTGCTATCGCTCAATACGGCATCAAAGTCTGGGGAATCGAAGATGGATTTCTGGGGATTATCGAAAACAGGATTCGCCCTTTGGGTTACCGCGAGGTCAGCAATATTCTCGAAACGGGCGGAACGATTCTGGGATCCAACAATACGACAAACCCATCAAAATATCCTCATACAAACAAAGCCGGAAAAGTCGAATTTAAAGATTTGACGGCTTCATGCGTCAGGACGCTCAAGCAGAAGAAAATCGATGCGCTTGTCTGCATCGGCGGCGATGGGACAATGACAAGCGCAGAGAAATTAGCAGAAAGAGGAATGACGATTATCGGTGTTCCGAAAACAATCGATAACGATCTTTGGGGTACGGAGGTTACTTTCGGGTTCGATACGGCTGTTACAACAGCGACAGAAGCGATTGATAAATTGCGGACAACAGCGAGCGCTCATCATCGAATTATGGTGCTGGAAGTGATGGGGAGATACGCAGGATGGATTGCGCTGCATGCGGGCGTTGCGGGCGGGGCAGATGTGATTTTGATTCCGGAAATCCCGTACAGCCTTGACAAAGTTTGCGACTTTATCAAGCAGCGAAACAGTTGGGGCAAAACGTACACGATTATTTGCGTTGCTGAAGGCGCTAAGGAAATCGGCGGCGAAATGGTTGTGCGGAGAACGGTCGCATACAGTCCAGAGACGATTCGGCTTGGCGGAATAGCGAATAAACTTGCGGGGCAGATTGAGATGAGCCTTGGGCTTGAAACTCGCAGTGTAACGCTCGGCTATGTTCAGCGAGGAGGCAGGCCGACGGCGCACGACAGGGTTCTTGCGACAAGTTTTGGGCATGCAGCACTGGAACTGGTTGTCAGCGGGAAAAAGAATCGGCTGGTAGTTTGGAAAAATAATCAGGTATCGAGCGTTCCGCTTGCACAGGTTGCGGGCAAGGTGCGGAAAGTGCCGGTGAATTCACCGCTGATTGCGGCTGCCAGAGGCGTAAATACGTGTTTTGGCGACTAAGAAAGTTTAAAAGTTAAAGCTAAAAGCTAAAAACCAAAACTTAAAAATTAAAACTAATATCGCCGAAGGCGAATCCATAATTTTTAGCTTTAAACTTTTAGTTTTAAGTTTCTTGGATATAGACAAATTAAATAGCGTTCAGGAGTTGATATCCCGTGTGAAAGCCGCTGATAACAGGGTGGTTAAAATTGCCGGGACGTGGGGATCCTTTGCGCCTTTACTGGCACTGCATATTCATCAGCAAACCGGAAGACCACTTCTTTATATCAGCAGACATCTCGACGATGCAGATAACGCGGTCGATGATCTAATCACATTCGGAAGTAAAAATGTCGAAACGCTGCCGGGCTGGGCGGGCGAAGAAATAATTGATGCTACAGATGAAACCGCATCTGCACGGGCAAGACTCGTTCTTAAAATTGTATCTGAGCAGCAGCCGGGGATAATTTCAGCATCGATTCAAGCGCTAATACAGCCGGTGCCGAAGCCGGGTGAATTGCTTGAACGAGGATTGTCTCTCGTAAAGGGGCGGACGATTGAAATGGAAAAAGTCTGCCAGTGGCTTGTCGACAACGGTTTTGAGGCGGTGGAACGAATCGATTTGCCGGGCCAGTTCGTAAGGCGAGGCGGCATAATTGATATTTTCGCACCGGTAACGGCGCAGGCAAATCAGCCGGTGGCGGTGAGGATTGAATATTTCGGCGATGAAATTGAAAGCATAAGGAAAATCGACCTCGATTCGCAACGTTCGGCAGGTCATATCGATAATATTACAATTACTTCCGGCACAACGGATGATAATCTAAAAAATTCGACGCTCTTTCTGAATACCCTTGAGCCGGAGACGATAATCTTTATCGAAGAGCCGACGGAAGTACAGGATGTGGCGGATGTTTTTGTTCGCAGAGTTGAAAAGCCGGGCGGACTTTATAAGTGGGAAGAAATTTATAAGAAGATTTCCGAATTTAAACAGGTTCATATCAGCAGGTTTGCACAGGGCGAGGACAGTATCGAGCTGCGAATAAAAAGCACACAGCAGTTTGAGGCTAAAGGTGTGCCGGGCTGGTCGGGACACAGGGCTGCGCTGCAGCAGTTGGCGGAGCTTGCGCAAACGGGTTGGGATGTTTATTTGTATTGCCAGGCCGACGCGGAAGTAAAAAGGATTCAGGAAATTATCGGGCAGGACATAAAAAAATTACCTGAAAAATTTCGCCTTGTGGTCGGTTTTATTCATCGCGGGTTTATTATCGATGATATTAAAACTATCACGGCGACACATCATGAATTGTTCGGGCAAACAGTTGTACGAAGAACGATTCGGCCAATCAGTGCGGCAACCTCGATTGATACGGCGGCGGATTTGAATAAAGGCGATTATGTTGTTCACATAAATTACGGAATCGGGAAATTCAAAGGCATTGAGACGATTGAAAAAGACGGTACCAATAAAGAATTTCTGACCATTCAATTTGCTGATAATGTTTTGATTCACGTGCCGATGCAGAATATTGGTTTCGTGCAGAAATATGTCGGCACAACGGCGATAAGGCCGAAGCTCAGCACAATCGGTACGAAAAAATGGGAGAAGCAGAAAGAAAAAGCGGCGCAGGCGGTTAATGACCTTGCATCAGAACTTCTTGAGATGCAGGCCAAACGGCAAAGTATGCCGGGGATTGCTTACGGGCCTGATACGAATTGGCAGCGGGAATTCGAAGAATCATTTTTGTACGAGGAAACGCCTGACCAGGAAACGGTCAGTGAGTATATCAAAGCAGATATGCAGAAACCTGTGCCGATGGACAGGCTGCTTTGCGGCGATGTCGGGTACGGCAAAACAGAGCTTGCGATGAGGGCGGCGTTCAAAGCTGTTGAGGCGGGCAAACAGGTTGCGGTGCTTGTGCCGACTACGGTTTTGTGCGTTCAGCACGAAAGAACTTTCAGGCAGCGGTTCGCGGATTTTCCCATCTCGATTGAATCGGTGAACAGATTTAAAACTAAGAAGCAGGCTTCTGAAATTGTTAAACACACAAAACAAGGCGGTGTCGATATTCTTATTGGTACGCATAGGATTTTGAGCGGCGATGTTGGATTTAAGGATTTGGGGCTGCTGATTATCGATGAAGAGCAGAGATTTGGCGTTGAGCATAAAGAGAAATTGAAAAGAATGAGAGTTAATGTCGATGTGCTGACAATGACGGCGACGCCGATTCCGCGAACGCTGCATATTGCGATGCTCGGATTGCGTGATATAAGCTCGCTGGCAACTCCGCCGCTGGACAGGAGAGCGGTTGTTACGCAGGTTAAGAAATTCGATAATGAAACAATTAAACGCGCGATACTTTTCGAGCTGAACAGACAGGGGCAGATATTCCTCGTTCATAACAGGGTGCAGTCGATAAAGAAATTCCGGGACGACATTCAGAAATTGCTGCCTGATGTGAGAATCGATATTGCGCACGGACAGATGCACAAACATGAACTTGAAAAAGCGATGGTAAAATTTGTGCTCGGCCAGATTGATGTTCTGATTTGTTCGGCGATAATCGAGTCGGGCATCGATATTCCAAACGCCAATACGATTATTATAAATGATGCTGACCGGTTCGGGCTTGCGCAGCTTCATCAGCTTCGCGGCAGGGTCGGGCGGTTCAAACACAGGGCTTATGCGTATATGCTTTTGCCGCAGCATCGAACGGTTACGCCGACGGCAGTTAAACGTTTAAAGGTAATTGAAGAATATTCGCAGCTTGGGGCGGGATTTAAAATTGCGCTGCGTGATCTGGAAATTCGGGGAGCGGGGAATATTCTGGGGCCTGAACAGTCGGGGCATATCAATACAATCGGATTCGAGCTTTTCTGTAAATTATTGAGCGATGCGGTTCGCAGATTAAAAAATGCGCCAGTGGAAAAGGAACCGGCGGCTGTTATCGATTTGGGATTTTCGATTTATGTTCCGCGAAATTATATTCAGTCGGATTCACAGAGGATGAACGTTTATCGGCGAATCGCGGCGGCGAGAAGTGCGCAGGATTTGAAACAGCTTGAAGATGAACTTAATGATTTATTTGGGCGTATTTGTCCGGAAGTGCAAAAACTGCTGGAACTTGCGGAAATCAGGATTCTCGCATCGGAAGTCGGTATTCGTGCGATTAATATAAGCGGCAATGATATAATTTTCTCTATGGAAAAAGACAATCCGAAAAAAGCTATCGATATTTTTGCCAGGGCGCCGGGTAAATTGCGGATTCCAGACGCTTTGACAGTTTATATCAGGCTCGACAGGAAATATCTTGAACCGGATACGGTATGCGCGGTGCTCAGAAAAATTCTTCGCAAAAAAGTATAGAATGGACTATAATCGCGGCCGATAGATTAAACAGGAAGTTTTATGAAAACAAAAACGATTTTTGTAATATTGACAGTAAGTCTTGGTATTATGTTTTTTTACGGCTGCGAAGAGGCTGCCAAGGCGCCTGATGTCGATCCGCAGCGATTGGCAGCGATAAATCCGCCGAGCGAAATGCCGGATATGCCTGTGCCTTCCGGCGGGCTTGTTCTTTCGATCGAGTCGTCAGCCATTACCGCTGATGAAATCATCAAACCTGTTCAAACGAAATTAACGGAGCTTGCCAAGACGGAAGATTACGGTCAATTTATAAAAGACGCGACGCCTGTGTTGTCAGGTGTGCTTGTTCAGAAAGTGGCGGATATAAAATTATACCAGAAGGCCAGAGCAGCGCTGCCGGAAAATGTTGATGATGAAATTATCGATAAAATTGTCGAAGATGAAGTGCAGAAATTTATCGCGCGCTGCGGCGGAAACTACGCGGAAGTGGAAAAGCTGCTGAAAAAAATGGGAACGAACTGGCAGGATTTCTATAAAGAACAGAGAAGAGCGATACTCGTGCAGTCGTTTATATCGGAAGAACTGAAAGATGAAAAGCCGATAACGCATTCCGAGCTTCTGGGGTATTATAACCAAATAAAGAATCAATATTACGAGCAGAAAGGGCAGTTGACTTTCAGGGTTATTGATATCGAGCCGGGGAAGTTATATGAGCCGAACGACCCGAACGCAAATCTCGAGGAAAAGGGGCAACTGCTTGCAGCAGAAATTTGTGAACGAATAAAAAATGGCGAAGATTTCAATGAGCTTGCGAAAAAATATTCGCACGATTATGCAGCGGCCAACGGCGGATTGTGGAAACCTGTCGTGCCGGGCACACTTGCAAAACCATACGACGCGATTGAAAAAGCATCTGAAAAAATGAACATCGGCGATACGAGCGAACCATTTACATCGGAAAAACATATTTTTGTCGTGAAGCTCGAAAATAAAACGCCCGCGGTCAGCCAGTCTTTCGAGCAGGTTCAAAACGAGGTCGAAGCGAGAATGCATTTCGAGAAACGCAAAAAAACAGTTGATGAAATGATGAATAAAATTATCGCGCAGGTCGATTTGACTTACGCAGACCAGTTTATAGAATATTGTCTTGAGAAGGCGTATATCGATTTAAGAGCCACAGAGAAATAATGAAAAGAATTCTTCACGGCATAGATTTGGTTGATTGTCCGCGAATCGAGCAGATGCTCGAGCGGCACGGATGCCATTTTCTGGATAGGGTTTTTACACCGGCTGAACAGAAGCAGGCTGACGGTGTTAAAAACCGTATTGAAAAACTTTCCGGCAGGTTCGCGGCAAAAGAAGCGGTGCTGAAACTTCTCGGCACAGGCTGGCGCGGCAAAATCGCGTGGACGGATATTGAGATTGTAAATAATCCGCTCGGCCAGCCGCAGGTTACTCTCAGCGGCGAAGTGGAAAAAATCGCACGTGAAATGAAAATTGGGGAAATAAGTTTGAGTATCAGTCATACCGCCAATTTTGTTATGGCATCGGCGACTGCGCTTACAGATAATTAAACACGAATGAACACTAATTTTACACCTAAATATATTCAATACACAGATAATAATTTTTAATGGAACAATATAATAATAAATTTGATTGTATAGTAATTGGCGGCGGACACGCAGGAGCGGAAGCGGCGCACGCGGCGGCGAAAATCGGCGCAAAAACGCTTCTTCTTACCATCAGCAAAGACACAATCGCAAAAGCAAGCTGCAATCCGGCAATCGGCGGAATCGCAAAAGGCCAAATCGTAAAGGAAGTCGATGCGCTGGGCGGCCTGATGGGAATCGCAACTGATGCGACCGGAATACAATTCAGATTGCTCAACCGCTCGAAAGGTGCGGCAGTTCAATCGCCTCGCGCACAAATCGATAAATATAAATATTCAGCGTGCATTCGCAGCCTGCTCGAACAAACTAAAAATCTTACAATCATCGAAGCTCTTGCCGCTGACATTCTCGTCGAAGATAATCAGGTAACAGGCATCTCCTGCACTGACGGCAGAATTTTCAATGCCGCTGCGGTAATCGTTACCACCGGAACTTTTCTTAAAGGCATAATGCACACCGGAACAAAACAATGGCCGGGCGGAAGACTCGATGAACCCGCCTCAAACGAACTATCGGAGAGCCTGCGAAAACTTGGGCTTGATGTTGGGCGATTGAAAACCGGAACACCTGCAAGGCTTGATGCAAAAACCATCGACTATGACAAAACGCAAGTACAATATGGCGACGAAAAGCCTTCGCCGTTTTCATTTTTAACTGAATCCATCACGCGCAAACAGATTCCGTGCTGGATTACTTACACCAATGAAAAAATTCATAAACTCCTTATGGATAATATGGACCGTGCGCCGCTTTATACCGGTCAGATTAAAACTACCGGGCCGCGGTATTGTCCGAGCATTGAAACTAAAATTTTGAGGTTCTCAGATAAGACGCGTCATCAGGTTTTTCTTGAACCTGAAGATGAGCAGTGCAGAACGATTTACTGCAATGGAATAAGCACATCGGTTCCCGAAGATGTTCAGGAGCAGATGATAAAATTGATGGTCGGCACTGAAAACGCAAAAATTGTTCATTACGCTTATGCTATAGAATACGATTATTGTCCGGCGATACAGCTAAAGCCGAGTCTTGAAACGCGAAAAATCAAGGGGCTGTTTCTCGCAGGCCAAATCAACGGAACAAGCGGCTATGAAGAAGCGGCAGGCCAGGGAATTATGGCCGGAATCAACGCGGCGAGACTACTCGATGGAAAAGAGCCGCTGGTTCTTCGGCGAGACCAGGCGTACATCGGCGTTATGGTCGATGATTTGCTCACGAGGGAAATCGATGAGCCTTACAGGATGTTTACGTCGAGAGCGGAGTGGCGGATGAGTCTTCGCAGCGATAACGCAGATACGAGACTGACGCAAATCGGAAGGGAAATTGGTCTTGTCGGAGATAGCCGCTGGAAAAAATTTCTTCTTAAACAAGAGCAGATAAAAGCGTTCACTGAATTTTTGAAAACCACTCGAAAAGAAGGAAAGTCTCTCTGGGAATATCTCAAGCAGCCGCAGCAGTCTATTAAATCTGAAATTCCATTTGCAAATTTTAAAGAAGATGTGATTGAAAGCGTAATGACGGACGCTAAATATGAAGGCTATCTTATAAAAGAAGAAAAGGCGATAGCGCAATATCAGAAGGATGAAAAGCTTAAATTGCCCGATGGGCTTAATTATGATAAAGTTGAACATCTGCGCGCGGAAGCGAAAGAGAAATTAAAGAAATTCAAACCCGCGACACTCGGTCAGGCTGGCCGAATCGGCGGAATCACCCCCGCTGATATTATGATTGTTCAAATCCATTTGCGAAAGCACAATCGGTAGCCGCTAAGACACCCCCTCTGAATTTTATTTTCAAGGAATAAAATTCCTGAAGATCCGGCGGCTTCCGCTTCGCTTCAGCAAAGGCACATTTTTTTTAATCACTGATTACGCAGATTACACAGATTTTTTGGTTACTATATTGTTAATGCTATTCTTTATGTGAAACGATTTTTGCAGATTATTATCTTTAATTATCTTTCTGATTTGCGTTTTATCATCGAAATAAATATCTGATTTACTGAAATATTCATTGATGTTTTTTAATTGTTTGCTTCCGTAAACTTTTTCGGAAAAAACAAAATAAAGAAGTTGTTCATTTTGAAATATGATCGAGGTTTTTCTCTTCAGCGCAAATATATACTTTGTGTCTGATTTGCTGATTTTATACTGAAATCCGCTTTTGTTTGTGAAAACAATATAATCATCAAAAAATTCCATTTTTGTTTTATAAAATTTTATCGAGAGACTTAATAATTTTGCATAAAAAAACAACAATAAAAGCAGCAGTATAAAAAAAAACAGCAGCCCGACATCTAAGAAGGTTATAATATTATCTATAAATATAAGTTTAAGAGAAGTGAACAGTTCTGCTGCGATAAGATAAATTGTGCAAAAAAGAAACGTAAATGCAAGAAACGAGAAAAGAATTTTCAGCCGGCAAAGCCATTTGGAAGGTACAACCGTTAAAATACAGTTGTTGTTCATTTTCAAATGCTCTTTTTTATTCTTTCATATTTTTGATGAAGCTGTCGGCTTCGGCAATTGATTTTTCCATTTCCTCTATCAATCTGCCGATATCTGTTTCCATCGTGGTAACTTCAGTTTGAAGTGAAGCGATGGCTTGTGCGTTCAAGTTGTGTTTGAGAAATAAAACCTGGTCGCGGAAAGCCGAGAGCACCGGTTCAATTCTGCTTTCCGCTCTTTTCATCGCGGCGATCATTTCGTTATATCTCTTGCGGGTTTCGTCAAGTTGTTTTTGGCTTGATGATTTCAATTCACGATTTTTATACTGCTCAAGCTCGTCTTTCCATTCTGTGAAAAGGTCTTTTGCGACTTCTTCGACATCGGCAATTCTTTTCTTTACTGCCGCTGCTTTAGCTTCGCTTTCATCGAACTCTGCTTTGAGCGTATCATATTTAACCTGAAGCTTTCCAGTCGGGACGTTCACAACGCTCTTGAATTTTTCGAGCGCCGATGCGAATTGCTCTTTGGTCTGCTCCTGCGAATCACGGGCTTCTTCTACACGGTCAACGAGAATGTCTCGTTTGTGTTTGCCGAATTTTTCCATCGTGCCGTAATAAACGCTATCACAGCCTGCCGCGAAAAGCAGCGCAATCGAAAGTATAAGAGCTTTTTTCATATTTGTCTCCTTTTGATAACCCCCAATATGAAATTGAGGGCTTTTGGTTATTTTGCCAAAGAGAACGTATCCTGAGCTATCGCAAGTTCTTCATTTGTCGGGATAACGAAAACTTTCACTCTCGAATTCGCAGAACTTATGGTTCCTTCTTTTCGGATTGTTTTTTCATTTGCCGCTGAATCGATTTCAACACCAATTTGCTCAAGTTCGCTGCACGACTGTGCTCTGGCGTCCGCGGCGTTTTCGCCGATTCCGCCTGTGAAGACTATCGCGTCAAGTCTGCCGACAACAGCAGTATATGTGCCGATGTATTTTTTGATTCTGTAGCAGAAAATATCGAAAGCGAGTTGTGCTCTCTTGTTGCCCGCTTCGGCCTGTGCGCGGAGATTTCTCATATCGTTTGAAACGCCGGAGATGCCGAGCAGTCCGCTTTTTTTATTGCACATCGAATTTAAATCATCAATACTGTAGCCTTTGTCGGAGAGATAAAAGAGAATCGCCGGGTCGAAATCGCCGGTGCGTGTTCCCATTACCAGACCTTCCAGCGGAGTAAGTCCCATTGAAGTATCGACGCTTTTGCCGTTTTTGACAGCGGCCATCGAACAGCCGTTGCCGAGATGGCAGGTAATAAGATTTGCTTTGTCAGTTCTTTTTCCAAGCAGTACTGCGGCTCGCTGGGCAACATATTTATGACTTGTGCCGTGGAAACCATATTTTCTCACGCGGTATTTTTCATAAATCTCGAAAGGCAGCGCATAAATAAATGCAGTCTGCGGAATCGAGGTATGAAATGCCGTATCAAAACAGGCGACCTGCGCGACCTCAGGCAAAGCTTTTTGAGCGGCCTTGATGCCGGTGAGGTTTGGCGGATTATGAAGCGGGGCCAAATCCGCAAATCTTTCAATCGAACCAATTACATGTTCGTTGATGATGCACGAATCTGTAAATTCCTCGCCGCCGTGCACGACCCTGTGGCCGACTGCGTTAATTTCTGAAATATCTTTGATAACGCCGATGTTCGGATCGACGAGAGTATTAAGAATTAATTTCATACCTTCGGAATGGTCGGCGGCTTTTGTTTCTATTTTATGTTCTTTTGTGTCCGATGTGTGGGTGAGCTTTGATGTTTCTTCTCCGATTTTTTCAAGAAGACCTTTTGCAAGTACTTTCTCGGCAGGCATTTCGAATAATTGATACTTAATCGAACTGCTGCCGGCATTGATGACCAATATTTTCACTGTATACTATCCTTTAATAATGTAAGTTAAAACAACCACTTATAGCGATAAAAGACGATGTGTCAATTATCAATTTTCCCTTGTATCGGGCGGGATTGCCCTTTAAAGTGATGCAATGAATCGAGCGATTTACAGAATTGTTGATGCTAATTATAACAGGGCGCGTGAAGGGTTGCGCATTGCGGAGGAATTCTGCCGGTTTGCTCTGGACAATGAACAATTGGCGACAGAATGTAAACAGTGTCGCCATAGATTAAGTTCCGCAGTTTCAAAACTCGATACGCAAAAGCTCATTTCATCCCGCGATACCGAAAACGATGTCGGGTGCGGTGTGCAGATTGCCGAGCAGATGAAACGCGAAAGTCTTGAGGATTGTGTAACCGCAGGACTGGCAAGAACTACCGAAGCGCTTCGAGCGATCAGCGAAGCAGTATCTGTTATAAACAGCGAGCTTGCGGGCGAATTCGAAAAATTACGATACGACTGTTACACATTAGAAAAAAATATATCTATCTACGGATTTCCAGCGGTAAAATTCAGCAAGGCAAGACTTTACTGCATTATCACGGTACAAAATGGAATGGACGCTTTAAAAATTGCACAAAGTTGTGCATCAGGCGGAGCGGATTGTCTGCAATTAAGGGCGAAGGAAATTTGCGATAGCGAACTTTTGCCGCTTGCACGGGAATTTGTCCATATCTGTAAGCAGAATAATGTTATCAGCATTATTAACGACAGGGCGGATATTGCGATTGCCGCCGATGCTGATGGTGTTCATCTCGGCCAAAATGATTTGCCTGCCGATGAAATCAGAAAGATGCAGTTGAAACCTTTAATAATTGGTATGAGTACGCATTCCATGACCGAGCTTGCATCTGCTGCCGACCAGAAACTGCATTATGTCGGTGCCGGCTCAGTTTTTTCGACCAATACAAAACAACAGGTAGAGATTTGCGGTTTGGATTACGTTTCCAAAGCTGTCGAGTATCTGAAAGATAAAAATATTGAAGCGGTTGCGATTGGCGGAATCACATTGGAGAATATTGATGATGTTCTTCGTGCGGGTGCAAAAAGAATTGCGGTGTCTTCGTGTGTTTGCAATGCAAATGATCCCGGCGAGGTTTGTAAAGAGCTGAAACAGCGAATCGAAAAATATATTTAATAAATTTTAAAAGTAAGGTCCGAATATAAGTTATTTATATCTAATGGGCTATAGACGAAATCAAAACTATGAGTTTTCCACTTCCCTACTCCAAAAGAAAAATTTGGAATTCTGGCATATAATTTGAATACTAACCTATGACAGAATTTAACACTATCGCCCTTATCTTCTTTACGGGAAAATTTACTGTTTATAAGTATATTACTTGTAATAACTTATAGGGCGGGCAGTTTTTGGGTATTTCAACTAATTTGAGATGCTGGTTATTATAAATATAGGCCATAAATTCTCTTAATTATGCAAAGTATTTATTTTAACATTGTTTTAATGTTTTCAACACGTTATCCACAAGGCAAACAAGGGGCAATTTCGGTAATTTTTGGAATTCATAACAGCAGGATTGTGTCAAAAAAGCATTGTAAATAGTATAGCCTCAGAACATAAATTTATTATTATAGGTATGTTGTAATAATAAGGATGAAATTATGCAAACAACGGGCAAAAAAAGATTAAGTCAGGCGCTAACCAAAAGAGAAGGCTTTGTTATTGTCGCAGAACTTGTCGGCGGACCGAATTTCAGTTTCGCACCAATTCAAAAATTTCTCACGGCTTTCAGCACAAACGGCGGCAAAGATATTCCAGAGGGATTTAACTTTGTCGGCATAACCAACCCGCAAAGTCCGGGCGGAGTCGCAAACATAGAACCTTCCGATGTTAATCGTTTCCTGGTTAGTAAAAATCTGCTCGGCAATCTGGATTTCATTCCGCACATTAGCTGTAAGGATATGAACGCTGATGCGCTGACGAGTCTTTTGGCTGCTCATCGCAGTGCCGGTGTCGAAAGCGTTCTTGCGCTGACAGGCGACAAACCCGTTTCGGCAAAAGGAGTGTTTGAGCTTGAATCGGTAGGGCTTATTGAAAAAATAAACCGCATTAATAATGAAGCTTATTTGTCGGCAAAGGCGGAGAATCTTGCCGCTACGAAACAATTTTTCGCCGGTGCGGCTGTTTCGCCATTCAAATATAATGAAGAATCCCAGATGCAGCAGTATTTCAAGATGGAGAAAAAAATCGCACGCGGTGCGAAATTCCTGATTACGCAGGTCGGCTGGGACTGGAAAAAATCTGTAGAACTTGTGCGCTATCTGAAAGAGAATAATATAGACGTGCCTGTGCTCGGAAACGTTTATCTTCTGAGCACAATCACGCCTGCGCCGCGGCTGATGCACGATATAAAACTGCCCGGCTGTTTTGTCAGTGATGATTTGCTTGCGAAAGTATATTCCGAAACTCTCGATGAGCATATCGAACGCGCGGCTCAACAGGTTGCGATGTATAAATCTATCGGCGCCGCGGGTGTGGATGTTGGCGGCGTTCACGATTATGAAATGTTTATCAAAATTCTCAAACGTGCGGCGGAAATAGGCGATGGCTGGCAGCAATTCAAAGACAATCTCTGCTGGCCGGCGAGAAGACCGTTTTATCTTTATGATGAAGCAGGAACTAAAGCCAGACTTTCCGACTATCCCAAAACAAACGGCCATCGATTCTTCAACTTTATGCACTGGGCGATTCTTGACCCTGACCATAAAGGGTTTCACTGGTTCAAAAAGACAATGAAATTTTTCGGAGCAGATAAAGGCAAAGGTTTTGTATATAAGAGTTTCTTTATGCTCGAAAAGCCTATGAAATATTGCTTGTTCGACTGCGAAGAGTGCGGCGATTGCTACCTGCCGGAGAATTTCAGTCTTTGCACAATCGGCGGCTGCGAAAAAGGTATGGACAACGCACCCTGCGGCGATTCGACTGCGGAAGGAAAATGCGGAAATAATCTCGACAGAATTTGTATCGGCGATAGAATCTACAAAGCGGCAGGTGCTGAACAAGGCGGGCTTGAAAAATTGAGAAGAACAATTAACAAGCCGCGAATACCCGCTCTTGAACATTCAGCGTCGATACCGAATTATCTTTTTGGCAGGGACCATACAATGAAAAACGCGATTATAAACATCGGCGAAGCCATTCACGCTTCGATTCCAAAAACCGGTCAGGTAATGAAACAGCTTCTCGAGCTTGGCGATGACTGCTTCAGTAAAGACAGCCCGGAGCTTCAATATGTTATAGCTCTTGTAGAATCGCAGGCTGCTGATGGTGCCGATTATATTGCGGTGAATATCGATCAGTTCGGCGAGACAGACCCGACACTTGCCGTTAAGCTTATGAAAGAATATGTCAAGCTCGTGCGAAAATTCGGCAGGGGCGTTCCGGTTTGCGTTGACAGCAGCGACGATAATGTTCTCATCGCAGGCCTGAAAGAATGGTACGACACAAATGATAAGGTTCAGCCGCCGCTGATTAACTCCATAAAAATTTATACCATTGATAATATGATGCCGCTGAAAAAGCATTACGATTATAAATTTATCGGCCTGCTAATCAACGAAGCCAAAGAAGCCACAGATAGTGTGGATGATTTATATAATCTTGCGAAAAAGATTTATGATGCGGCAATTAAACACGGATTCAAGGCGGAAGAAATATTCTTCGATTCGACAGTGTTCCCGCTTGCGATTGATATGCCGATGATGCCGGGCGTACCGGGTTATACTTATAGAACGTTCAACACGATTAAGCGAATTAAGACAGACCCGCTTCTGAAGGATTGTCATTTCTCGCTTGGCGTTACAAACAGTGTTCGCGACCTGCCCGCAAGAAAAATCGGAGTAACAAGGGCGTATGTCGAAGTTGCGATGCGTTATGGTCTTGATGCAGGTATCGTAAATGCTTCTCATCATCTCGGAAGCGTCCCCGCCGACCCGGATTTGGTCAAACTTGTCGAAGCGTACGCCAATTTGGACGGCTCAAATGAAAATCTCAATGTCGCAATGCAGCTTATGGGCGAATTCTGTTCTAAAAATAGAAAACCCAGTGCATAAGAAAAAAACGGTGTCAGGAGTCGTTTTTGGGCGAATTCTGTTAGAAAACAGAAAATCAATAGGTTAGCAAAAGCGTAACTCCTTGTTTAAAAAGTAGTTAAAATTTTTCTTGCAAAATAGAAATCAATTTCTAAAATGTAAGAATGATTAAACGCAAGATTAAAGACATATTAAAAAGCAGGCTGCAAGCATTCCCGGCTGTCGCCTTGGTGGGTTCACGACAAACCGGAAAAACTACATTAGCAAAATCACTTGGCGGCATATATTTTGACCTTGAGCAAGATGGAGATAGATTAAGTCTGGATTTGCAGTGGGAAACCTTAATTAAACAGGATAAAATTATCATCCTCGATGAGGCGCAGGAATCGCCTGAAGTTTTTAAGAAATTGAGAGGGGCGATTGATAATGACAGAAAACGAAACGGAAGATTTCTTTTGCTTGGTTCGGTGTCTCCATATCTAATGAAGTTTGTGTCAGAGTCGCTTGCCGGAAGAATGGCGATTCTTGAATTGACGCCTTTTCTATGGAGTGAAATTCCAAAAGACCGCAGTGATAATTTATGGTTTTACGGCGGGTATCCTGACGGTGGGATTTTGGATTCAAAGAATTATCCCGATTGGCAAAATAATTATCTGAATTTGTTGATTTCGAGGGATTTGCCGGATTGGGGATTACCTGCGCAGCCGCAAATGACAAACAGACTGATGAAAATGCTCGCGGCATTGAACGGTCAGAATTTTAATGCTTCGCTGGTCGGCAAGAGTCTTGATTTATCTTACAAGACAGTGAATAGTTATTTAGATTATCTTGAAGGAGCATTTTTGATCAGGCGATTGCAGCCTTTCTATTCAAACCTGAAAAAAAGAATTGTCAAATCGCCAAAAATTTATTGGCGAGACAGCGGTTTGCTTCATTCAATAAATAATATAACTTCTGAAAACGAATTGCTGAACCAGCCCTGGGTAGGGACAAGCTGGGAAGGATTTATAATTGAACAGGTAATAAATAATTTAAAAGCTGCCGATAAAAAATTTGAAGCGTATTTTTTACGGACAAGCGACCAATATGAAATTGACCTTGTACTGGACTTCGGAAAGGAAATATGGACGATTGAAGTAAAATTAACCGCTTCTCCAAATACTGATGATATAAAAAAGCTGAATAAGGTTTCAGATTTGATTGCCGCAAAAAAACAGATTCTTATAAGCAGAACAAATGATTGCATTGATAATGGAAAAACAGTATCCTGCAATCTCGAATGGTTTATAAATAATCTTATACAGGATTAACAACATGAATTATGAACAGACTTTAGAGAAATCAAAAAAACATAATCAGCAGCATCTTTTGACATTCTGGAACGAGCTTGATGAAAGCTCAAGAGAAAAACTCCTCGACCAGATTGGGCAGATAGATTTTAACTCTCTTGATTCCAAGATTCAGGAATACGTAAAGAATTCTGCGCCGACAAAACTGCCTTCCAAAATAGAACCAGCTCCGGTGTATCCTGCGATACCGCAGACGCCGGAACATAAGGAAAAATTTGCCAAAGCGAAAAAGCTTGGTGAGGAACTTTTATCGAAAGGCAAAGTCGCCGCTTTTGTCGTCGCAGGCGGGCAGGGCACAAGGCTCGGTTTCGATGGTCCCAAAGGCGATTTCAAAGTCAGTCCGATTAAAAACAAAACATTGTTCCAGATTTTTGCCGAATCGATTAAAGCCGCCGGCATAAAATATGGTTTCCAGCCTCACTGGTACATAATGACAAGCCCGCTCAATGATGAGCCGACCCGCAAAATTTTCAAATCGAATAATTTCTACGGCCTGAAAGAACAGAACGTTTTCTTTTTCCAGCAGGGTACGGAAGTAAATTACTCAACAGATGGCAAAATTCTGCTTGCTGAAAAAGATACTCTTGCGACATCCCCCGACGGCCATGGCGGAAGTTTAAAAGCGCTTTACAAAAGCGGCGCAGTTGCGGAAATGAAAAAGCTCGGCATCGAACATATCAGTTATTTCCAGGTGGATAATCCGCTGATAAATATTTTCGACCCTCTCTTTATCGGCCTGCACGCGATTGACGATGCTGAAATGTCGTCGAAATATCTGACTAAATGTGAACCTCTCGAAAAGGTCGGCAATTTCTGCCTTGGTGACGGCAAAGTAACTGTCATCGAGTACAGCGATTTGCCCGATGAGCTTGCGTATAAGAAAAATCCTGATGGTTCGCTTGTTTTCGCGCTTGGCAGTATCGCTATTCATATTATTAGCAGAACTTTTATTGAAAGACTCAACGCCAAAGGTTTTGCGCTGCCATATCACAGGGCTGTTAAAAAGATTCCTTATGTAGATACAACAAGCGGCAAAATTATAAAACCTGAAAAGCCCAATGGCATAAAGCTCGAAACTTTTGTGTTCGACGCATTACCTCTTGCGAAAGAATCAATAATTCTCGAAACAATCCGCAGTGATGAATTTGCGCCTGTGAAAAACGCAGAAGGCGCCGATAGTCCCGCTGTTACAAAGCGAATGATGGTTGAACGCGCTGCCGAATGGCTCGAAAACGCCGGAATAAAAATCCCCAAAAAGCCTGATGGTTCCATAGATTGCCAAATCGAAATTGCGCCGTCCTTCGCATTAAGCGCAGAAGACATCGCATCGAAAAAAATAAATCTGAAAATCGAATCGGGTCAAAAAGTTTATCTGGAATAATCCAAAGTATTCCTGAAATCTCCCGGCCTGTACCCTGTGAATTTTTTGAATGTTGTAGAAAAATAATCAGGGTCCTTAAAGCCGGTTTCATACGCAATCTGTTTTATCGTTTTGCTGCGATTGTGCAGGAGTTCTTTTGCTCGAGTGATTTTACGCTGAATAATATATTGCCAGGGCGTGATTCCTATGGCCTTTTTAAATTCCCTGATAAAATGATATTTCGACATGCCTGCGCATTTTGCCATTTCATCTATATTATCTGCATGTGCATCAAGAGCTTCCTGTATTCCTGTTTTGTTCATTCGTTCTGATATTGTGCAGGTTTTAATTTGCAGAAGCAATCGGTAAAGCAGCCATGAAGTATCGATTTCGCAATTTATTTTTTTCTCGACGGTTGCAGTTATGATTTCCTCGAATGTTTTCAGAAGCGGTTTTTTTATTCCCATCTGAATAACCGGCGACATAGCATTAAATCCCGCCCATTGCAGCAGTTTGCCCGCAATATCTCCTGCAAAATGGCAATACCATATTTCCCATCCCTGTTCGCCGCTCCAGTAGCTGTGAACGATATCGGGATGTGCGGCAAAAATCATGCCCTTTTTTATTTGATATTCTCTCTTGCCTTCGATGTATGTTCCGCTTCCATTTACACAATATATAATCAGGTAATCGCTGCGGGTTCTGTTTTCAAGAACATGGTCAGTTACATTCCAGTGTCCGCACGACGAGATGCAAAGCCCGGGAATATCGCCATAAATTTGGGAAACGAAATAATTTCTTATATTTCCGCCTATTTTTAACATAGCAATATTTCAAAGTAAATGGCAATAAAATTAAGTAAAAACGACTTTTATTCAATATAACATATATTATCATAACAATATATCTAAGTTAAATGCAAGTCTTTTTAAAGGTGCTTTATGAGTATAGTTCCGATAAGAAAAAAATGGAAGTCCGCAATGACTGACAGGCAGCGTTTTATAAACCAGATGCATTATTTGCCGACAGACCGCTGTTTCAATATGGAATTCGGATATTGGAAGGAAAATTTTACAGCATGGCAGGTTTTTATCGATAACAATATTACATCCAACGACCAGGCCCATGAACTTTTCAATTTCGATGTGATTCAGATTTTCGGCGGAAAAAATTGGCTGCTTCCGGATTTCGGCAATAACACTGTTATCGAAGAAACCTCCTCCACAAAAATCGTGATGAACAGAGACGGCCTGACCGCAGAAGTCCCTAAAGACGGCCACGACACCATCCCGCATTATATGAAATCGTCAATTAATAATCCTGACGATTGGAAGAAAATAAAGGATGAGAGATTTCAAATCGACATCCCCGAAAGAAAAATCGACGTTGAAAATTTGAAAAAACTTCATCCCGAAAACCGCGACTACCCGCTTGGCGTAGATTGCGGCTCAATGATTGGCAAAATTAGAGATATGCTTACCTTCGAAGGCGTTGCTTATGCTGTTTATGATTATCCTGAGATGTTAGAGGATATGGTGGAAACCTGCTGCCGGCTCGTTGAACATTCTCTTGACCAGGTGCTCGGGAAAATTGATTTTGATTTTGCCAGCGGATGGGAGGATATATGTTTCAAATCCGGCCCAATTGTTTCAGTCGATTTCTTCAAAAATGTTGTAGTACCGCGATATAAGCGAATCAATAAAAAATTAAAGGCACACGGCATAGATATATGGTTTACAGATTGCGATGGCGATGTAAGGCCGATATTGCCGCTGCTGCTCGAAAGCGGAATTAACTGTCTGTTCCCGTTTGAAGTCAATTGCTGTACGCACCCCGGAAGACTGCTTGACGAGTACGGCAAAGAGCTTCGAATAATGGGCGGTTTCGATAAGATGGCGCTTGGTGAAGGAAAAGCTGCGATAAAGAAATATATGGAATCGCTTGTGCCTTATGTTGAGAGGGGCGGTTATATTCCGTTTTGCGATCACAGATGCCCGCCGAATGTGAAACAGGAAGATTATTTCTATTATCTTGACCTTAAAGAACAAATGTTCGGGATGCGGTAATAAATTTTATTTAAAACTTTCTCTCGTTTCGCAAATGCTCTTGAAGCCATTGAATTTCCAATTGCTTCTGCTGCTCGGTAAGAATTTTTTCGAATTTTTCTTTGGCGTTCCATTCGACCCTGCCATCAAGCCAGAGCACGACATATCCATCGTCGGAAAAACCTGAATAATCCTTTTTTGCGTACGCAAGAATAGTTGTCTCAGGAGGTGATCCGTATTCTATCCACGCAGCTCTATACTGAACCTGACCCAGTCGAACCGCGCCAATCTTTTCTTTAATTTGAAGAATATAGGATTCATTTGGAAGTGAGCCGAAGTCTTTGCGGTATTGAAGAACCTCTTTACCAAGCAGTTCCATGGCACGAATTGATTCTGAGCGATTTATTTTATCTTTAATGTTTGCGAAACCGACAATCATAGCTATCGTAAAAAACAACACTATAACTATGTTGGCGACGAGTTTTCTTTGACGAATGTTCACTTATATAATATATAATAAATGACCTATTTTGTCAATACTCTGTTGCCCCGGACGAACAGCTTGCCCGCCGCGAAAAGCTTCACCGCTTCAGGATAAGCTATGCATTCCTGCTCAAAAACTCTTGCCGCCAGAGTGTCAGGCGTGTCATCGTCTTTGACCGGGCATGTTCGCTGAATAATGATTGGCCCTTTGTCGTATTCGTTGGTGCAGAAATGAACCGTGCAGCCTGAAACTTTGCATCCTGCTTTAATAACAGCCTCATGAACGTGATGCCCCCACATCCCCTGGCCGCCGAAAGCAGGCAAAAGCGCCGGGTGAATATTCATAACCTTATTTTCCAGTTCGCTCGGAATATTCCAAAGACAAAGCCACCCTGCCTGTATGACAAGATTTACTCTTGCCTTGATTAAAATGTCGCTGATTTGTTTGCTGAAACTTTCAACTTCTGGAAAATCTTTTCTCCTGACTATCTCAAGCGGCAGTCCGGCTTTTTTGACTCTTTCCACTCCCGCACTATCCGAGCGGGATGAAATCACTATCGAAACTTCCGCATTGAGTTTTTTTTGCTTTATCAAATCCTGAATATTCATCAGCGTTCTTCCGCCGCCGCTTATGAGGACTCCCAGCCGCAAATGATTCGATTGTGAATCTATTTCAGCTTTGGCTTCATCTTCAATATCAATCCTGAGATCAAGAGCGCGGTTGACAAGATTATCCGCTTTTGTGTTTTTATCACGGAAGATGTGTTTTATTTCCCATTTAGAGAAATTATCGAGAAGACTTTTGCATTGAAGGTAAAGCTCTCTTAGATTTTCGTTTTTGACTTTATATTCACCGTTGATTTGCCTTACCATCAATTCGCTGTCGCTGTAGATTTTTACATTTTTGGCTTTAAGCGCAACAGCTTTTTCAAGTGCGGTCAAAAGGCCCGTGTATTCAGCTACATTATTTGTGGCACGAGGAAGAAATTTCGCCATTGCGCAGAGTTGTTTTTTATTTTCATCGAATAGAACGAATGCGCCTGCCGCAGGGCCGGGATTGCCTCTGCTTCCTCCGTCTGTAAAAATGGTTATGGTATCAACCAAACCCTCAGCTCTCCGAGTCCTTGAGAAACAAAATTCGCGTACAGTTCGGGCAGCGTATAATTTCATCCTTGCTCATAAGCGTGTTCGCTGTTTCAGTAGTCAGGCTCATAAAGCATCCGCCGCAGGTGTAAATTCCGCTCCTGTGGTCCTGCACTTCGATTTCCGCCAATGCTTCGCCGTCGTAAGTCTCGGCAACTCTCTTGAAAGTATCAAGCGCTTCGCCGGGTACATCTTTTGCCGACTGCTGCCATTGATTTTCGATTTCCGCTATCTCCGCTTCGAATTTTTTGCCTTGTTCCTCGCTTTGTTTGCGAATATCGTTGAGTTCGTTTTTGGCAGCTTCGATTTGCTGCTTAATCAACTCGCATTGTGTCTGGTCGGCTTCGATGTTCTTCATCAGTTCGAGAGTCTGGCTTTCGACCTTGCTGCTGTCGGCCTTTGTCGTATTCAGTTCGGTCAGTATCGCAGAATATTCCTTGTTGCTTTTTGCAATATTTAAAGCTGCCCGATATTTGGCAAGAGTCTCATCGACGCTTTTTAGCTCGAGTTCGAGCCGGTCTGCCTGAATTTTTGTTAGTTGAATCTCTTCCTGCTTGGCCGCCAGAGAATTTTGGAGAGTACGGAGTTGATTTTCCTTTAAGATTACGTTGCGACGGCTTCGGGCAAGTTTGGCCTTGGCCGCTCTTAAATTGTTTTCTACACTTTGAAGTTTTACCAGAGCATTGAGCACTGTTCCCATGAACGCTCCTTAATTTCTAAGATGAAAATCATCTCTATAAAATTTTAAAAAAACCGAACCGGATATTATCAACTAACCGAACCAATATTCAACAAAAAATTTTGCTTTTTTATGTTAATTAGTTGAATATACTAATAATTTTCTATGATTGGAATATGAAAGAACCACAATTTAAACCTGAACTTACTGCCCCCGGCGGAACTCTCGAAAAACTTATCTGGGCTGCGCATTATGGCGCCGACAGCGTTTATTTCGGCACAGAATTCGGCTCTTTGCGCGCTTACGCAGGCAATTTAACGCTCAATGATGCCGCCAAAGGTCTCGATTTTTTGCACAAAAACGGCAAAAAAGGCTTTGTTACGCTGAATATTTATCCTTTTAGCGATGAATATGAAAAATTAATCGAAATTGCCGGCCAATTAAGCGAAATTAGCGCCGATGCCCTTATTGTCGCTGATATCGGTCTTATTTTTGAACTGAAAAAGGCGGATATTAAAATCCCTGTCCACGTCAGCACCCAGGCAAATACCACCAGCAGCCAGACCGTCCTCGCTTATCGTCAGTTAGGCGCAGCAAGAGTAAATCTCGCCCGCGAATTATCTTTTGAGCAGATAAAACAGATTCGCCAAGACACAAAGGACAGCGGCATCGAACTTGAGGTTTTCGTTCACGGCGCGGTTTGTTTTTCATACTCCGGCAGATGCGCAATCAGCGATTATCTCACCGGCCGAAAAGCCAACCGCGGCGAATGTACTCATCCTTGCAGATGGGGATATTCATTGGTTGAGGAATCAAGACCGGGCGAATTTATTCCCGTTTTCGAGGACGAAAGAGGCCAGTATCTTTTCAACAGCAAAGACCTCGCATTGTTCGATTACATTGAACAGCTCAAAGACATTGGAATCAATTCTTTCAAAATCGAAGGCAGAATGAAATCCGTTCATTACATCGCTTCAGTTGTTTCGCTTTATCGGCAATTACTCGACGGCAAAAAAATCAGCACCGAGGAATGTCTGAAATTACTAAGCAGGGTCAAAAACAGAGGATACACGACAGGTTTTATGAAAGGCTCAATTACGCCGAATGATTACAGCACAGAAAAAAGCCAATCGAAATCAGGTGCGGTTTTCGTCGGCGATATCGTTGATGAGCAAATCGAAAATGGCAGCATCTGCCACGTCAGAAATAAAATGTTCGCCGGCGAAAAACTCGAAGTCCTCACACCAACCGGCGAAATCTCTGAAATCACAATGCCGAATCCTTTAAAAACCATCGACAGCCAATCAGCGGAATTTATAAACAATCCGCAAAAAATTATTATCGAGCAGAAATTGCCCACCTATTCAATTTTAAGAAGAATTAATACATAAAAAAACGCCCCGGCAAAAAACCGAGGCGTTTCGAAAAAAAATAATACATTACTTATTCAGTTTTAATCTGAATTTTCTTTCGTTCGGCGGCAGCTTCAGCACTCTTTGGAATCGTAAGTTTAAGCACGCCTTTCTTTAGTTCGGCGTTTATTTTGCTTTCATCGATTCCCTGCGGCAGCATTACTGTCCTGCTGAACGAGCCGTAAGACCTTTCCATCCTGTAAAAATCTTTTCCCTTTTCTTCTGTTTCGGATTTCTTTTCACCCTTAATTGTCAATTCATCTTTAGTAATGGAAATATCGAGGTCTTTTTCCTCAACGCCAGGCAAATCAGCAGTAACAATAATTTCTTTTTCCGTTTCACTTACGTTCATCTGCGGCATAAACATATTTGCCTTGGCAGCAGTACCAAAAAGGTCAAACGGTTCGCCGAGAAAATCATCGAACATACGATTCATTCTGTGCTGCAGCGCGAAAAACGGATTTTCAGGTTCCCGCCTTGTCGCAAGCTGCCCCTTCTTCTTTAACGGATTGAAATTTTCAAGTGCCATAACTAACTCCTTTCAAAATCATTTTCTCTAATCTTAATTTTTTTATTTTTCTATAGTACAAAAAGCAAACTCCGTGCCAATTCATACGAAGTTTTATAACTTAAAGTTTGCGAGGAATTTATGCAAATTTATGGGGCTTTAGCTTTGGAATGGTTGCAAATTTTGCAGTCTAAACTGCCATTTTGACAAAATTGAGGATAAGAAAAATCAGGATGTTTCAGCGCCGATTAATGCTGTAGCAGCCGGGACGGTAAACCAGAATGTCGAGCCTTTGCCCGTCTGCGATTCCACCCCGATTTGCCCGCCGTGACGTTCGACTATTTTTTTGCATACCGAAAGCCCGATGCCTGTACCTTCGTATTCGCTTCGTGAGTGAAGTCGTTTGAACATTGTAAATACCGCCTGCTGATATTCCGGCGCAATGCCGATTCCGTTATCAGTTATTTCTATTCTAATCATATTATTTGCCGCAGGTTTGCTTGTAATCGTTATTTCAGGTATGTTGCCTTTCTTTTGATATTTCACACCATTGGCAATAATATTTTGCATAAGCTGTCTCATCTGCACAGGGTCAGCTTTTATGCTCGGCAGCGGCTCCGGAATATTTATCTTTGTATGCGTTTCTTCAAGTAAAACTCCCAATTCAAATCGGTTCAGTTCATTGATAGTTTTATCAAGTTCAATATTTTTCCACTCCTGTCCTTTCGTATTTATACGCGAATAACTCAGCAGTCCGTCTATCATCTGACTCATTCGTTTTGCGCCGTCAATCATATAATGGAAGTTCGTTGCGTCTTCAGAGTCAAGTTTGTCTTTAAGTGATTTTTCGAGAATCGCCCCGAAAGCGGTAATTTTTCTCAGCGGCTCACGTAAATCATGCGATGCGATATATACAAAGTGTTTCATTTCATTATTTGCTTCCTCAAGGTTTTCATTGAGTCGTTTCATTGTTTCTTCTGCATGTTTGCGTTCCCCGATTTCATGATTTAGTTTATCCATCGATGTTGTGGTTTGCTTTAAATCCACCATCATTTTGTTAAAAGCATCGGTAAGCAATCCGATTTCATCATTTGACTGGTTATCCACTTTACAATCAAACTGGCCGCTGCCGATTTTTCCTGCCGCAACCGTTAATTTTTGTATCGGCATTATAAAATGATTTATAACAAAGTAAATCATCAGGCCAAGTACGATCATTGATGCAAAAGCACAGGTGATTGTAGTGGGTATGATTCTGTTTTTCGCTGCTTGTATATCTTTAGTGGTAAATCCAAGCCAAAAACTCATTTTGTTTGTACCGTACCCAAATGTTTTTATAAATACAATTTTATCTTTTCCTATTACGGAAATAGCATCATCGCCGATTGAGCCGGAGACTTGTGGTATTTCTTCAAACGCCTCAATACCGATGGATTTTACATCATCTGCCAGATATACTTTTCCGTTTGGCTTTACAATCCACCAGAACGAAAAACTTTCATATTCTGTAAGAAATTTTAAACTCTGAAACGGCAATTTATTGACGAGATATCCCTTCTCAACTTCATCAATCATTATCGCCCCCACAGTTTTTTGAAGTTTAATCATGGAATCTGTAGCATTGGCAATCTGGCTTTTGATTATAAATGCCGACATGCCCGTTACTATCAACAGAAAGCATATAAAAACTGCTGAGTATATTTTCCAGAAAAGTTTCATTTATTTTTTTTCCCTGAACCAATAACGAGGAACGAAGTGGCAAGATTACCGTGCCTGTTGCCTACACCCGGGAAATGCCCCTGTTCACCTGATGTAAAAGCCGCAATAGTACAGTCGCTGCCTGTAGAATAATTTATCAAGTATGGAAATTTGCTCTTTTCCTCTTCAGGGATACAGCCCATCATGCCGTCACAGATGACTCCTATTACCAGGAGTGGTTTATCTGCCGGTTCTAATCCGCAGTGCATCTTGGCGCTGGATGCGACAATACCCATTCGGTTCATCAATGTATCCCATGTACCATGGCTGATATATATTTTTTCCTGAGGCATAATTTTAGTATTTGTTTGTATGAATTTGTTCACCAGGCTCGGATCTTTGGGCCACGGACGCGTAAAAAGATAATAATCCTGTCCCTCAGACGAGGTGAGTTTTCGATAAAACGGGTGCAGTGCTAAGAATGCTTCTATCTCGGCAGGTTTTTTCATCTCTTTTTTGGCCAGTCTTTCTATTTCGCCGTCCATCCATTCATTGTAAACAGTCATTGCCGGCCTGCCGTCTATTTCCTCTATATTCTGACCTGTAACTTTCGTAACAACGCCGCTGTGTTTACCATGTATGTCGTATCCTGCCTCAAAAGACAGTCCGATTGGTAAGTCGGTATAAATAACAGTTGCACTGATTCCTCTTTCGTAAGCGCCTTCGTCGCTCATTACGATTCTTTTGGGACCGCCGGCTGTGCCCCCGAATATCGGAACGTCTTTTCCGGTTACGCTTTCAATACCTTTTATAGTTTCTTCTTCAATGCCTTTTCCAACATAGAGCAGAATAACTTTAGGCTTATTCTCAATTGTTTTGCCTGCATCCTCTATCGCTTTTTTAACGACAGTTGCTGCCGCATCATGAACAGCATTCGAATCGCCTAAATCAGCCGAAGCTGTTCCAAATACAATATCTTTTGTACTTATAGTCATAACTGTTAATGTTTTGTCGATTGGGATACCGGAATCGTTTTTGATACCGGCTTTTAGATATCCTTGTTCGGTCATAACACTTCCGGAACCGCTCGTGCCTCCGAATATCTTTATGTTGTTTCCGAGTATTTGCTTTGTTTCTGTAAGAATCAAAGGAAAATCATTTTTAGAAGATGCCAAGATTATACAAAAATCAGCCTGATTTTTGCCGCTTTGCGCCAATGCCATATCAATCGCCTCTTTTACAGCGGTTTTTGTATCTTCGGCAATACTGAAACCTGTGCCGGCATCGCCTCCGGAATGTTGACTTACTGCTTCTGCCGAAGAAATTGAAACCGGCATAGGAGATTGCTGCTGATAGGTCTGAAAATCCTTCAGTAAAAATAAAATTCCTGCAGCAGTAAATAATATTACAACAGTGACTATTGATAACTTGTTAATCTTTTTCATTACAATATCCTTTTTATTTCAAAACTGTTGGAATTCCTCATTCTTCTTATCGTCATAAAAATTGCGATGTTTAAATAATATTTTCTATTCTCATATTATTTTTTTGAAGTTTACTTATCAAAAAACAGGTTAATATAGGGCTTTTGAAATTTCGATTTTTTTTACCCTTGAAAGTGCGTGAATATTGATTAGAATTCTCGTATAAGTATATTGTTAATTAAAAGGTTCCAGGAATGTACATAATACCGGCAATAGATATCCTTGGCGGCAAATGTGTTCGGCTTGTTCAGGGAGAATATAATCGTTACATTAATTACGAAGACGATCCCGCTAAAAAAGCTGTCGAATTTAAAAACGCTGGTTCCGAATGGCTGCACATCATCGACCTCGACGGTGCTAAAATAGGTAAATGTGTTAATATAGATGCTATTCGGGATATTGTCGAGAATGCAAAAGATTTGAAAATTCAGGTCGGTGGCGGAATCCGTGAAAGGCAAAGCGTAGCAGAATTGCTTCAGCTTGGCATCACACGGGTAATACTCGGCACAAAAGCCGTTAGTGATTTTGATTGGTTCAGCGCAGTTGTAAATGAATATCCCGGAAAAGTTGTTCTAAGCCTCGACGCAAGAGGTACGAAAATCGCTACCGATGGCTGGAAAACCGAAACATCGCTTGAACTTATCGACCTCGCAAAAAAAGCCTCGCTGCTCCCGCTCGCGGCTATTATTTATACAGACATTAACAGGGATGGAATGCTTTCAGGCCCGAATATCGGAAGAACCAAACACCTTGCCGAATCGGTTAATCTGCCAATCATCGCCGCCGGAGGCGTTACAACCATTGACGACATCCGAAAACTGGCCGAGACAAAGGTTATTTCCGCCGCTGTCGTCGGAAGGTCCCTTTATGAAGGAACTATCAGCCTCGCCGCCGCAATCGCTTTATGTAAAAAACTCAATTGACCTGTCGGCTTTAAATAAGTATAGTAATTGACTTAATTCCGCCGACTTTTTCAATGGAGCGCCCGAAATGCATAAAGATAAATTCGTTTCAGAAGGCATTACTTTTGATGATTGCCTGTTGATTCCCGCTAAAAGCGATTTTGTCCCGTCGCAAGCCGATACTTCGACAAGACTTACAAACAATATAAGGATTAACATCCCTATCGTCTCAGCCGCTATGGATACTGTTACCGAATCCGCGCTCGCTATCGCACTCGCACAGGAAGGCGGAATAGGCATTATTCATAAAAACCTCACCCTTGAAGCACAGTGCAGAGAGGTTATTAAGGTAAAAAGAAGTGAAAACGGTGTAGTTCTCGACCCGGTTATCTTAAATCCCGGCCAGACGGTCGAACAGGCCCGTCAGGTTATGGAAGAACAGAACGTCTCCGGTGTACCAATCATCGATGGCAAAAAACTCGTCGGCATCCTTACGCATCGTGATTTGAAATTCCTCAGAGATGATACTGTAAAAATCAGGGATGTTATGACAAAAGATATTGTCAAGGCTCCCGCCGATACTACTCTCGAACAGGCAAAAGATATTCTCCAAAAGCATAGGGTTGAAAAATTATTGCTTGTTAATGATAAAGACGAACTTGCGGGTCTTATTACTATGCGTGATATCGACCGCTATCAAAAATATCCCAATGCCGTCAGAGATTCCCGCGGCAGATTGAGAGTCGGTGCCGCTGTCGGCGTTAAGGATTTTGAAAGAATCGAAGCCTTGATTAAATCCGAAGTCGATGTAATTGTCGTCGATACCGCTCACGGCCATTCGCAAAATGTTATAGATACAGTTAAGGAAATTAAGAAAAACCATAATATAGATGTAATCGCCGGCAATGTCGCCACTGCACAGGCCGCCGAAGATTTGATAAAAGCAGGCGTAAACGCCGTCAAAGTCGGCATCGGCCCCGGTGCGATTTGCACAACAAGAGTCATCAGCGGTGTCGGCGTCCCTCAGATTACAGCGATTATGGATTGTGCCGATGTTGGCGATAAATATGGAATCCCGATTATCGCCGATGGCGGTATCAGATTTTCAGGCGATATGTCAAAAGCCATTGCCGCCGGTGCTTCGAGTGTTATGCTCGGTTCACTCCTTGCAGGCTTGGCCGAAAGTCCCGGAATGCTCGTAATATACAAAGGCAGACAGTTCAAGGAATATCGCGGAATGGGTTCGCTCGGTGCGATGGTCAAAGGTTCTGCCGACCGTTACGGCCAGAAAGGCATTACTCAAAAAGAAAAACTTGTCCCCGAAGGCGTTGAAGGCAGAGTTCCTTATCGCGGCCTGTTGAGTGATTTCGTATATCAGCTTGTCGGCGGTTTGCGGGCAGGAATGGGTTATTGCGGTTCGCCGACGATTGAGCAGCTTCGCACAAATGCGAAATTTGTCCGGATCAGTGCCGCCGGCGTGAACGAATCCCACCCGCACGACATTATGATTACAAAAGAAGCGCCAAACTATTCTATGCGTGAAATGATTGAAGATTAAAAACAGCCCGCGAAGCGGCTCAAATAATATTAAATTTTAAATATCAAATTTTAAATAATTATGAGTAATGAAACAATCGTAATCATCGACTTCGGCAGCCAATACGGCCAGTTAATCGCTCGCCGGGTTCGAGAAAATAATGTATATTCGATAATCCATCAGCCGTCTGTAACGGCCAAAGACCTTTCGAAAATCGAAAATCTCAAAGGCATAATCCTTTCCGGTGGCCCCGCAAGTGTCTATTCCGAAAACGCTCCGACAACCGACGAGAAAATTTTTGAGCTTGGTGTCCCTATCCTCGGAATTTGTTATGGTATGCAGTGGGGCTGCAAAGTCCTCGGCTCGAAAATCCATAAAGCCGACAGACGCGAGTACGGCAGGGCGGCAATTACAATCACCGACAAAAAAGATTTATTCGCCAATATCAGCGAATCCACGACAGTCTGGATGAGCCACGGCGACCAGGCCGAAAAGTTGAGCAGTGATTTTGAAATCCTCGCCAAAACAAATACCTGTCCTTATGCCGCCGTTAGGAATAAAACCAAAAAGTTCTATGGCCTGCAATTCCATCCCGAAGTCAGTCACACGCCCAAAGGTGATGTCATGATGAAAAATTTCCTCTACGACATCTGCAACTGCACCGGCGATTGGCAGATGAAGGATTTTGCAGAGCAGATGATTGAAAAAATCCGCACCCAGGCAAAAACCGGTACCGTTATTTGCGGCCTTTCGGGCGGTGTCGATTCCGCCGTTACCGCAGCTCTCGTTCACGCAGCAATTGGCGACAGGCTCAAATGTATATTTGTTGATAATGGTCTGCTTCGAAAAAACGAACGTCAGCAGGTCGAAAGCACCTTCCGCGACCATTTCAAAATCGATTTGCACGTCGTCGATTGGAGCAAACAATTCCTCGATAGGCTCAAAGGCGTAATCGACCCGCAGAAAAAAAGAATTATCATTGGCCATGAATTTATCGAGGCATTTAAGTCAGAATCAAAAAAAATCTCCGATGCGAAATTTCTCGCCCAGGGCACTTTATATCCCGACGTGATTGAGTCAGGCAAAAAGGACGGCAATCTCGCCGCCAATATCAAACTGCATCACAACGTCGGCGGTCTGCCGAAAGAATTAGGTTTCGAGCTTGTCGAACCTCTTCGTGATTTATTCAAGGATGAAGTCCGCCTTGTCGGCGAATATCTCGGCCTTCCGGAGGATATTGTTTGGCGTCATCCTTTCCCCGGCCCAGGCCTCGCCGTGAGGGTTATAGGCGAAATCACCGAAGACAGGCTAAAAGTTTTAAGAGAGGCTGACGAAATTTTAATTGACGAAATCAAGGCCGCTGATTTATATAGAAAAGTGTCGCAGACGCTGGCTGTTCTTGTACCAGTCGCGACCGTCGGCGTTATGGGCGACGAGCGAAGTTACGATAACGTCATCGCGATTCGTTCCGTCGATACTACCGATTTTATGACCGCTGATTTTTCGCGGATACCCTATGAAGTGCTTGGCATTATTTCAAGCAGAATTATAAATGAAGTGCGCGGCATCAACCGCGTTGTTTACGATATAAGTTCAAAACCCCCGGCAACGATTGAATGGGAATAAATGGAGTGATTAAAATGGATTTTAAGAAATTATCTCTGTGTGCTCTGTGTTCTCTGTGGCTGATTTTAAATTCCTCTGTGGCTAATGCCCTTGATATGAACGATGTCAACACATCGGACCTTGCGACCGGCATTTGCAAACAGGATGCCAAAAATTATTTCAAAGTTTCTTTCGAAGATGCCAAAAAAACTTTCCTCAACAGCGATAATCTGATTCTCCTCTTAATGGCGGGCGGCGGAAGCATCGCATTTCGTGAAACCGGCATTGACGACCGCGCAGCCGAACATTTCGAAGAAAACGGCAAAATGTCCAAAGATTTGGATAAATTCACTGACATCCTCGGCGGCCCCGGCCCTCATTTCGCCGCGACCGGCATCTGGTATTTGATGGCCGCAAGAAATAAAGACAATGTAAATCTTCAGCGAAGCTGGATTATGTTAAGAGCATTGGGCGTTACAGGTGCAACGACGTTCGCACTCAAAGCCGCCGTCCGCGACCACACCCCCAACGACAAAGATTGGGCATGGCCCAGCGGCCACACCTCAAGTTCATTTACAGTTGCCGCCGTTCTTGATGAATTTTACGGCCCCACAATCGGCATTCCCGCCTACTTAGGCGCAGGCTTCGTCGGTTATAGAATGATGGAATCAGGCGACCATTGGGCAAGCGATGTTCTCTTTGGCGGCGTTTTAGGTTATGTCGTCGGCCACACTATCGCAGGCAATAACAAAGACTTCAACATCGCAGGCTTCAAAATCCAGCCGCTCGTCTCGTCTTTTCATGACCGTCCCGCCGCAGGCATCGCCTTGTCGAAAAGATTTTAGTATGTCATCTCTGAAAGCGTGTTGTCTGTCAATTTAATATTTTATTTTTTAATCACTTTTTTAAATTCTTATTTTTTCAATATTTATTGAAGGATT
>MHXZ01000077.1 GCA_001825665.1 Planctomycetes bacterium GWF2_41_51 | reverse complement strand
GAACAGCTTCGTTCCGCCGCAGCCGGAGCATTCGGTGCTCTTAACCTGCCGAGCAGAAGAGTCAAAGACCTTATTTTAGACCAATCGAAGATATAAGACTTAGGGTTAGTTTTTGCCGCTGGTTACGTAAGTAAAACGGTTGCGGTTTTTAATTACCAGGCTTGTGTCAGTTGAGTTTAAAATAAAAAGAACCGGGACGCAGCCGTAAGACGATATTCGAAACGAGCATCGCAACCGATTAAACTGGAAACGTAAAAAGCTATGGGCAAAACTACCGAAAAAGACGGAAAAAAAGCTGGCGCCAAACGCGACAAGGAAACTGTCGAGTTCGTCAAAAGCCTTTCGGCAGAACATAAGATGCTGATTGTGCTGAAAAAGCAGCTTTACGGCGGTAAATGGGAACCGATGTATCAGGATTTGAAAAATCGCCTCACAGGTCAGCCTTATATTTTTAAATTGGCAAGCCGAATTAACGAAGATATTGAAAGAATTGACCAGATGAGGCAATTCGAAAAACAAAAAAATATAGATTTATGCGACTATATAGATTCCATTGAATAACGCTTTCACATTTTTTCACGGAGAACGAACTTTGAGAACTTACATCTTATCATTTTTATTTGTTATTGTTTCTTTAACGTTCCTGCAATCGCAGGCGGCATTTGCAATAGATACGAAACTTTTAAATGAAGCAAAACTTCAAACTTCATGGCAAAGTGCGATAGCACTGAATCCGGACGAAAAAGTTCAGAGAGTAACTCTTCTTGGTGATAATATTTATATTCTCACCGATAATAATTACCTGTTCTGTCTCAATCGCAACGATGGAACTCCTGTATTCAGTATTTCAGCGGCAGAGAAGAGCCTGCCTGTTTCCGAACCTGTTGATTTCAATAACATAGTTTATTTCATCGCCGGCAATAAATTAGTCGCCATTAACCTCACCAGCGGAGAAGAACTTTACAGGAAAAAACTTGATTATCCATTACAGGCCCGCCCCGCCGTCAATGCACAACATTATTATTTTCCCGGCTTGGACACTTTGCTGCATGTTACAAATCGTGACTTGCTACAGGTTTTCAAAATCAATAGCGATGACAGGTCACACATAACAAGTGTCGTCTCGAATGAAGATCAAATCGTTTTCGCCACTTTCAAAGGCGGTGTATTCGCTATGGATGCTAATCAGCCTATTAGACGATGGCAGTTCAATACGGTTGGAGCTATTGAAGCGCCTCTGACAAAAACAGAAGATGCAATTTATGTAAGTGGTAAAGATACAAATCTTTATAAATTAAATGCCGAAAAGGGCGAGCTTGACTGGAAATTTTATACAGGCTGCTTTTTAAGTACCCCCGCAAGAGTAACTAAAACGACGGTTTATCAGTATGCCCCAAATAAAGGACTCTACGCAATTGACCCAAACAGCGGCAAACAAACTTGGCTTTTACCAGACGGCATCGAATTGCTTGCGGAAAACAACGGCACTGCTTACGTATTCGATAAGAAGAATGTTTGCGTCGTAATGGATAACGCAAATGCGGAAAAAATTTATACTATTAATTTCGCTCAGGTAACGGCTTATACTGCAAACACGCAGGATGCGAAACTTTACATTATGGAAGGCAAAAATATTATTTGCATTGAACCGATGCAGAAATAACACGGATACATTTTTATAAATTAAATCTGTGTCCGGAGCCTGCCCTCGAGAAGTCGGGGGTATCCTCTGTGGCTAAATAAAATTTAAAACTCTGTGGCAAAATTAAGGAGCAGCGATTCAAATGGATGTGAAAATTAAATCAGCACTAATCAGCGTATCGGATAAAAAAGGCGTTGTCGAATTTGCAAAAAGCCTTTCTGAAATGGGTGTAAAAATTATCAGCACCGGCGGAACCGCCAAGGCTCTTTCGCAGGCCGGCATTAATGTCGTCAGCGTCGATTCCGTAACAGGCTTTCCCGAAATGATGGACGGCAGAGTCAAAACTCTTCATCCCAAAATTCACGGCGGTCTGCTAAGCATTCGCGACAACAGCGAACATCAGGCTGCAATGAAAAAGCATGACATCGAACCCATTGATATGGTTTGCATTAATCTTTATCCCTTTGAACAAACAATTGCGAAGAAAGATTGCAAATTTGAAGACGCGATTGAGAATATCGATATCGGCGGACCAAGCATGGTTCGTTCGGCAGCGAAAAATCATAAATACGTTACAGTGGTTACATGCCCCTGCCAATACGAAAAAATAGTTGCCGAAATGAAATCGTCCGGCGGCTCGGTCAGCGAAAAAACCAGAAGCGATTTTGCCCGAATAGCATTTGGCCTGACCGCAAGTTATGACGCCGCGATATCAAAATACCTGAACAAGCAAGCCGGTGTAAGATACCCCGAAAGAGTCAGCATCTCCCTTGCGAAAACAATGGAACTCCGTTATGGCGAAAACCCGCATCAAAGCGGCGCATTTTATAAACTGCCGGCAAATGATGAGGTGAGCGTTTCATCTGCGAAAATTATGGAAGATGAAACCCAGATTAGTTTTAACAATCTGCTTGATGTAAATGCGGCATTTGAACTTGCTAAAGAATTTTCAGAACCTGCCGCTATTGTGGTCAAGCATTTAAATCCGTGCGGCTGCGCTATCGATAACGATATTCACAAAGCATATCAAAAAGCTTATGAAACAGACGTTGTCAGCGCTTTCGGCGGTATTATCGCATTGAATAGAAAAGTTGATAAAGCCCTTGCGACGACGATTATGGAATCATATTCGCTGTTTGGCAAGGCTAAAGGCGCCGCCGGTTTCTTCGCCGAAGTTATCATCGCCCCCGGTTTCGACGATGACGCTATCGAGACAATCAGAACATTAAAGCCATGGGGCAGACGTGTAAGAATAATGTCCACTGCGGCAATCGAAAAAGCGAAAACCGATTGCGGAGAATTCGATATTCGCTGCATCGTTGGCGGTATGCTCTTGCAGGATAGAGACCTTGTTGGCTGGGAACCATCACTGCTGACTTATCCGACAAAAATAAAACCGAACAAAGAACAACTTGAAGATTTGCGCATTGCATGGCTCACAGCAAAACACGTAAAGAGCAATACTATAACGCTCGTGAAAGATAGGAGACTTATCGGTGTTGGTGCAGGGCAGATGAACCGTGTCGAGTCAGGCTTTATCGCGTTCAAAAATTCAGCCGAAGACCCGAAAGGCTGCGCAATGGGCTCTGATGCGTTCTTCCCATTCCCGGACAATGTTGACCAGGCCGCCAAGCACGGCGTTGCCTGCATCGTCCAGCCCGGCGGTTCAAAGAAAGATGATGAAGTTATTGCCGCCGCCGATAAATACGGCATCGCAATGGTCTTTACCGGCAAACGCCACTTCAAACATTAAAATTAAAATACAGAAAATTTGATGATAAAAAAAGCCCGCAAACGAATTTCGAATGCGGGCTTTATTTTTTTATGTAAATCTTATTTATTTCTTCTGTTTGAAACTGTTCTGTAAATCTCTAAGACATTTTCAATCGGCGTATCCGGCTGGATATTATGGCTTGGTGCCAGAACATATCCTCCGTTTTTACCGACAATATCCATAAGATTATTTACTTCATTTTCAACTTCAACAATAGTCGCCTTTTGCAGCCATCCCTGCGCATCGACAGCTCCGTGCAGAACAATTTTGCCGCCGAATTCTTTTTTCAATTCATACGGATTCATTCCCGCCGCCTGCGGCTGAATCGTCTGCAATGCGTCCATACCGGCCTTTATAAAAGACGGAAATAATTGCCTTGTCGAACCGCAGCTATGATGAGAAACTTTCGCGCCATAGCTATGCACCATATCGAAAAATTCTTTTTTCAATGGGGCAAAAATTTTATCGAACGTCGCAGGCGAAATCAGCGGCGCACGCTGTGTGCCGAAATCATCGCCGCACAAAACCAAATCTATCCTGCCTTTGGCAGCCTTGAGAATCCGTTCAATATGCTCAAAAAAGAATTTGCGGCGTTTTTGCACGATAAACATATAAACCGGATTTTCAGTTGCAATATCGATTAATACCTGCTCAACACCCCTGCCGTATGCAACCTGATTAATAAAATCCTGAACGCCAAAACTTCCTGTCGCAATTGCATGATCAGGATACTGCTCGCAAAGCGCAGGTATCGCAACATAATCATACCAGTCGGGACTCGGCCAATTATAATTCTCGGCTTCTTCAACCGTTTGCCATTTCGCAAAAGGCAGATTCACAGGCTCTGCATATTCACCATATTCATTCGGCATCGGCTTTTTGATTATGCCCCAAATATCAATTATCGAGCCGTCATCGTATTTCGGCTGCTTCGGGCCGATATAAGGCGGATTAACGTACCTTATATCGGTTTGCAGGCAATCATATATTTGCGAAATAGAACTAATACCGAAATGCTTCATCAATCCGGCATGAATTTCCGGTGTACCGAAATAATCACAGGGCGTACAATCCGGCTGCTCGAAAGCAAATGCGGCTTTTACTCTTTCCCTTGGCGTCATTTCATTCCTTATACAATATAAGTCGAAGCGCTTGTTGTGCCGCCGCGTCCTGTCCAGTTCGTATGGAAAAATTCGCCGCGAGGTTTATCGACTCGCTCATAAGTATGAGCGCCGAAATAATCTCTTTGCGCCTGTAAAAGATTCGCCGGTAATCTTTCCGCACGATAACCGTCGTAATAAGAAAGAGCCGAGCAAATCGCAGGCATAGGAATTCCCAAATCGACCGCCGCGCGAACAACTCTTCGCCATGCGAATTGTGATTTTTTAACTGCACTGGTAAAGAATGGGTCGAGCAGCAGATTGACAAGATTCGGATTCTTCTTGAACGCTGATTTAATCTTGCCCAAAAATGCCGAGCGAATAATGCATCCGCCGCGCCACATAAGAGCAATTCCACCGTAATTAAGATTCCATCCATATTCTTTTGCCGCCGCCCTCATAAGCTGATAACCCTGTGCGTAGCTGACGATTTTCGATGCATAAAGAGCTTTGCGCAAATCATCAACCATTTTCGCCTTATCGCCTTTGAATGGCTTATCCGACCCTTTAAGAATCTTCGCCGCTTCAACGCGTTCTTCTTTTATCGCCGACAAACACCTTGCGAAAACCGCTTCACCAATCAGCGTCAATGGCTGCCCCGCATCGAGAGCGGCAATAGCCGTCCATTTGCCGGTGCCCTTTTGCCCTGCTGTATCGAGGATCAAATCGACAACTTCATTTCCCTGCTCGTCTTTGTAGCCGAGAATATCGCGTGTGATTTCAATAAGGTACGAATCAAGTTCGCCCTTGTTCCATTCAGCAAACACATTGTGCATTTCTTCATTGGACATACCAAGTCCCTGTTTCATCATCTGGTACGTTTCGCAAATCATCTGCATATCGCCGTATTCAATTCCATTGTGAACCATTTTTACAAAGTGTCCTGCGCCGTTCTCACCGACCCAGTCGCAGCATGGTTCACCGTCTTCGGTGTGAGCCGATATCTTCTGGAAGATTGGCTTTACAGCAGGCCACGCCGCAGGTGAACCGCCCGGCATAATCGACGGCCCTGTCAAAGCGCCTTCTTCACCGCCCGAAACTCCTGTACCAATATAAAGTTTGCCTTTGCTCTCGACATATTTCGTCCTTCGCGTAGTATCAGGGAAATGGCTGTTTCCGCCGTCTATAATGATATCTCCGTTTTCAAGGTGCGGCAGTACCAACTCAATAAAATCATCAACCGCCTGCCCAGCTTTAACCATCAGCATAACTTTGCGAGGCGTTTGAAGATTTGCGCAAAGTTCCTCAATTGAATGGCATCCGATTATATTTTTGCCTTTTGCCCTGCCGTTAATAAAATCATCAACCTTCGATACAGTGCGATTAAAGCATGCAACGGTGAAACCTTTGCTTTCCATATTCAAAATCAGGTTTTCACCCATTACCGCAAGACCAATTAAACCAATATCCGCTTTCGACATTTTTTTGTTCTCCGTATTTTTAATAAAAAAATATTTTTGTAAAATTCACAATTTCTTATATCAAAGGTTTTAACGTTTAACTCTTGCGTTACCTTCCCATATACTCCACACCTGTTCTTCGTCAGCAGGTTGAGCATAGTCGGTAAGCATCGTAGTCGCAAGAGCTCCTGTTGCCCAGCCGAACCTCGCACATTTTGTTACATCCCAGCCCTTGAGTATGCCGTAAAGCAAACCGCCGACAAAACCATCACCGCCGCCAATACGGTCGAGAACGCCTATCTCGCGCGGCTTGATAATTTCCCAGCTCTTCTTGTCAGTAACAAGTGCACCCCACATATGGCTGTTAGCCGAGATAACCTCACGAAGCGTTGTTCCAAAATAAGTAGCATTCGGGTAAGCCTTTTGCACCCTGCTGATCATTTCTTTAAAGCTGTCTATTTTATCTTCAAGCCCTTTACCTCCGGCCTGAGGACCTTCTATGCCAAGACATAGCTGAAAATCTTCTTCATTACCAATTAGGATATCGCTGAGGGATGAAATTTCAGCAAATGTTTCTGAAAGCTCTTTTTCTCTGCCCTTCCAGAAACTTGCTCTATGATTGAGGTCAAATGATATTAACGAACCATTTTTCTTGGCAATTCTGGCAATATCAAGACAGAATTTACTCGTCTTCGGAGACAACGCAGCAATCAAACCGGAAAGATGGACAATCTTTGCACCTTCCTGAGCAAAAATTCTCTCAAAATCAAAATCGTCTGCGCTAAGTTCTCTGCCGACTTCGCCGGCCCGGTCATTATGAACTCTCGGCCCGCGTGAGCCCCAGCCGCTGTCAGCCATATTAATTTGATGACGATAACCCCATGGCCCGCCCTGTTCGAACTCACGACCTTCAAAATCCATTCTACGACTTTTTAGATTGTCCTTTATAAAATGTGAAATAGGACTGCCTTTAACAAACGCCGTCAAAATCTTGACTGGCATACCAAGATACGAAGAAACAGACGCTACATTACTTTCTGCGCTGGTTGCCTGCATTTTAAAGGTATCGCTGCAATGAAAAGGCTGTGAATTAACAGGTGTTAGCCGAATACCCATACTCGTTGGGACGAGTAAAGCATATTTAGGAGTTTCTTTTTTTGGCATTTTTTGTTCCTTATTTATTGATTAAATCTATTTTTATATGCCCATAAACCAAGTCCCGGATTAGGAATAAAAAACATTTCCTCTCCGTCAGGCATTGTATTAAAACCATTCTTGAAATTTTCCGGATTATATAATTCCATCATTTCCGATAAATCGCCATATTCGAAATTGACTGATTCAATTTCCTTTCTCGTCATTTTGCCAGGGCAGTACGTAATTTTAAACCTGCCTTCGCTGGAACCGTGAATAAGATGAGCGGCAGCACTTAAATTTGCTTTTAAATCGTCATTGCTTTTAACCGCGTTTAAAACTTTATCCGTGCCTACATAACCATATTTTCTGATTAGCGAATCGATTTGCTTGTCTTCGCCGAATTCCTTCACTCCCGGCGCTAAGACAATCAAATGCCCGTTATCGGCCATCGCCATTCTTGTTCTGTAAATGCTTTTATTGCCCAGCCATGTACTTTTATATTCGTGCGGGTCGAGATAAACGACAGCTTTGTTTATAGGCTTTTCGAGCATTATAAAATTCGTCTGCAATGAAAGCTCGCTTGCCTTATTAAAGCATTCAATATCATCGCCGACAAACAAGCCTCTCGTCCTCATTTTATTTTCAGCATCAGGCCCAATAACAGTCTGAACATAAACGATAGGGAGATGTTTTGCAAAATTATCCGATGCATAATTAAGAACCTGCCGCACAGGATTATCAGCCCTGCCCATAATTTTTTCCATATTGCAGACTGCGCCGATAAAATGGCTTCGGTTAATGCCTTCCTGCCCGCCGGTACCCACAAATATATTTTTATTATAATTCGCCATTCCCGCAACTTCGTGCGGCACAACCTGCCCAATTGACAAGATTAAATCGAATCCGCCTTCGACAAGCAGTTTATTAACCTGAGCAGGCCAGTCAAAATCCAGTTTACCCTTCGTTACTTTTTTTACAAATTCACCCGGCACATTCCCGAGTGTAACAATATCAGTCCGCCAGTTATGATTCCTGAAAAGACCGACAGGCGTTTGACCGTACATTTTTTTTATTTCTTCGACAGTCATCGGAACATGCGTCCCAAGTGCCGGAAGAATATCGGTCAACCTGTCGCCGTAAAATTCATAAGCCATATATGTAAGTTCGCCGGCCCGCGAATACATCCGTGTAATATCAGGCCCAAGTACAAGTACTTTTTTCCGGCTGCCAAGCTTTTCAAGAGCCGAAAAAAGACCGGCTTTCATATCTTCTGCGCTCAGACTTATTTGCGGATTTCCAATGCTGCAATACAACATAATTTACGCAAATCCTTTATGAATAAGAAATTATAATAATTTTAAATTGGTTCACTTACTGTACCAATATTTTATAGCACATCATTATACATAATTCAAGTATTTTTAAAAATAAGGCTTTTTCTTTACAAAATTTAAATGATTAGTTATATTCTTATGTTCGCCATACGGTTAAGGAACGCGGGTATGATTACGTAAAACGTTTGACGATAAACGAAACGAGCCTCGTTTTAATCCCTTTAGGGGCAACCGATACCGTAAAGCGTTTTTTTCGCCGGTGTAGCTCAACGGTAGAGCGCGGCTTTCGTAAAGCCGAGGTTTTGGGTTCGAATCCCACCACCGGCTTTTTTAATTTGATTTATGATTTTGTAGGGTGGGCTTTAGCCCACGCGGATTTAAAAAAATGAAAACCGACACACCAAAAGAAGTTCTTGAAATCCAATACGAGCTTTATCGCAAAATGAGCCCGGAAAAAAGAATCGAGTTGGTTTTTGATGCATATCGAACAGGACAACTTCTCTCAATGGCCGGAATAAAATCACAATATCCCAATGCAAACGAGTCCGAAGTCTGGCACATTTGGGCAAAGCGTCATTTAGGTGAACAACTATATAAAGAGGCTTACGGCAGCGTCAAAAATGAATAATCCTCAGGATATAACTGTATTAGAGAAATTGACCAATACATTAGAAGGCCTGAACATTGCTTATGCTATTGGCGGATCTATGGCAAGCTCAGCTTATGGCATTGCCAGGTTCACTCAGGATGCTGATATTACTGTCGAACCATTTGACTCTGTGAGTAATAGCCTTTTCGACTCATTGAAAAATGAATTTTATATAAGTAAAGATGCAATGCTGCAGGCACTGAAAAACCGAACAAGTTTTAACGTTATACATTTAGCGTCGGCTTTCAAGATAGATATTTTTGTCAGAAAAGAAACTGCGTTTCAAATCCAGATGTTTGCGCATTCCAGAAAACTCCAATTAGGAAATTTGCAAAAGAAACAAATCTTTGTTTCTCCCGAAGATGTTATACTTCTAAAGCTCGATTGGTATAAACAATCCGATTGCGTCTCCGACCGCCAGTGGTCAGATATCATTGGCGTATTGTCTGTACAAAAAAATTCACTTGATTACAAATATTTAAAAACATGGTCAGCCAACCTCGGCCTAAACGACCTTCTTCAAAAAGCTATTTCAGAATCAAACAACCTCTAAAAATTGTCATTGCGAGGAGTTTTTGTGGCGTTTTAGCCCAAAAACGACGAAGCAATCTCAATTCTTAAAATTATTAGAGGCTCCCTCAAACATCTAATTGCTGTTGCAATCGGTTTATCTTCGAACATAAACATCGTAAACATAATTAAGCTGTTTATTTTCATTCGGCTCAAGCTCAATCGTCCATACCAGTTTTTTCGTAGGATTCATCTTGCTTACTCCGCTTGCAAGGCTGTCGATTTGCGATTCAGGCTCAGATGATTTTACCTCGCCGGATAGAATCTTTGTTATTTCAAGGATAATCGCTTTATCCTGAAAATTCGAAACAGAGAGTTTTCCATCTACCGTTATCAAATCATAATGATTGCCGTATAATTGCAGCGCATCCTGTTTTCGCGCAGTTTCAAGTTCAATCTGTTCTGCTTTTACGTTAGCCGCTTGCGTAATTTTCAAAGTCGTTTTGGTTTTGGGCGGAGCATAATCTAATGTATCCTGTCCAATAATAAAACCATCTTTGACTATTTCAGCAGGCGCAGTTGTCCACGGCAGGCTGGTCGAATTTTCCAGTCTCAAACAATGCCACACCGTTTCCACTGGTTCTTTTTCCTGCCTGCGATTGTTATAATAATACTGCCCGTCTTCCTGAACATAATCAGATATATTCCATTGATAAATATGTTTGTAATTCACCGATTCCGTGAAAAGCGGAAAATAACCCGCCTCCCCCTTAGCAAGACTTACATTTTCCAAAGGATAAAGGAACAAATCTTCCGCGCTTACTCCCGCTTGAGCCGCACCATAAGCCGGCATCTCCGCTTTTTTATCTTCGTATTCGTAAAGTTTAACATTCTGCCGCATTACATTTGACAACGCGCCTCCGACTGCGGCAGCTCCAAATTCACTCGAGCCTCGGTTTAACGCCTGTAAAAACTGTGCGAGATTTTCTTTCTTTGCCAATGGGCTTAAAATATCGGCAAATTGTAAATTCGGATACCCGGTAACAAATTGCACCTGCACATTGTTCAGATCGCAAATTTCATTTATCACCTCAGCCTTGGCCGAAATGTACGCCTTCTCATTATCGCTTATATCTATCATATAACTTGGCGCCCACGTAATCCCTTTGGCAAGATAAGTCAATGTAAGTTTTTCGCCCCTGCTCTCGGATGCAGTCCTCACTTCCAGTTGAATTGTTTTTTCTCTGCTGCTGAATTTATTTTTGATTTCACCGCTGGCAAATTTCACTTTCTTAACCATTTGCGGGTTGATTGCTATATCGCCCGTATCGGTTTTAACAATCATTAAACTCGCCTGCTCAATAGGAGGCAAATAGCGATAAGATAATTGTGATGGCAAATAAGGGCTGGGCTGTTCAGGACTCTGCCTGTTTTCAGCAAAATGAGTGATTACGCCGTTTATCGGCGATGCTTCATTACCTTCCACAAATAATGAGACTGCTTGTCCAGCATTGGCCTTTAATAATTCTGCTATACTGATTGCGTCCTGAGTTTTTTCAACTTGGGCCTCTTTTGAAACAAGGCTTTCAATTTTCACCTTTTCAGGATATGAAACCCAGAAAGTTCCATGCGATGGTACTGCTTCCAGATTTACACTAAAGATTTTTTCTTCCGGACATTCTATTTGTGAAATAAAAAATCCGAGTCCGTTTTTAAAAAGAGCAACCTGCTGAATTTTATTCTCTGCCGAACTTGTTTCTGCCCTGACAGACCCGATAGCAAAAATAAAATTAAAAATAAAAACGATAGCTGAAAATTTGCTTACGCGCTCCATGGAAATCTCCTTTAATCAAATTTCAACATTCAATCTTTAATGCACCCAAAACCAATATAAAAAAGTGCGATTTTTACACGCTTTTTAGGCACTTTTATGCGTTTTTTTTCGCTTTTTTAAGCAAAATTATTCCAAATTTAATGCAATTTATGCAAATTTGCGCAAGTCGAATTTTTAACAATTAAGCCCTTTTTGGCCGCAAAAAAACTTGCGCTAATTTGTCAAACCTGCTATTGCTGCGCCAATCAAAGTCGCGTTTTCGACACTGATGATGTCATAATAAATTTCAAGCTCATTCTCAAGATGCTGCTTCAAATAAAATTCTGTTCTGCTCTTTAGACCTTTAAGGTTATAGAATGTCGTACCCTCGGCAACAATGCACAATGGCCTGTCAGGACTGGAATTGCATTCAGATTTCAATGCCATAGCTATCAGATTGATCGCGCTGAGTTTAGCCGCCCGCTCAATCAATGAGTCGCATATATAATAAACGATTTGCAAGTCGTTGTTTTTCCCTTTTTTGCAGATATTCGCAAGTCTATTGTAGCCATAGGGATAATACACAAATTCATTTATCTCTATTGTGCTCAGGTTTTTCAGATTTGCGATTCCGTCAGCAACTTCACTCGTGAACAGTCCGTCTTTGGCCGCCGTTTGCAGTGTCAAAAGGCAAAGCGAACCCAGATAAGCGCCCGAAATAAATTTCTCAAATACATGCACACCGGGATTGTTCGTTGACTGGTCGAAAGCGGTGTCGATTGCGCCTTTCTGGAATTTGCCGAATCCGCCTGATTCACAATTTATAATTTGACTGCCGGCCAATTCAAGGTCATTGCGTTTCTTTATATTACTGTTTTTTTCGATATAGCAGCAATTTGTCCCTGTTCCGAGAATAAAACCGATATAGCCGCTGAATATTCTGTTTTTATGACCAATCCCGCTAAGCAGCGATGCGACAGTATCATTCAAAATTATCGCATGTTTATCAGGAGCCAAACCAATCCGCTGCAAAGCAAGATTAAGATTTTGCCCTATTGTCTGTCCGAGCACCTGCTTGATCTTTATCTCTTTGGCAAAACGCAGAAGTTTGCCGTCTTTGTTTGGCAGAATCTCTGTAGGATAAGAAAAACAAAATCCGATTTTATCTGATATGTTAATTATATCCCTGATATAATACGCCATAGTATCGAAAAATTCTTCCTTCGTTACCTCCTTCTCAACGCCGGGCATTATCTGCTTATTCAGATTTTCAATAACAGGCTCTTTTTTTTCGTTAAAATGAACAGATGCGCATCGAAAATTAGTACCGCCTGCGTCAATCACTATCACAGGCTTATTTACCGGAATATTGTTTTTCACTTCGATAAAAGTCGGAATCATATCGAGCGAACTTTTTTGACCTTCCAGCCCCAGCCGCATTTCATCGAGAAATGCCTGCACATTTTTTCCTATATCGATATTCCGATGGTGCATCTCATATTTTTCAAGGAACGTTATAGCTGTTTTTTTTGCTTCTTTCATTTTGTTTTCCTAATCTATTTTTGGTTAATCCGCGGATAAGTACCTTTGAAAATAATTTACATTTCAATCGCGGAATTTACCATCCTAAAGGGTGTACCCCTGCGGATTTCTGCTATGCCATAACCACGCGGTTTCCACGATTTTCTCAAGTTGCGGATATTTGACCTTCCAGCCGAGTTCTCTGATTGCCTTCGATGCGTCAGCCGTAAGCACAGGGGGATCTCCCGGTCTGCGGGCAACTTCAGTAACTTTTACGTTTTTCCCCGAAACTTTTTTAACTGTCTCTATCACTTCCCGAACTGAATACCCTTTGCCATTGCCGAGATTGAAAACAAGCTCGGAATTTGTATCGAGTTTTTCAAGAGCCAGCAGATGCGCCGAGCACAAATCTTCGATATGAATATAATCCCGAATGCACGTCCCGTCAGGCGTCGGATAATCTGTGCCGAAAACTTTTATATCTTCACGTTTGCCCATCGCAGCCGCTATAACCAGCGGAATCAGATGCGATTCAGGTGTATGGTCTTCGCCGATAGTCCCATTTCCTCCTGCTCCGCAAGCATTGAAATATCGCAAAGCAGCATAATTTAATCTTCCGGTAAGGCTTTGAAAATGACACATCCGCTCAACTGCCCATTTCGATTCGCCGTAAGGATTTATTGGTTCTTTATGAAGGTCTTCTGTAATTGGAACCTCTTTAGGCATACCGTAAGTCGCTGCCGTACTGCTGAACACAAACTTACGAACTTCCGTTTTTTCCATTGCCTCAAGCAGCGTTCTCGTATTTGAAAAATTGTTGCGATAGTATTCCAGCGGCTTAGTGCAGGATTCGCCAACCTCGATAAAAGCGGCAAAGTGCATTACCGCCTCTATTTTTTTCTCTTTCAAAACTTTTACGAGCAGCCCCAAATCTGCAAGGTCGCCTTCGACTAATTCATGTCCTTTAATTGCGTCTTTGTGACCTTTGCTGAAATTATCGAATACGATCGGCTTATGTCCTTTCTCCGCAAGTATAGCCGTCATATTGCTTCCAATGTATCCCGCTCCTCCGCAAACCAGTACATTCATCTTTTGTTGCCTTTCTTTGTGTCTTTGTTGATTTGCTTTTCTATTCTATCAAGAATTACGGTTTCGAGTTGATAATCTCTGCCGAGATCGACCCAATCCATTTTCTTTTCCTGTTCATCATTGAGAGACAGGTTTTGAGTGGTGTCGTCGCTCGCTGAGAACATGCTGTATGCTCTGCCGGCGCTGTCTATTTCCTTTTCAGGAATCGAAAGTCTTTCAACTTTGACTTTTGGATTTATACAGATTTCGCTGCCCATGCCGGAAAAGCCCAATTCAACTGTCCGCTGAAGACTATGAATACTTGACAATGCCTTGTTGTATCCCCCTGCGCTGTCCTTGCGCCAAAATTCAAAAAACTGCGCTCCTGCCAGCGGTTTTGTAACAATCAGCGCAAGATTCGCATCGGATTTATCAATAACAAAATTCATCCTTATAAGAGCTTTTTCCGCCGATTTCATAACCGCGTCTATCTCTTGTCCTGATAGGCACTTAGGCTCTGGAGCGATTTGCCGTTGTTTTCCGCATCCCTGCATTAAAAAACTGAAAACAAAAAGAACAATAGCCATCTTTTTCATATTAAATCCTTTAAATATAAGAGGATTATAAACATTAAAGACCCAACTCACAAGCCGAAATATTAACGTATGGGATACTATTTTGACGAATATAAACCTATAACTCTTAAACATTTACGGATTTTTATGTCTCAAACGCAGAATTTAAATACAGAGCTAAGCGAATATTCATTTGGCAGAATAGTCCAGGCTTTTTTGAATTATCTCACTGTGGAAGCAGGACTTAGCAACAATACAATTCTCGGTTACGGCCGGGATTTGAGAGATTTTGCGATTTTTTGCGATTCCAATAGCGTCAAACACCCTGATAAAATTACAACGAATATCTTGTACGATTATTCAAAAAAACTCGCAAAACAAGGCAAGGCCGAGGCTTCCATTAATCGTTCCGTTGTTGCCATAAAGATGTTTTTGAGATTTTGTAAAATGAGCGGCCATATAACCGATGATTTGACCATTTTTCTTGAAAGTCCGAAACTCTGGCAGAAATTGCCCGTTATTTGCAGCAAAGACCAGGTCGCCCGACTTATAGAATGCCCCGATGAAAAAGAACCATATTTTTCCCGCGACCGTGCCCTGCTCGAATTACTTTATGCTACCGGAACAAGAGCGAGCGAAGTCGCGGGCTTGAAAATAGGCGATGTAAATTTGAAAATCGGATATATAAGATGTTTTGGCAAAGGAAATAAGGAAAGAGTCGTACCAATGAATAAAACTGCCGTCGCCGCTGTCGAACAATACATTCAGCAGCTTAGGCCGAAACTTGTCAAACCATTCAGCGGAGATTTTCTTTTCCTTTCGAGAACCGGCAAAGTCTTAAGCAGAATCGAAATTTGGCGGATAGTTAAAAAGTATGCTCGCCTGACAGGTCTTTCGCGTCAAATGACAACTCACACCCTTCGCCATTGCTTTGCAACCCATCTTTTGAGCGGCGGTGCGGATTTACGCAGCGTTCAGGAAATGCTCGGCCACGTCGATATAGCCACAACACAGATTTATACTCACGTTGATCAGGATAGATTGCGAAGTATCCATAAAAAATTTCATCCACGAGGATAAATGTTTACAGGTTCCGCCAGAATTTGCATTCATCTACAGGGTGTCGCAACGCTAAAAGAAAAGAGAATGATTGTCAAAAGCGTTATAGGCAGACTCAAGAGTCGATTCAATGTTTCGGCCGCCGAGATTGACCGCCTCGATAATAAGCAAATGGCGGTACTGGGCATCGCGGTTGTTTCAAATGACCGAACCTTTACAATAAGTCAGCTCGATACGATTTTGAGTTTCATTTACAATGATGGCAGATTTTATGTCGGCGATGTCAAAAAAGATGTATGCGCGTTCGATGAATTCTGATTTCGCTTTAACGCAAACCAGATTGATATTTGTATCACACCTGCCGCCGCAATAACAATAGCGCCGAATATATAAGGCCAATTTCTGCCAAAATGATCACTGAATACCCCGCCCAGCAGTGAACCTGATGCGTAACCCGCCCCAAGAATTATTTCATGAATCGCCATTAACCGTGAACGATTCTTTCCGCCCGAAACACCATAATATTGATGTGAACTGTATGCAGCAGCATAGGTAATGCCCGTCAAACCTGCCGCTGCAAGCTGTACAAAAAGGTTACGCGACAGAACAATCATTACCAGGCACACCACCGTTAAAACCTGTGATGCTACGAAGAATCCTTTTTTATAATGCCACCAGTGACCTCTGCCCATAATATAGAAAAAGATAACATTGAAAAGGCACATCAGCGAAATAGACCAGCCGTAAATCGATTCCGAAAAGCCAAGCTCGTATTTATAAAGGATTCCAAGTTGGCTTCTGAAAATCCCGACACAAACAAAAACGGCGAAAAGTGCAACCTTTGACATAAAAACAAATTGCCTTTGAGCCGGATTAAGTTTATCAGAAACTTCAGCTTGCTTGATAGCTTCAATTTTAGCACCGACTCTTGTTTTTTGGATTGTTGCCACGGAGCCCATGCATAAAATCATCATAATTACGGCTGCGGCAATAGGCATAAGATAATTGATTTCCATCAGATATCCGCCGACGATTGGCAACAGCATATTGGCCATTCCCCATGTTACATTATAGAAGCCAAACCTTTTTGTCAGTTCCGTGCCTTCGTGCCCGGTCGAAATCCACCCCATCAGCACAGGCCAGTAAAAAGCTGTTATAAGGCCTATAAATGACATAAGCAGAACAAGCTGCATAATAGGACTGAAATATAATCTGCTTCCACCTTTAATAACCATATACATTGTGCAAACGATTACGGTTTGAACCGCTGTGCTTGCCAGCAAAACTTTTTTAGGTTTCAACCTGTGAATTGCGATTGCCGCTATTACACAGAAAACAACGTACACCCCCATTTGTCCCATAAAGCATAATCCGACCTCCGTATCGCTGCCTTCCATCGCTTTCACAACAAAAGGCATGACAACCCAAATAAGCTGAAGGCACGAACTCATAAAAAAAGCCGCCATGCACAGGCGAATGAAATTTTTGTCTTTGAATAATTGCAGCATAGGTTTATTTTCTCAGATGATCAATAAGCCAAAAAACAAGTGTAAGTATTATAGAGATGACAATAGATGTTGTGATTGGAAAATATATTTTCCAGTTCTTGCCGCCCCATTCCATATCGCCCGGCAGCCGGAAAAATCCCATTTTAGTCAGCGCAAAAAACGCAAGGCCTGCAAAAATCAGTACCGCTCCGGTAAATATAAGTATTTTCGCTATATTTTCAGGGAAATTTCCCATAATTTTCTTTCCGAATAAACGATTAAATATACTTTATGTCAAAGTCAAAAACAAGTAATCAAATTCGCATAGGAACCAGCGGCTGGTACTATAATCACTGGCATGGGCGTTTTTATCCGGAAGATTTGCCGAAAAGCAAATGGTTTAAATACTACACAGAAAACTTCGATACAGTGGAGTTAAACAATTCGTATTATCGTTTCCCGACAGATTCAGCAGTAAAGAAATGGTATGATTCCTGCCCGGATAATTTTATTTATGCTGTTAAGGCGAATCGATATATAACTCATCTGAAAAAATTAAGAAATGTAGAACGGCAGACAAATGATTTTTTAAATACTATTTCTGCATTAAAAGAAAAACTCGGTCCAATATTGTTTCAGCTTCCGCCCTCGTTTAAAAAAGATTTGGAAGTACTAAAGGATTTTCTTCCTTTACTCAAAAAGCAGAAACAATGTGTTTTCGAATTCCGAAACAATTCATGGTACGATGATGATTGTTTTTCGCTGCTCGATGATTTTGGTGCGGCATTTTGTGTTTATGATATGGGCGAAAGCCAAACGCCGCGCGTTATTACAGGCAATATGATTTATATACGTTTTCACGGCACCAGCGGCAAATACAGCGGTTCATATCCCGATAAGATGCTTAAAGAATGGGCTGCATGGATAGAGAAAAATAAAAAAGAGAAATCTTGCTATGTCTATTTCAACAACGATTTAAATGCCTATGCTGTCAATAATGCAAAATCGCTAATAAAAATCATGGGTCTCTAACAATTATCAGGACACATATATCGATGCGTTTGGATTAAATGGATTGGTTCGCATCGCGAGGCTGAACAAATATGGATATGCCGTTCGCAGATGTTTAGCATATTCAATCCACTCGAAAACAATCGCTTTATAAGCTCTTTTCATATCACCGAGCAGGTGTTTTTTTGTCGTTTTCCGGCAAATCTTTCAAACTCTGTCTGTGAATCAACTCTTCAGTCAAATGAAAAACGGCCCAGAGCATATTTGTAAATCTATCATGTTCGAGCAGATTAGGATTTTCGAGCAGCCGCATTAAAGAACTTCGTTTCCCAAGCAGATAAGTTCTAAGTTCCTCTAAATCAGCCCTGTCTATATGCATATTATATTCATGTTTATGCAGATGCGTAACTGCCAGGGCAAATCTTTCATTCGTCCAGTCCTGTTCGATAACAAGCTGATTTTGAATTCGCTCTGCATCTGGATCGAGTTCAAAAAACTTCTCTGCAAGTTTTGTGCCTGCATCGCTGAAGAACGCTCCGATAACCATATTCAGCTTAGCCATTTTGTTTTTCTTTTCACGAACGCTGAGAAGATTATGAATTATCAGAGTAACAAGCAGCACGTCGATTGAAATAAAGGCTATATCGCCCAGAAGATATATAAATATGTGATGAGCATCTCGAAAGATAAGGTAGTGAATATAATACAATACTGCTGACAGGCAAATCAGCGACAAACCAAGAACAATCTGCCATTTAATATGTTTCATAATTTTACTCCGAAAGCCAGTTTTCGCCAATGTTGATATCTACTTTTAGCGGCACATTAAGTTTTATTGCCCCGATCATTTCGTCACTGAAAATTTTTGCCAATTCTTCAGCCTTACTGCCGTTTGCTTCGAAAACAAGCTCATCGTGAATTTGCAAAATCATTTTCACTAAAAGTCTTTCCTGTTCGATGCGTTTTTGGATTCTTATCATCGCTATTTTAATCAAATCCGCCGCCGAGCCTTGCACCAATGTATTAATCACAAGTCTTTCCGCCAACGCGCGAACATTTCCATTCCTGCTGTCAAGCCCGCTGATTATTCTTCTCCTGCCGCAGATTGTCTCAGCATAGCCTGTTTTTTTCGCGATATCGATAGCATCTTTTTTAAACTGCTGAATGGAATTATATTTTGCGAAATACTCATCGATGAATTTTTTTGCCTCACCGACGTTCATACCTGTCGTTTTACTCAGGCCGAAAGCACCCTGTCCGTAAATCAAACCGAAATTGACCGCCTTGCACCGCGATCGCATTTCAGAAGTAACATCTCTAATATCAACATTATAAATCTGCGATGCGACAAAACTGTGGATATCCATATCTTTTGCAAACGCCTTTTTAAGCTCTTTATCATCACTAAAATGCGCAACCATCCGAAGTTCTATTTGCGAATAATCGAGACTGATAATTTTATCTTCCTTTTTCTCTGCTACGAATGCACTTCGAATCTTTTTGCCAATTTCGGTCCTGATTGGAATATTCTGCAAATTAGGGTCGGATGAGCTGAGCCTGCCGGTTGCCGTTATCGTTTGATTAAAACTGGCGTGTACTCTTCCCGTCCGAGAGCTGATAAGCGAACCGAGTTTATCGGTATAAGTGTTTTTGAGTTTGCTCAACTGACGATATTGAATCATAAGTTCGATAATCGGGTGCTGTCCCAAAAGTTCGTCAAGAACATCGGCATCGGTACTAAAACCGGTTTTGCCCTGCCGAGGCGGATTCAGCCCAAGCCCATCGAAAAGCACATCCGCAAGCTGTTTGGGCGAATCAATATTAAATGCCCTGCCTGCATGTTTATGAATGCTTGCACTTAGAAGCTCGAGTTGGTCATCAATTTCAACAGATAATTTTTTAAGAATCGGCACATCAAGCTTTACGCCGTTAAGTTCCATTTTCGTCAGCACATCGACAAGCGGCATTTCGATTTCTTCAAAAAGTTTTTTTAATGTCGGTTCCTGCTCGAGTTTAGCAGTGAAATAATGATAAAGCTGCAAAGTCAAATCTACATCCTCGCACGAATAATCGCATGCCGAGATGGTATCAACCATATCGAAACTCATTTGGTTTTTACCTTTTCCAATCAAATCAGAAATAGGAACACACTGATAATGCAGCAGATCCATTGACATATTATCCAGCGAATGACTTCTTCGCTCAGCCTCGAGAACATAAGAAGCTATCATGGTGTCGAAGATAAGCCCCTTCATCGGCATACCAGAGTTGTTCAGAACAATCATATCGTATTTTGCGTTCTGGCAGATTTTTTTGATTTTCTCATCAGCCAGAATCGAAGCAATTTTTTCCCGAACAGCCGACAAACCAAGCTGCTTTGCCATCATCGGCCCTTTTACAGCAATGTAATAACCGCTATGCGCCTGCCATGAAAAACTCAAGCCCACAAGCTCTGCACGATGGGCAGATATAGATGTTGTTTCAGTATCGACCGTGAACATTTTTTGCTTTTTCAATTCGGTCGTAAATTCTTCAAGCTTTTCCGGTGTATCAATTAACCGGTAACCGTGCTTGACTGTTTTTATTGATTTGGTCTCGCCGGCTGTTTCAAACGGCAATTCCATTCCCATTGTCCCGGCTGTCGTTTCAGCAGGTTTTATATTCATTTGCGACATCAGCCTGTTAAATCCCAGTTCCGTAAAAATCGCCGCAAGTTTTGCTTCATCGAATTGTTTTACAGTAAAACCGTCTTTATCGATTTCAACCGGCATCTGACAATTAATTGTAACAAGTTTTTTACTCAGAAAAGCCAATTCTTTTGCATTCCGCAGATTATCGCCGCGTTTGCCCGTGATTTCATTCGAATGCTCGTATAGATTTTCCAAAGACCCATATTTTATTATCCAGTCTATTGCTGTTTTAGGCCCCACATCCGGAACCCCCGGCACGTTATCAGCTTTATCTCCCTGCAATGCGAGTACATCTACAAATTGCGCGGGCGCAAGCCCCGTTTCCCTTTTGAATGATTCGGCATCTGTAACAATATCGTTCCTCGCGTCATACATATAAACGCCTTTGCTGCACATCAGTTGAATCATATCCTTGTCTTTGGAACAGATGAATACTTCAAAACCTTCCTTAGCCGCTTTGTCAGCCAGCGTCCCGATTATATCATCCGCTTCAAACGTGCTTTGGCGAATAATGGGAATTTTCATCGCTTCGAGAATCTGCTCGATTCGTTTAATTTGCACAGGCATATCTTCCGGCATCGGTGACCTGTGCGCCTTATATTCTTTATACATTTCTGCGCGAAAACTCGGCTCAGGCGAATCCATCGCCACAACAATCATATCCGGTTTTCTGCTCTCCAGCAGTTTGAGAATTATTGTTGTGAAAATATACGCCGCTTTGGTTGGTTCGCCTTTGGGACTAACCAGCCTTTGACTCATAGGCGCATAATAAGCCGCGTAAATATGTGAATGTCCGTCGATTATGTATAGGTTCTTTGCCATTGATTATAACTCTATTTATATGCCGTAAAATGTCAAGCCAATTAAACGTTGAATAA